>JBLGAT010000043.1:0-22351 GCA_047612485.1 Psychroserpens sp.
TCTGATAAGTCGCCCCCTGCCATTACATAGGCCAATTTGTTGGCGATTTTCTTATCGTGTTCGGAAATATATTTTCCGGCTTGCATAGAATCTGTTCCAACCAAAAACATCCCTAAGGCTTGTTTGCCCAATACTTTTACGTCGGTGCGTTTCGGAGGTTGCGTATAACCTGTTTCTGCCATAAGTTTAGCGTATGCTTTGGCTGTAGCTATTTGCCGGTCTTTATTTACTACAACTACATCTTTCCCTTTTTGAAGGAGCCCCAAATCAAAGGCCTCATATGCAGAAGTAGAAACTTTTGCCATGCCTATGGCTAAGAAATATTCCTGCAAAACGTTTAACTCCACATCATTTTTTCTAAAAATATCGGAAGCCCTAAGGGCCATTTCCTTGGATCCTCCACCTCCTGGAATTACGCCCACACCAAATTCGACCAATCCCATATAGGTTTCGGCTGTGGCCACTACCATATCTGCATGCAATGAAAGTTCACAACCACCGCCCAAAGTCATTCCGTGGGGAGCTGCAACGGTTGGGATTGATGAATAACGCATGCGCATCATGGTGTCCTGAAACATTTTTATGGCCATGTTCAATTCATCGTATTCTTGTTCCACGGCCATCATAAATATCATTCCGATATTTGCGCCCACAGAAAAATTAGCGGCCTGGTTCCCTACTACCAATCCTTGGAAATCTTTTTCGGCAAGATCAATACCCTTATTGAGTCCGGCTAAAACATCCCCGCCAATAGAATTCATCTTGGATTGGAATTCTACATTTAGAATGCCGTCTCCCAAATCCTCTATAACTACACCGCTATTTTTAAAAACTTCCTTAGTTTTACGAATGTTGTCCAATATGATGAAGGCATCCTGACCAGGAATCTTTCCTATGGCTTTTTTAGGGATATCGTAATAGTACGTTGCCCCATCTTTTACAGCGTAAAAGGAAGTAACACCAGCAGTTTTCATTTCTTTTACCCACGCCGCAGGCTCCAAACCTTCTGCCTTGATCAATTCCAACCCTTTTTCCAAACCAATGGCATCCCATATTTGGAATGGACCATGTTCCCATCCAAAACCGGCTTTCATGGCATCGTCAATTTTATAAAGCTCATCGGTGATCTCTGGAATTCTATGAGAAACATAGGCAAAGAGGGCGGCAAAACTTTTTCTGTAAAATTCACCGGCCTTGTCATTCCCACTGACCAATATCTTGAATCTATCAACCACCTTATCTATGGTCTTTGTCAATTCCAAGGTGGTAAAACTTGCCCTTTTACTGGTCCTGTATTCCAAGGTGTTTAGATCAAGCGTTTTAATCTCACTGGATCCATCGGGATTTTTAACCTTATTATAAAAACCTTGGCCGGTTTTGCTTCCCAGCCATTTATTTTTCATCATGGTGTCGATGAAGTCGGGAAGTTTAAAAAGTTCCAAACGCTCATCTTTCGTGCAATTCTCAGATATCCCATTGGCAACATGCACAAGGGTATCCAGGCCAACAACATCTACGGTTCGGAAGGTGGCCGATTTAGGTCTGCCAATTACAGGGCCTGTCAGTTTATCCACTTCCTCCACGGTAAGATCCATTTCCTTGACCATGTGGAATAAGCTCTGAATACTGAAAATACCAATCCTATTTCCTATAAATGCAGGGGTATCCTTGGCAACCACAGAAGTCTTGCCCAAGAATTTCTCCCCATAACCGTTGAGGAACTCCAATACTTCTGGAGAAGTTTTTGGACCTGGGATGATTTCAAACAGTTTCAGATATCGGGCGGGGTTAAAAAAGTGGGTCCCACAGAAATGTTTCTGAAAATCGTCACTTCTACCTTCACTCATGAATTTAATGGGTATCCCTGAGGTATTGGATGTGATCAAAGTTCCGGGAGTTCTGAATTTTTCCAAATTCTCAAAAACCTTCTTTTTGATGTCCAATCGCTCTACAACCACCTCAATGATCCAATCAACTTGGGCCACCTTTGCAATGTCATCCTCAAGATTACCTGTTTGGATACGCTTTGCAAAATCTTGATGATAAATTGGAGAGGGTTTGGACTTTAAGGAGGCGGTTAAAGAATCGTTCACCAGTCTATTACGAACCACTTTGTCCTGTAAGCTGAGTCCTTTAGACTTTTCCCTATCAGTTAATTCCCTAGGTACAATATCCAATAACACTACTTCCACGCCAATATTTGCGAAATGGCATGCTATCCCACTACCCATTATACCAGAGCCAATTACCGCTACCTTTTTAATATGTTTGTTCATCAATAAATAGAATTATTTGGTTGTTGAATTTTTTATGTAGATTTTTTTTTCGGCTATCAATTTGTTGATTGTATCTGTTACCTCAAAAAAGTGTTGGAGTTTTTCGTTTGTGATGTTTAGCTTGACCACCTCATTGAAGCGCATGACCACATCTTTTGATAGTTTTCTTTTTTCCAAGCCCAATGCGGTCAAATGGATGAGAACACCCCTACCATCATCAGGATTTGGCTTTCTTTCGATAAGTCCTTTTTCTTCAATGCTTTTTATTATCCTAGAAAGTGAGGTTGCCTCCATTCCCATTTTTGGACCCAACGCAGTGGAAGGAGTACCTGTCTTTGGATCGATGCTAAGCAAAGTAAAGCCGATAGCCATGGTAGTGTCATAGTTTTTGGCTTCTTCATTGTACATTTTAATGACTGCCTGCCATGTCGCCCTTAGAGCATAATCTACAGTAATATCCTTCATTTAATTTTTTATAGATATCAAATATAATAAAATTTATTATGCATGCATAATAAATTTTATTAAAACATCTAAAATAGGAGGTAAAAAAACACCCCATAGAAATAGGGGTGTTTTCTTGTATTATGAATTTTAATAGGCGTCAGGATTGCCATAGACCTCCTGATAAAGATCCAAATACTTTTCTTTTATTATTTTTCGCTTTAATTTTAGAGTGGGAGTTAGGTGGCCTCCATCAATGGTCCAAGCATCTGGGGTCAGACGGAATTGTTTTATTTTTTCCCATTTGGCAAAATTTTCATTGGCCAAATCAACCTCTTCCTGAAAGCGTTCTATAACCTTTTCATTGGTCGCCAATTCTTTATTGTCACCAACCGTTAGGTTGTGTTTCTTTGCCCAATTCTTCACAAATTCAAAATCGGGCTGGATGATGGCGGCGGGCATTTTTTCACCTTCACCGACGACCATGATTTGTTCAATGAATCGGGATTGTTTAAACCTATTCTCCAGAAGTTGCGGTGCAACATATTTTCCTCCGGAGGTCTTGAACATTTCTTTTTTCCGGTCCGTAATTTTTAAGAAACCTTCTGAGTCCAATTCACCGATGTCGCCAGTGTGGAAATATCCATCTATAAGTACTTCATTGGTTTTCTCGGTATCTTTATAATACCCGATCATAACCTGAGGACCTCTAATGCAGATTTCCCCATCTTTAGCAATTTTAACTTCCGTACGTTCTATCAATTTCCCTACGCTACCAATCTTAAAGCCGCCATTGCGCATATCGTTTACAGAAATAACGGGTGACGTTTCCGTAAGGCCATAACCTTCCATGACCCCCATTTCAGCGGCGTTGAAAATTCTGGCCAACCTTGGTTGTAAGGCAGCACTACCTGACGCTATAAGATCTAAATTACCGCCAAGCCCTGCTTTCCATTTGCTAAAAATTAGTTTACGGGCCAATGCCAATTTTTGCTCATAGAACCATCCATTTTGTCCGTATGGTTCATATTGCAGCCCAACTTCTACCGCCCAGAAAAATAGTTTCTTTTTGATACCGGTAAGCTCCGCTCCCTTAGCAATTATTTTGTCGTAAACTTTTTCCAATAACCTTGGGACGGCCGTCATAACGTGAGGCTCTGTCTCCTTAAGGTTTTCACTGATCTTATCAATGGATTCAGCGAAATAGATGCTCACTCCCCTGTATTGGTAAAGATACATGAGCATGCGCTCATAAATATGGCAAACAGGGAGAAAGCTTAAGGCTTTAGCTTTTCCGTCCACAATAGGAAATCTTTTGGAACTTTCCAGTGCATTGCTCACTACGTTGTCATGGGACAGCATGACCCCTTTAGGCCTTCCCGTGGTCCCTGACGTATAAATCAACGTAGCAAGGTCATTAGGTTGTACAGCGTCTTTTAAAGTGTCTACCTCTGTTTGGTTGGAGGTGTCGGCACCCAATTCCAAGATTTCGTTCCAGTTCTTGCAATCGGATAAAGCATCAAATGAATATACATCCAATAAATGGGGGGTATCGGCCTTTACTGCTTTTACCTTTTCGTAGACTTCATTACAAGAAACAAAGCAATACTTTGCCTCTGAATGGTTAAGTACAAATTTATAATCCTCTTCTGAAATTGTAGGATAAATAGGTACATTTTGAGCCCCCAATTGAAGAATTCCAATATCCATGATATTCCATTCCGTTCGATTGCTCAACGAAATCAAGGCAATCTTATCATTTGGCCTTACGCCCAGTCTCAATAGCGCACGACTAACAGTATTGGCCTTATCAATATATTCCTTGGTGGAAGTGGCGATCCATTTACCATCATATTTGGTAATTAAGGACTTTTCTAGGTTAAATTTCTCTAATTGATAATACGGAAAATCAAAAAGGCGAGTGATTGTTTGCATATTTTTTTCTAAACGTATGGGCAAATTAAGAAAAGGGAATGGTATTTTAAAATGGCATTCCCATAAAACATGTTATAATATTAGTGAATTCCTAGTTTCCAACTAAATAAAATATGAAAAACATATACCGGAGGTTGTAGTAAGTTATTAGATTAGAGGTCGTTATACAAAATTTTCGGGGACAGTTAATGTTCTACTTCAGGGGTTTATTTTTTTCTATGTTACACAAAGAATAATCTACCTCCATAAAATAAAAATTATTAAATGGAAAAGGCCGATGTTGATGCATCGGCCTTTTTTTTGTTTCTATATACTTTGTAAAGGATATGATTAATTCTTCTTATGACTTTCCACCCAGTTTCTTGCATTGGCAAAAGCCTCCAACCAAGGAGATGCTTCGTCCTTTCTTCCTGCAGGGTAATGCGCCCAGTTCCATTGGAAGATAGAACGTTCTATATGGGGCATGGTCACCAAATGTCTTCCAGTTTTATCGCAAAGCATTGCGGTATTATAATCCGATCCGTTAGGGTTGGCTGGATATCCTTCATAACCATAGTTGGCCACGATTTCATAGTTCTCTTTTGACATAGGCAATTTAAATTTTCCTTCCCCATGTGAAATCCAAACACCAAGATTCGCACCGGCCAAAGATGAAAGCATCACTGAATTGTTCTTTTGAATCACTACCGATGTAAATCCGCTTTCGTGTTTCTGGGAATCATTATAGGTCATTTTCCCATGATTCTCATGATCTGGATTTATTAGATCCAATTCCATAAACAACTGACAGCCGTTACAGATCCCTATGGATAAGGTATCTGGTCTTGCAAAGAAGTTTTTAAGCGCAAGATTTGCTTTTTCATTGTATTTAAAAGCACCTGCCCATCCTTTGGCACTGCCCAGTACATCGGAATTGGAGAAGCCCCCGACAGCCCCTATAAACTGAATATCTTCCAATGTCTCACGCCCGGAAATAAGATCGGTCATGTGTACATCCTTCACATCAAAACCTGCCAAATACATGGCATTGGCCATTTCTCGCTCAGAATTACTCCCTTTTTCCCTAAGAATCGCTGCTTTTGGTTTAGGTTGTCCCGCGATTTGCAATCCTGCCAAACTTTTAAGGCTGCCATTAAAATGGGATGGAAATTTATAGCGCAATGCCTGGTCTTTGTAATTTTCATACCGAACCTGCGCAAGGTTATTGGCCGTTTGTTTCCTATCCAATAGATAAGAAGTTTTAAACCATGTGTCGCGCAAGGAATTGATATTCAATCCCATTTCAATACCGTGATTTTGAATGGTCAATACAGATTCCTCAATAACAGTTCCTATTTTGTTAAAATGAACTCCGGCATCCTTCAATATCTTTTCTATAGAAGCATCTTTGCCTTGAAAAACAATACCTGCATTTTCTGCAAACAGTAATTTAATGGTATCAGCTTCCCCTAGATCAGTTAAATCCAACTTGGCCCCCAAATGGTTGTCTGCAAAACACATTTCCAGCAAGGTTGTGATCAGTCCACCTGATGCCACATCGTGACCTGCACTAATATTGCCTTCACCTATTAAACGCTGAATGGTATTAAAGGTATTCTTAAAGCTTTTCGCATCCTTAATGGTTGGGGCTTCGTTCCCAATGGTGTTCCGTATTTGTGCGAAGGACGAACCGCCCAATTTAAAGTTGTCTTGGGAAAGGTTGACGTAATAAATATCACCACCATTTCTTTGTAAAACAGGCTCTACCACTTTGGTGATATCGGTACAATGGGCCGCTGCCGAAATTATAACGGTTCCTGGAGCAATGACTTCCGCATTTTTGTAGCGTTGCTTCATGGAAAGAGAATCCTTGCCCGTTGGCACATTAATGCCAAGTGCTATGGCAAAATCTGAGATGGCTTCCACCGCTTCATACAATCTGGCATCCTCCCCTTCATTCTTGCAAGGCCACATCCAGTTTGCCGATAATGAGACCGATTGTAATCCGTCTTTTATCGGTGCCCAAATTAGGTTAGTGAGCGCTTCGGCTATGCTGTTTCTACTTCCTGCAGTCGGGTCTATCAACCCAGAGATGGGGGAGTGCCCAATAGAGGTTGCAATTCCCTCTTTTCCCTTATAATCCAAAGCCATTACCCCACAATTGTTCAATGGTAATTGTAATGGGCCTGCACACTGTTGTTTGGCGACTTTTCCCCCAACACAGCGGTCTACCTTATTGGTTAACCAATCCTTACAGGCAACTGCCTCTAATTGTAGGACTTGTGCCAAATACTCATGAAAATGTTCCAAGGAATACTCGGGGGCGGCATATTTTCTATTGATGGTGGTATCTGTCATGATAGTCTTAGGAGAACTTCCGAACATATCGGAAAGATCTAGATCCATAGGCTTTTCACCAGTGGTTTTGGACTGGAAGGTAAAACGCTTGTCTCCGGTAACATCACCAACTTCATATATGGGAGAGCGCTCCCTGTCCGCAATGCGGTGAAGCATGTCCACATCATTTTTTCCGATCACCAATCCCATACGCTCTTGTGATTCATTCCCGATAATTTCTTTTGCTGATAGGGTAGGATCTCCTACGGGCAATTTATCAAGATCAATTTTTCCACCCGTATCTTCAACAAGTTCTGAAAGACAATTAAGATGTCCCCCAGCACCATGGTCATGAATGGACACGATGGGATTATGTTCACTTTCTACCAATCCTCGGATTGCGTTGGCGGCTCGTTTTTGCATTTCGGGATTGGAACGTTGTATGGCATTAAGTTCTATTGTAGAACCAAATTTCCCAGTATCTGCACTGGATACAGCGGCGCCTCCCATTCCAATACGGTAGTTGTCACCTCCTAGAATTACTATTTTGTCCCCAGTTTTAGGAGCATCTTTTAGGGCTTGGTCCAATTTTCCGTAACCAACTCCACCCGCTTGCATAATCACCTTATCGTATCCTAAAACTCTGGCGTCTTCTTCGTGTTCAAACGTTAGCACGGAACCGACGATTAGCGGTTGTCCAAATTTATTGCCAAAATCAGAAGCGCCATTGGAGGCTTTGATCAGAATATCCATTGGGGTTTGGTATAACCAGTCCCGCTCTTTCACACCTTTTTCCCAAGCTCTGTTTTCCTCCAATCGGGAATATGAGGTCATGTAAACTGCAGTGCCTGCCAATGGCAAAGACCCTTTTCCACCTGCCAAACGGTCCCTTATTTCTCCTCCGGCTCCTGTAGCGGCACCATTGAAAGGTTCTACGGTAGTTGGAAAATTATGGGTTTCAGCCTTTAAAGAGATGACAGAATCAAAATTGCTCTCCCTATAAAAATCTGGTTTGTCTGCACTCTTGGGTGCAAATTGCACAACGGTCGGACCTTTGACAAATGCCACATTATCCTTATAAGCGGATATGATATCCCCCGGATGTTCTTGAGCTGTTTTTTTAATAAGTTTAAAAAGAGATGTTGGTTTTTCAACCCCATCTATAACAAATTTTCCATTGAAAATTTTATGTCTACAATGTTCTGAGTTGACTTGACTGAATCCAAAAACTTCCGAATCTGTCAATTTGCGACCAATTTTTTTGGACATTCTGTCCAGATAATCTACTTCTTCGCTACTCAAGGCCAGACCTTCCTTCTCATTGTAGGCGCCAATATCATCTATTTCCAGAACAGCTTCTGGCTCTATTTTTATGGTAAAGATATCCTGGGTTAAAGCGCTATACTTTTGCAATAGCATAGGATCAAAATCCAAGGAGTCCTTATTACTGGCTTTAAATTCTTCAATTCTTATAATACCAGAAACTCCCATGTTTTGGGTAATTTCTGTTGCATTTGTGCTCCAAGGTGTTATCATAGCTGCTCTTGGACCAACAAAAAAGGCGTCAAGAGACGCCGTGTTTATATGAGGTTGGTTGCCGAACAACCAAGTCAATTTAGTGATGTCTTCTTTAGAAAGTTCATTATTGCTTTGAATAGCAAAAACTTTGGTATTTGGGTCCCCGAAAAAATGAATCATGGAATTCGTAAATTGTTTGTTTAACAAGGCACAAATTTACATTTTTTATGTGTAAATAATGGACAGAAAAGTGAACACTTATAAGCACCAATTGTTAATTAATGGAGCAGAACCATCTCAGCTGGGTATATTCTGTTGAAAGGTTAGAAATATTTCCAATTGGAAAAGAAGATAAATTAAATGGCTTGTATATAAGGATTAGGTTGATAATGAACTAAAATTCATTTAAATTTAGAAATAACTTAAACACATCCTATGAACTATAATTTAAAAAAGTCAACCTATGGAATTCTAGTGTTCTTGTTTTTTGGCTCGGGAAACATTGGTTTTTCCCAAAAAAGATTTTCCGACAAACAAGTAGAAAAATTAAAGGCCGAGGCCGCCCAAATTGTACAGGCCAATTATAAGCAGGCACAGGTGATGGTCGATAAGGTTTTTAGTTTTTCTGAACTGGGCTTTCAGGAAATAGAATCATCCAAGTATTTGACCGGGTTGCTTAAAGAGAATGGTTTTGAGATTGAGAATTCGATTTCTGGGATTCCAACCGCATGGTTTGCGAGATGGAGCAACGGGGAAGGACCGGTTATTGCCCTGGGCAGTGATGTAGATTGTATACCAAAGGCATCACAGTATCCTGGAGTTGCCTATCATAAGCCCATAGTGGAGGGCGCCCCTGGGCATGGTGAGGGTCATAACTCGGGTATTCCCTTAAATATCACAGCCGCTTTAGCGGTAAAACAGATTATGGAAAGGGAGGGAATAAAGGGCACTTTGGTAATTTGGCCCGGTATTGCCGAAGAATTGGTTGCGGCCAAGGCCTGGTATGTCAGGGATGGCCTGTTTGATAACATCGATATGTGCATTTTTACACATGTGGGGGACAATCTAGAGGTTTCATGGGGGCCTACAAAAGGGACAGGACTGATCTCGGTGGAATATTCTTTTGAAGGTGAGGCCGCCCATTCGGCAGGATCCCCATGGAGGGGTCGCAGCGCCTTGGATGCGGCAGAGCTAATGAGCATAGGGTGGAATTATAAAAGGGAGCATCTACATCCCTTAAAAAGATCTCACTCTATTTTTACAGATGCAGGGGATCAGCCCAATGTAGTGCCTTCCAAGGCTTCAATATGGTATTACTTCAGGGATATTACCTATGAAGGTATTATGGAAATGTACAAAGAAGCCAATAACATTGCGGATGGAGCTGCCTTAATGACGGGTACTACCGTAAAATCAAAAGTCTTGGGGACTGCATGGCCCAGGCATTATAACAAGGTGATTGCCGAGAGCATGTATGTCAATATTAAAAAAGTTGGATTGCCAACTTGGTCCGAAGCCGATCAAACCTTGGCCAAGGCCGTGCAAAAGGAAGTGAATTCAGATAAATCGGAAGGCCTAAATACGGTCTTGGACCCCTTGGGGTTGCCTGTTAAAGATCCTGTTAGTGGTGGTTCTGACGATATAGGGGATGTTTCCTGGAAGGTGCCTACGGTTACCATGCGCTTTCCTTCCAATATACCAGGACTGCAAGGACACCATTGGAGCAATGCCATAGCCATGGCCACGCCTATTGCGCACAAGGGGGTTGTGGCGGGAGCCAAGGCAGAGGCAATGACAATTTTGGATTTTTTGCTTAAGCCGGAATTAATGACCAAGGCTTGGGATTATTTCAATAACGAGCAAAGTAAGGAGACCAAATATCAACCAATGATTACAGAAGCGGATTTGCCGCCGAGCTATCTGAACCAGGATAAAATGGAAAAATTTAGGCCCCAATTGGAACAATTTTATTTTGATGATAAGAACTATGATACGTACCTAGAGCAATTGGGGGTAAGCTATCCTACCTTGAAAGAGTAGATCAAGGTTAAGGTGGAGGCATAAAAAAAAGGCATAACCACGGTTATGCCTTTTTTTATATGTTATTATTATTTAGGTCTATTTCTTTTGTAACAAGGCCATATAAAAACCATCGAACCCTTCAACAGAAGCATAAACATTCTTTTCGCGTATCAAAATAAAATCCTTTCCTTCTTCAGAGGCAAGAAAAGTTTTTACTTGTTCAGTATTTTCCTGTGGTAGAATGGAGCAGGTGGCATAGACCAATTTGCCCTCAGGTTTTACCATCTTGCTATAATCGCTAAGAATTTGTTTTTGGGTAGCGATAACTTTTTCCAAGAAATCGGGCTGCATTTTCCATTTGGCATCAGGATTCCTTCTTAAGACCCCCAAACCGGTACATGGAGCATCTATAAGCACCCTATCTGCACTATTGTGTAGTTTTTTAATGACCTTGGTAGAATCTATTTCCCTGGTCTCAACATTGTGGGCCCCCGCGCGCTTGGCACGTCTTTTTAGTTCTGATAGTTTACGGGAGTATATGTCAAGAGCAATGAGCTGGCCCTTGTTTTCCATTAGTGCCGCCAAATGAAGAGTTTTACCTCCGGCCCCTGCACAGGTATCAATGACCCTTTGTCCTGGTTTTACATCCAAAAATTCCGCAACTAATTGGGAAGAGGCATCCTGCACCTCAAATAGACCTTCTTTAAAGGCATCTGTGGTAAATACATTACTGCGTTCCTTTAGTTTTAATGCACTTGGATAGCCCTTAATAAAATCGGTATCAACATTTAGCTCCAATAAAATATCGTGCAATTTTATGGGCGTGGTTTTTAGGGTGTTAGCCCTTAAAATTACATTGGCCTGTTCGTTTAAAGCGTGTAGTTCTTTGGTCCATAAGTCATCGCCCAAGGCTTTTTCGCCCAATTCATCCAACCAGTCCGGTACAGATTCCCTAAACTTTCTAATTTTGGATAGCTCATCGAACTTCCCTTTTATTCTTCTTGTTGGGGTAGGCTCTATCTGTTTCCAATCGGGTAGTTCTATTCCTCTCAATACGGCCCAAACGGCCCATATACGAAATAAATCAGGTCTTTTGAAAGGAGCTTTTACCTCTGCAATTTCCGTGTATAACCGCTTCCATCGCACAATGTCATAAGTGGTCTCCGCTATGAATGCCCTATCTCTAGCTCCCCATCGCTTGTCGTACTTCAATACTTTTTCTACAACTTTATCCGCATACTCGTTCTCGTTAAAGATATAGTTCAACGCATCAATAACTCCAAATACTAGATTTCTATGTAATCGCATTCCAAAAAATTAAGTTTGCAAAGATATTGTTTTAGAAGGGAATCCGTTTATTTTTGGTGAAATTTATACCTATGAAATATTTATCAATTATAATCGGACTTTTGTTTCTTGTTTCCTGTGACGAGAAACCCAAGTCCCATCAATTTACCTCTGTTATAGTAGAACCCATTTATGAAGATTCCTTGAGTATACGTGCCATTGAACTTATGGATGGAAGTTTGGCATTTGCCGCCGATAAAGGAACGTTTGGTTCGGTAGATTTAAAAAAGGGAATAGTTAGGACAAAGGTGCAAACCTACGATAGTATTCTCCCACAATTTAGGGCGGTGGCCCATACGGCGACCGACTTTTTTATGCTTTCAATTTCCAATCCGGCTTTGTTGTACAAAACGGGTGACCAGGGGGACATGGAATTGGTGTATAAGGAGGAGGATAAAAAAGTGTTTTACGATGCCATGAAGTTTTGGAACGATAATGAAGGGATTGCCATTGGCGATAGCATGAATGGATGTTTGTCCATTATTATAACAAGGGATGGGGGCAAAACTTGGAAAAAAACGCCTTGTAGTTCATTACCAGAAACAAGTATAGGAGAGGGAGCATTTGCTGCAAGTAATACAAATATTGATATGGTTGGGGAGGATACGTGGCTTGCGACAACGAAAGGAAATATCTACCATTCTCCGGATAAGGGCAAAACATGGGAGGTTTTCACCACTCCAATGCTTAAGAAAAGTGAAACCGAGGGAATCTATTCCATCTCTTTCTTTGATGCAAAATTAGGGATCGCCATAGGGGGTGATTATACAAAACCACAAAATAACCGCTCCAATAAGGCCTTGACCAAAGATGGTGGCAAAACTTGGCAATTAGTGGCTGACGGACATGAACCTGGTTATATGAGCTGTGTTCAGTTTGTCCCCAATGGTGGTGGCTTGGATATTGTGGCTGTTGGTTTCAACGGTATTTACTATTCTGGTGATATGGGGACACAATGGAAGAAATTGTCCCAGGAACCATTTTACACCCTTCGCTTTTTGAATGATTCCATAGCCTTTGCTGCTGGTAGCGGGAGAATTACAAAATTGAAATTCAAGTAAACTAAAAAACCTTGGTGAAGCTTAGGTTTTTTTAATTGCCACGGTGCTTTTGACGGTACATGTGCATCAATTTCCGCTTAAAATCATCCTCACTTTGTATGAGCAATAAGATTTTTTTACTGGAGAGCACATTTTTTAGTTTGAAGAACAAATTACGGTAAGAATCTTGCTTTTCCTTTTCCATGGTGTTATACAATTCCAGAAGAGCATCGGCTTCTTTTTCAGAAAGACTATTAGCTTCCTTTATTTTGTAACGGACCTGTGACCATTCCTTTACCCGTAAAGCCTCCATATTTGTTTCGTGCTCATTGTATATTGGCCAAAATAATTGGGCCTCCTTACTACTAAGATCCAACCGTTCTGTGATAAACGCTACTTTTAGTGCTTTTATCTTTTCCCTATCGGGCCTATCTTGTGCGAAGGATGCAACTGTGATTAAAAGTAATAACCCTAACGTTGCAATATTTTTATTAATATTCATTGTCTTCTAAATTTAAATCATCGAATATGTCAATATTGTCGTTTAGATAATCGGCAATATTCTCATCTTTTATTTCTTTTTGAAGCATGTCTTGGATATTAATGCCATCTATTGGCATTATTTCCGCTATCTCATAAGAGCTCATTCCATAATCATGGTATTCAAAATATGATTCTATTTCCGATGCGGCAAGATCATCAAAAGTATATACTTCCTCCTTTTTCCATTGCAAACCAATGACCAAAAGAAGGGATGCTGCCACAGCTATGGCCGCGAAATAATATTTTTTATAAGGATTCATGGGAATAACCTTCGTCTCCTTTTTTTGTATTTTTGAAAGAATAGCTTGGTTCACCCCTTCAAAGTAACCTTCAGGAACAGTAAACCCTTCCTTTTGGGGTATACTGGTGTCTTCTCCTATCAATTTATCCAATAGGGAATTGTTCAGCCCTTCGAAATATCCTTCAGGAGTTTTAAAACCACTATGTTTATCTTTCTCTTTCATTCCTTTGGTTTGACCTTCAATACCTTAAAAGGTTTAATCATTTTTTAAAAAAGCTTCTATTTTCTTGGATGCCAAATGATAAGAAGCTTTTAAGGCTCCCACAGAAGTATCCAAGATCTCCGAAATTTCATCGTATTTCAATTCTTCAAAATACTTCATATTGAACACCAATTTTTGCTTTTCAGGGAGTTCTGCAATGGCTTTTTGAAGTTTTAATTGTATTTCTTCCCCTTCAAAATAAACATCCGCTTGTAAATTCTCCACTATTTGAGTCTGAAGCGATTCGTTGGAAATTCCCATTTTTTTGGATTTTGCCTTTAAAAAGCTGAATGCCTCATTGGTTGCAATTCTATACATCCAGGAGAAAAGCTTGCTGTCCCCTTTAAAACCATGTATATTTCTGAAGACCTTGATAAAGGTATTCTGTAAAACATCATCAGTATCGTCATGGTCCAGCACAATCCTTCGGATATGCCAATAGAGTCTTTCTTTGTAAGTATTGATCAATACCTCAAAAGCTTGGGATTGGGTGCCCTTGTCCTTTAACTGGTCTACTAAAGATGCTTCTGATATCAAAAGTGGTTATTTACATTCAGATATGTGACTGTTTATTTTAGAAATGGTTTAATTGTCACCAATAAATTCCCATTTGAACGTCTCTCTGTTTTGATCTAATTTATTATGAATCAAAGGATTGCATGGTCACTAATTTCTTGTAGGCCCCATTGGCCTCCAGGAGCTGTGTATGCGATCCCTGTTCTACAATTTCCCCCTTTTGCAACACGATAATGGTGTTTGCGTTTTGTATGGTGGACAAGCGATGTGCAATGACAATGGAAGTCCTGTTCTTCATCATTTTTTCCAGTGCGTCCTGCACCAGTCTTTCACTTTCCGTATCCAAAGCGGAGGTGGCCTCATCCAATATCATCAGAGGAGGATTTTTAAGAACGGCCCTTGCAATTGACAGGCGTTGCTTTTGACCCCCACTCAATTTATTTCCACTATCCCCTATATTGGTATCGTATCCATTGGGTAGATCTGATATAAATTCATGGGCGTTGGCTATTTTTGCTGCGGCGATTATTTCTTCATTCGTCGCATTTTCTTTTCCAAGTCCAATGTTGTTTCTTACAGTATCATTGAATAAAATGGAATCTTGTGTTACAAGGCCCATTAAGCTCCGAAGGGATGTTTTAGTAAGATCTTTGATGTCAATACCATCAATTTTTATGGTCCCCTCATTCACATCGTAAAAGCGGGTCACCAAATTTGCTATGGTACTTTTTCCACTTCCCGACTGTCCTACCAGCGCAACGGTATGTCCTTTGGGTACGTTTAGATTGAAGTTTTTGAGTACAAATTCATCCTCGTATTTAAAGGACACATTTTCTATGGATACCCCACTCTCAAAAGATGCTTTGGATATGGCATTATCAATCTCCCCTATAGAGTTTTCTGTTTCCAAGACTTCCAATACCCGTTCTGCAGCTGCATCACCTTTTTTAACTCCATATGATGCTTTACTGATGGCTTTTGCCGGAGTAAGGATATTGTAGGCCAATCCCATATATGCGATAAAAGAAGAGGCATCAAGGGTTTTGTCTATCAGGACCATTTTACCACCAAACCATAATAAGACTCCTATTACCAAAATTCCCAGAAATTCCCCGGTTGGGGAAGCTAGGTTTTGCCTGTTTAGTAATTTATTGGAGAAATCAAAAAAACGGTAGGTAGAAGAATTGAAGGTTTTCTGGAATCTGGATTCTGCATTAAAAGCCTTTATTACCCTGAGCCCTCCCAAGGTTTCTTCCACTATGGATAGGAACTCCCCTTGTTCTTTCTGGACTCGATCCGATTTCTTTTTTAACGACTTGCCTATTCTTGAAATAATCATTCCGGCTATGGGAATAAAAATAAATACAAAGAGGGTTAGTTTGGTGCTAATGCCAAACATGATAATAATGGTAAATAAAATGGTTAGTGGTTCCCTAACAATCAATTCCAAAACAGAAAGAAAGGAATGTTGAATTTCCAATACATCTGATGTGATTCTTGCAATTACATCACCTTTTCTCTTCTCCGAATAGTAGGAAATAGGGAGTTCCACAATTTTTTGGTACATTTTATTCCTAATGTCCTTTAATACACCGTTCCTGAGAAAGGTGATATAGTACATGGCCAGGTAATTGAAGAAATTCTTCAATAGGAAGAGTATCAATACCAATCCAATGACCAGAATAAGACCTTTCATCTCATCGTCCCCTGAGTAGGCGGTTACCCTAAAGTTGATGTATTCCTGTAAATAATCTTTTAAGTTGCCCATACCGGTGTAAGTAGGTTCAGCAAAAACTTTTTTGTCCGGTGTAAAGAGCACATCCAACATGGGGATAAGTGCAGCGAAGGATAAGGCACTGAAAAGTGCATAAAGAATATTAAAGAATATATTTAGGTAGCCATATTTTTTATAAGGTTTGGCAAACCGAAGGATTTTTTTAAAATACTCCATTAATTGAGGTTCAGTTCTTTTAATATTCTGTGGATTTTTTCGTCTAATTGGGCATCTACTTTTTTAAAGTCGCTCGCCTTATTCAAAGTGGTGTTGATGCTAAAATAAAATTTTATCTTAGGTTCCGTTCCACTAGGTCTAGCGGCCATAATGGTGCCGTCCTCCGTTGTGTAGATCAACACATTGGATTTAGGTATATCTATAGCGGTGGTAGTTCCCGTAACCATATTCTTTTTGGTGGAAGTATTGTAGTCGTCCACATAAATAACCTTGGATCCATCTATGGATTGTACAGGGTTATTCTTGTAATCGACCATCATCTGTTTTATTTCCTGGGCCCCTGAGATTCCCTTTTTGGTCAAGGAAACCAATTTCTCCTTATAAAAACCAAAATCCACATAGCATTCTATCAAATCCTTGTAGAATGAACTGCCATTGGCTTTGGCACTGGCGCCAATTTCACAAGCCAATAAAGTAGCGGTCACGGCATCCTTATCCCGAACAAAATCGCCCACCATAAATCCAAAACTTTCTTCCCCACCACCAACAAAGTGCTGTTTTGGAAAATCCTTGATCATCTTGGCGATCCATTTGAAACCTGTTAAAGCTGTCTTGCATTCTACGCCGTATGCATTTGCCAACGCAGGCATCATAGGGGTAGATACAATGGTAGAAGCTATAAATTCATTGCCTTCCATTCCTTTGGCCTTACGTTGATCCAATAAGAATTTGGTCATGAGCACCATGGTCTGGTTACCGTTCAATAATTCCATTTTACCCTCAAGGTTCCTCACCGCAATACCCAATCTGTCACTATCCGGATCGGTGCCAACAACAATATCCGCTCCAATTACTTCAGCTTTCTGTATGGCCATGGTTAAAGCCTCTGGTTCTTCTGGGTTTGGTGATTTTACGGTTGGGAAGTTGCCATCAGGAACGGCTTGTTCTGCAATAACGGTCACATTCTTATAGCCCGCCCGTTTTAAAACTTCTGGTATGGCGGTAATAGATGTACCGTGCAACGAGGTAAATACAATTTTGAAATTGTCTTTACCCTTGGCATTAAAGCTTCCATTTTTTACCGATTCAGAAATGAAGGCCTCATCAACCTCCTTATCTATCAATTGGATCAAGCTTTCATCTGCCTTAAATTTGATATCCTCAAAAGACAGCTTATTGATTTCCGTGATGATCTCCCCGTCCTGTGGCGGGACAATTTGTCCACCGTCTGTCCAATAAACCTTATACCCATTGTATTCCGGCGGATTATGCGATGCTGTTAAAACTATTCCTGCGTGGCAGTTCAAATATTTTACAGCAAAGGAAAGGGCAGGGGTGGTCCTTAACTCGGAGAATAAAAATACCTTGATGCCGTTGGCGGCAAAAACATCTGCCACCGTTTTGGCCAAGGTGTCGCTATTATGTCTGCAGTCATAGGCGATGACCACTTTAAGGTCCTCATTTGGATAGACCCTTTTTAGATAGTTGCTCAATCCCTGGGTGTTTTTCCCCAAGGTGTATTTATTGATCCTATTGGTGCCAACCCCCATTATACCGCGCATACCTCCTGTTCCAAATTCAAGGTCCTTATAAAACCTGTCCTTTAGCTCTTCGGTATTAGTCTTCATAAGAGTTTCGATTTCCTCTTTTGTGTTGGAGTCAAAAAAATCGGTTAACCAGCTTTTTGCGGTGTTGAGTATGGCGTCCATGTGTTTATTAATATTTATAGTGTATTTAAATTTACAAAGAATATTACTTTAATCTCTGGTGAGGTTCAATTCTTCTAAGATCGTATAT
Source organism: Psychroserpens sp. (assembly GCA_047612485.1). Classification (GTDB taxonomy): domain Bacteria; phylum Bacteroidota; class Bacteroidia; order Flavobacteriales; family Flavobacteriaceae; genus Sediminicola. The sequence goes on from JBLGAT010000043.1 coordinate 18,209, forward strand.
CGGGTTTCGTTCTTTTTTGTCCGTACCATTATTTCACCTAGGAAACCTGCTAAAAACAACTGGGTACCAATGATCATAGCTGTCAAGGAAATAAAAAATTGTGGGCGTTCTGCAATCAATCTCCCTGTTGGGTGAATAAAGAGTTTATCTATGCCGAGGTATGTGGCAAAGCCAAGACCAATGATGAACATCAATACACCTAGGGCCCCAAATAGGTGCATGGGCCGTTTGCCAAACTTGGATACGAACCAAATGGTGATCAAATCCAAAAATCCGTTGATAAAACGTTCCATGCCAAATTTTGTTTTTCCGTATTTTCTGGCCTGGTGCTGTACTACTTTTTCGCCTATTTTGGAGAATCCGGCACTTTTTGCCAATACGGGAATGTAACGGTGCATTTCACCAGAAACCTCTATGTTTTTTACAACCTCATTTTTGTAGGCCTTAAGGCCGCAGTTAAAATCGTGCAGTTTTACCCCAGAGGTTCTTCTTGCTGCCCAATTGAACAGTTTGGAGGGCATGTTTTTAGAGAGAATGGAATCATATCTCTTTTTTTTCCAGCCAGATACCAGATCGTAATTCTCTTCTTTAATGAGTTTGTATAATTCGCCGATCTCTTCCGGATTATCCTGAAGGTCGGCATCCATGGTAATGATCACATCTCCTTTTGCTGCTTTGAAACCAGCGTGCAAGGCTTGCGACTTGCCAAAGTTCTTTAAAAACTTTATTCCCTTGACATGGGGGTTTTTTTGGGATAGCTCCGAGATGATGTTCCAAGAAGTATCGGTGCTACCATCATCTATAAAGAGAATTTCATATAAAAAATGATTGGATTGCATCACTTGCACAATCCAATCATGTAGTTCTTTTAGTGATTCTTCTTCGTTAAGTAAGGGAATTACTATGCTTATATTCATTTGGTACCGCTGAGAATAAATTCAAAAGTACAAATTACTGATTAGTTTCTTGTTTTTTTAGTATCAAAGCAGGAATTAAAGATAATATAAAGCCGGCGACAAGGCTATAAACGAGTCCAAATACAATTTGCATGGAAGGTGTAGAGAATTTTTTACCCATTTCCATTTGTGCATCAATTTGATCAGGAGTTAATTTGGTCGTTTCCATTAATACCCCTTTTTGATATTCCATGGCCTTGTCCATCATTTCAGGGTCAATGACCCCAGCCATTACTTGATTGAATAAAATCCCGATCACACCGCCAACGATAGCGATCCCCAGACCTACTTTCAAGCCCTGACCTAAGGTCATAAACCCACTATTGGCTTTTTTAAATTGGAGCATTCCCAGTATAATCACAGCAATCATAAGAATTACACTTACGCCCAATACGAGCATGCCGCCTTGATAGTGCATGTCCAATGAATATAACATCAATGCAAATACAATGCTTAGTCCTCCAAGAACTAATCCATAGTTCAAAGCAAATTTCCCTGTTTGCGGTTTGTTTTCTTCCATTTTTTTAAAGTTTTATGGTTGTTTGCTATTAGTTGTAAATCATCTATTTTTGTTACAGTTAATTATTGTTTTTTTATTTTGAATTTTTTATCGATTTAAATTGTTGTTTTCGGAAAATTCCCTAAATTTGCAGCTCTAAAAATTGAGAGTTTCAAAGTTTTTTTACCATGAAGAAAGGAATACACCCAGAGAATTATAGATTAGTAGCTTTTAAGGATATGTCCAATGAAGATGTGTTTCTTACTAAATCTACGGCAGATACCAAAGAGACTTTGGAAGTTGATGGTGTTGAATACCCAGTTGTGAAGATGGAAATTTCAAGAACATCGCACCCATTTTATACCGGTAAGGCAAAATTGGTGGATACTGCTGGTCGTATTGACAAGTTCAAAAACAGATACAAGAAGTTCAGCAAAGAGTAAATTTTTGCTTTTTATATTATATAGTCACGTCCCGATGTTCATCGAGACGTGACTTTTTTTATTTTTACAAAAAATCAAACCATGAATTATATTCTTTTCGATGGTACGGTAAGGAATTCTTTGTTGCCGTTTACCTTTACCAGGCCAGTAGCAGAAATTAGGATTGGGATTTTGACCATTCGAGAGAAATGGGAGAAATTCTTGGGCTACACTACAACAACCGTTACCGAAGAATATCTGTCCGAAAAGTATCCCATGGTGGAACTTGAAGAAAATATACTGATCAATGCATCCTTTCTACCCAATGAAGCCTTGGTGGAAGTGGTGAGAAATCTAAAGCCGAACGAGGCCATCTTCCAAAAGGAGGAGATTATCGCCTTTTATTCTTTGGAAACACAAGAAGACATAGATTTTGATAAATACACAGCTATAGCATACGAGGGTGACGTTTTAAGGATAGAGCATACCTGGGATATTTTTTCCAAAAATGGGCAAGCGATGGAAGCCGACTTCAAATTATTGACTGAAGGCAGGAAAAGTGCTGCCATTTCCAATACCAATACCGTTTTTAATCCAAAGAATATCTTTTTGGAAGAAGGCGCCAAGGTAGAATGTAGTATCCTGAATGCCAATGACGGACCTATTTATATTGGAAAAGATGCGGAGGTTATGGAGGGCTGTATCATTAGAGGAGGTTTTGCCCTTGGCGAACATGCAGTTGTTAAAATGGGGGCCAAGATTTACGGACCTACCACAGCCGGGCCGCATTGCCGTATAGGTGGCGAAGTCAACAATTCTGTTCTTTTTGCCTACTCCAATAAAGGTCATGACGGGTTTCTAGGAAATGCAGTTTTGGGAGAATGGTGCAATATTGGGGCAGACACCAATAATTCCAACCTAAAAAACAATTATGAACCTGTGCGTTTATGGAGTTATGAGACTGAAGGCTTTGCAAAAACTGGACTTCAGTTTTGTGGTTTGATGATGGGGGATCACAGTAAGTGTGGAATCAATACGATGTTCAATACCGGAACGGTTATCGGTGTAAGCGCCAATATTTTTGGTTCGGGGTTCCCTAGGAATTTTGTTCCCAGTTACAGTTGGGGAGGGGCTTCAGGGTTTACAACCTATCTACCCCAAAAAGCCTTTGAGACCGCTAAAATAATGATGGAGAGAAGAGGTGTGGAATTCAATGAAATTGAGGCCGGTATCCTAAACCACGTTTTTGAGGAATCAAAAAAATGGAGAAAGGATTAACCAAGCACCCCTAATTATTTAACTGACAACAGCACTGTTTTACTAAACAGAGATTTGTTGGTATATTTGCAAGCCTAAAAGTTATAGCCTTTTAAATATATGTAAACCTGACTTTTAGGTAATTTATAAGAATTGGACCATGAAAAAGAAAGTAGCATTTTATACGTTGGGCTGTAAGCTTAACTTTTCGGAAACATCAACTATTGCAAGAGGTTTTGAAGATGAGGGCTTCCAGCGTGTAGATTTTTCCGAAATGGCGGATATGTATGTAATCAATACGTGTTCGGTAACAGAAAATGCAGACAAACGGTTCAAAAATATTGTAAAACAGGCACAGAAGGTGAATCCAGAGGCTTTTGTGGCGGCCATAGGCTGTTATGCCCAATTAAAACCGGAACAGCTAGCCGCTGTAGATGGTGTAGATCTTGTATTGGGGGCCACCGAAAAATTCAAGATAACGGATTATATCAACGACCTTTCGAAAAATGATTTTGGAGAAATACATTCCTGTGAAATAGAGGATGCCGATTTTTATGTGGGAAGTTACGCCATTGGCGATAGGACCAGGGCGTTTTTAAAGGTACAGGACGGTTGTGATTATAAATGCACCTATTGTACCATTCCTTTGGCACGAGGTATTTCTAGAAGTGACACCTTGGAGAACGTATTAAAGAATGCCTCTGAAATTTCTTCCCAAGGGATTAAGGAAATTGTTCTCACTGGGGTAAATATAGGGGATTACGGAAAGGGAGAATTCGGAAATAAAAAACATGAGCATACGTTTTTAGATCTCGTAAAGGCCTTGGACACCGTTGAAGGTATCCATAGGCTCAGGATTTCATCCATAGAGCCAAATTTGCTTAAAAACGAGACTATAGAATTTGTATCCAAGAGCAATACGTTTGTTCCCCATTTTCATATTCCTCTACAAAGTGGTAGCGATGCTATCTTGAAGTTGATGAGAAGAAGATATCTCACCGATGTTTAT
>JBLGAT010000044.1:0-22051 GCA_047612485.1 Psychroserpens sp.
CTTGTTGAAGGTGGTGTTCTGGAAGGTGAAGGTTATGAAAGCGGGTGTTATGTGCAACCTGCCATAGCAGAAGCCGATAATTCCTTTGAAATTGTACAGCATGAAACTTTTGCGCCCATCCTTTATCTTTTAAAATATTCAGGTGATGTAGAGAATGCACTTGCCATCCAAAATGGGGTGGTACAGGGTCTATCTTCAGCAATCATGACCAATAACCTTAGGGAGGCTGAAAGATTCCTTTCCGTGAATGGTAGTGATTGTGGTATAGCCAATGTAAATATAGGAACTTCAGGGGCCGAAATAGGTGGTGCCTTTGGAGGTGAAAAAGAAACTGGGGGAGGAAGAGAATCCGGTTCTGATGCCTGGAAAATTTATATGCGCAGACAAACCAATACGATAAATTATACCACTGAACTGCCTTTGGCACAGGGTATAAAGTTCGATCTGTAAGCGCTAACCTTATCCAACAAAAGAAAACCCGCTGTATTTTCTGTTGATCAACAGAAAATACAGCGGGTTTTTCATTGCTATTAATTTCAAACTGTTCTAATTCTTACTTCGCCTGACGTTTAAAAACCCTATTTCGTCCAAATATAATGGACATTGAAATAGGGTCTTATTCCGAAAAAACATTTATAAGGTCTATAAAAATGCCAAAGGAAGAACCCCCTTTTATGTAGTTCTACATATATATTGTACAATAGGTCAGCTATAGAGTTTATTCTACAATTTTAGACTTCATAAATCAAAACAAATGGTGTCGTCTGTAAGTCCTTGAACCACAATAATTAACCATCTTATTATATTTATAGAGATTTTTTAATACATTGGGACCACTAACCAATCCCTTTCCATAAATGACCGAAACCAACCCCGATCCACAATACCTAAAGAAGTAACTGGTTTTGGACCTTATCCTCCAGATACATCTATCTATTGAACTTTGTTTTTCAAAAATAAAGGCTCTGGATAAACTAACCTTCGTTATTCCAACAATTAACCATCTAAACCAAAGAATATGAATTTTGAACACATCACGCTCTTGAATTGGCCCTTTCTGGCCCTTTTTGGAGTCATTTTTGCTATTTTGGGCTTCCTATGGGGCAAAAGCGCTTCCAATGCCACTTCCATTTCCAGTGAGCTTAAATTACAACAGGATAGTAATGCCAAATTGAAAGTTGATTTGGAGGCCTGTAATCAAAAATTAGCATCACAAAAGACCAAATCAATTACTCCTGAATCCAAATTAAATTCTGTTCCCGTAGTTGCCGAAAACACATTTAATGCCGATTTGGCAAAACAATCGTTCGGAAAAAAAATCAAATTGAACGATTTAAAAGTGATTGAAGGGATTGGACCAAAAATTGAAAAACTGTTCCATGATTTTGAGATCAAATCATGGGATGCTCTCTCCGAAGCATCTGTGAAAAAATGCCAGGACGTGTTGGATTCTGGGGGAGATCGCTATCGCATTCACAATCCTGGATCTTGGCCAATGCAAGCTAAAATGGCACACGAAGGCAGATGGAAAGCCTTGGCCAGGTGGCAAGAAGAGCACAAAGCAGGTAAACTATAAAATAAAAAAACCGGTTCTTATTGAACCGGTTTTTTTTTTAAAATCTTCCGTTGGCCTCAACCCATTTAAAATGGTATTGATCCTCAGGGAATTTCATACGCTCAGAAATACGTTCCAATCTGGCCGGTAATTTCATCAGATAATCACGGGCTTTTTCGGCATCATCGGATAAGCTTCTGATTTTATCCAGTTCCCAATACGCATTTAACTTTTTAAGGATTTCTACATAATCCTGGGCCGTATAAACACCCAATCGTTGTGCACAGTTGGAGAAATTTTCAAATGCCGTCCCAATATTGCCACCTGACTCCCTTAAGAAATGTGCCGGCATAACAATTTTCTTCTTCATCATATCGGCAAAGGCCAACATCATTTGGCTGGGATCATGATCAAAAATAGTCTTGACAAATTCCCTATACGCCAAATGGTGGCGCATTTCGTCACCGGCAATTATGGTACACATCTTTCCAAGCAAAACATTGCCTTTTTTCTTTGCCATTTGACCTACCCTTTTATGTGAAATGTTTGTGGCAAGCTCCTGAAAACTTGTATAAACGAAGTTTTTGTAAGGGTCGCGATCGGTTCCAATATCAAAACCATCTGCTATCAAATGCTGGGTGGTTACCTCTACTTCCTTCATATTTACCCTCCCGGAAAGATATAAGTATTTATTAAGGACATCGCCATGTCTATTTTCTTCAGCGGTCCAATGACGAACCCATTTGGACCAACCATTTTTATTTTCTCCGTGCTGGTCTATTCCTTCCACATCCATCAACCAAGATTCATAGGTTGGCAAGGCTTCCTCAGTTATTGTATCTGCTACCATGGTCACCCAAAAATCATAACCCAATTCTTTTGCTTCTTCCCTTATTTGGGTCACTTCATCAAAGAATTTATCACTCTGGTTATCCGGCAAAAAATCCGTTGGCTGCCATATCTCGTCAATTGGAATAAGATAGGAGTCAATAAATGAATCTACCTTGCTCTCAATGGCCCTCATTACTTCTATTCTAATGTTCTTCGCGGACATAACATATTTTTTACAAATATCCCTAATATTATTGTAAAAGACCTATAAAAGGGCGTTAATTTTAGTTCCTTCCGGACTCTCCAGGGTAAAAAGTAAATACAGGATCGCTTTGCCAATATTCTTTGGTATCTATGTCCATAATGGATAGTGGTCCCTTGAATGCCGCGCCTGTATCAATATTCCAAACATTAGCTGCCCTATGGGGTAAAGTCTTCCCTATTCTGGTGACAGGGGTATGGCCAATAAAAATTTCCCTGTAATGCGTAAGTCGCTTTGGATAAAAAGCATCTTCTGTGGTCAAATTGGGATCTAGGGACAAGGCCATTTCCCAAAGGGTACGGTCCCAATAAAAGGTCTTGGTAAAATATTCATAGTCAATTCCATTTAAATTAGTAAACCCGGCATGCAGAAACAATTGGTTTTTAGGATTCAAATGAAAATTCTCCAAATTCTGATAGAAGTCCATATGTATCCCTTTTAAGCCATCACTCACTTGGTCATAAGATTGTGTAGTGGCATGCCCCCCATGCTGGTGCCATAATGGATTGTCCTTTCCCTGACTGAGCCATTCCAAGCATAATTCATCGTGATTTCCCCTTAGAAAAGTGCATTGATGGGTATCTTTCAGTTCTATTAAATAATTAACGGTCTCCACTGCTTGACTCCAACCATCAATATAATCCCCTAAAAAAACCAGATGATCATCTTGGGTGACCTTGGCTCTTTCCATAACTTGTACCAAGGCCTTTAATCCAGAATGTATGTCACCAATAACAAGTGTTCTCATGATACAAAAATCGCAAATACAACATTGATATTTGCAAAAAACAAGATAAAAAGACACAAAAAGGGGAAGTATAGGGTTAAGTCCTCTTCTTTATATAAAAACATAACATCTAATTGGGATATTCATTAAATTAAGCATGAAATTTTGAATCCGTAAGGAATTCCATTTACTTTGAGAACAAAAAACCAACGATCAGTTATGAAGAAGGTGTATTGCATAGGGGAATTGTTGATAGATTTTGTAGCAGAAAAGCAAGGCAGTAATCTATCCAAAGCAACAGATTTCACAAAAAAAGCAGGGGGCGCACCTGCCAATGTTGCCTGTGCAATTTCCAAGCTCGGAGGCGAAAGCTCCTTTATAGGATGTGTTGGCAAAGATCCTTTCGGCACCTTCCTATTAGATATATTGGAAAAACATGGCGTAGACATATCCATGGCCCAGCGTTCTTCCACATTTACCACCTTGGCCTTTGTTTCCTTGGCAGAGGATGGGGAAAGGGATTTTGTTTTCAGTAGGGGCGCAGACAAGGAATTACAATACAATCCGGAATACAGAAATAAATTCAAGGGCAATATCATCCACCTCGGGGCGGCAACGGCTCTGCTGGGAGGAAGTCTTGAAGATGCTTACAAGAGATATTTTTTTGATGCGCTTTCCCAAGGTGCATTTATTTGTTTTGACCCTAATTTTCGTGTTGATCTATGGAAAGGGAAAGAAAAAGTATTTATAGAGAAATGCTTGCCCTATATAGAAAAATCTGACCTGTGTAAATTTAGTATGGAAGAGGCACAATTACTTTCAGGAAAAGAGGACTTATACGAAGCCTGTAATTTTTTACATGACATTGGAGCCAAAACAATTACCATAACCCTAGGTGGGGACGGTACATTACTGAGCACTTCCAAAACCAAACAGATAATCCCAAGCATCAAGGTAAGCCCCGTGGATACCACAGGTGCCGGGGATGCCTTTATTGGCTGCCTGTTACAGCAAATTTCTTCCCTAGAGGATTTCAGTCCCGTTTTCAATGACGAGGCACTCTTGTCGGCTATGGTTCTAAAAGCCAATAAAGCGGGCGCTATTACCACTACCAATTATGGAGCTATTGAATCTTTACCCAATCCTAACCAACTGCAGCATTAAAATGAACCAATTATCACTTCACCAGTTATTGGCCAAGGACCTCTTAAAAAAAAAGAAATCCACGGGTACAAAGGAATTGTTCGAACTGCGTTTGGCCACTAATTTAACCTTGATCAAGAACCTCTTTTTTTCACTTTACCCAGAAAGCGATCACGCCGGAAGTTTTGAAAAATTGGTTTCCCAATTGCCCCAATTGTTCCAAGAAAGGCCCAATGAATTAAAACAGATCGACCTGGAAAGATTGCAACAAGGGAATTGGTACCAATCCGAACAAATGATGGGCATGCAATTATACGTGGACCATTTTAATAAGGATATAACTGGCCTATCGGAAAAGCTGGGCTATTTTGAGAATCTAGGAGTGAATTTCCTCCATTTAATGCCCATTACCAAAAGGCCAAAAGAAGAAAACGACGGAGGCTATGCCGTAAACAGCTACCATGAGGTAGACGAAAAGTACGGCACCAAAGAAGATCTTTTAGCATTGACAACAAAGCTGCGGTCCAAAAACATGTATCTCATGTTGGACTTTGTAGTGAACCATACTTCCGATGAATTTGAATGGGCCAAAAAGGCGATGCAAGGTGATAAAAAATATCAGGATTATTATTACACCTATCCCGATCGCACCACCCCAGATCAATTCGAGCAATCCCTTCCAGAGGTTTTTCCCGAGACAAACCCGGGCAACTTCACCTATAACTACGAAATGAAGCGATGGGTAATGACCGTATTTAATTCCTACCAATGGGATCTAAACTATTCCAACCCCGAAGTGTTCTTGGAAATGTTGGCCAACCTCATGAAATTGACCAACATGGGAGTTGATGTGGTCCGGTTTGACGCCTTGGCCTTTCTTTGGAAAAAATTGGGTACCATGTCACAGAATTTACCGGAAGCACACCAACTGATCAGCCTTTTCCGCATGTGCTTACAGACGATTGCACCGGGGGTCATATTACTGGCCGAGGCCATTACGGCCCCTACCCAGATCATCAAATATTTTGGGGAAGGCGATATGAAGGGCAATGAATGTGAAGTAGCGTATAACGCAACTTTAATGGCGCTGCTTTGGAATTCCATTGCGACCAAAAAAACGGTTTTATTGAACAAAAGCCTGCAACACCTGCCGCAAAAACCAAGGGAGGCCACTTGGATCAACTACATCAGGTGCCATGATGATATTGGCTTGGGTTTTGACGATAATGACATTTACAGTATCGGGTGGGATGCCCAGGAACACAGAAAATTTTTACTTCATTATTATTGCCAGAAACTGAATTGGTCCCCTGCAAAAGGCCTCATGTTTATGTACAATCCAAAAAATGGCGATGGGAGGATTACAGGAAGTGCAGCCTCTTTATTGGGTCTGGAAAAGGGATTGGAGAACAAAGATGAGAAGCTTATTTCCCAGGCCCTGACAAAAATCATTACCATGCACAGTATCATTTTGTCCTATGGAGGTATGCCATTGATTTATGCCGGTGATGAAATTGGTACGCTCAACGACTACAGTTACCAAACAGAGAACAGTAAAAGAGATGATAGCCGATGGGTAAACAGACCAAAACAAGATTGGCACGCCATAGACAATTTGGATAATGGGAATACCCCTCAGTCACATATCTTTCATTCCCTAAAAAGATTGATCGAAATAAGAAAGAACAACCCCATATTTGCTGATAAAAACAACCTCATCCTGCACCAACACCACAATCCACATCTCATGGTTTATGAGCGCACCTCTATCGACCATAAGGGGCTTCTGGTCATCTGTAATTTTGATGACCATGTTCATGGGGTTGAAAAATCATGGTTGGAAAAAATTGGATATGGTGAGGATATGGAACTAAGCGACTTGGTGTCTGGACAAGCACCCCATTTGCAAAGCAATCATTTGGAAATTGGTGCCAACGAATTTTATTGGATAGGTCGCAATTAATTGTACCTCACCTTCCGCAAGATGCGAAGGGATTCTTTTAGGGATTGGTATGCTTTAGTGTCGTATTCCCTGAGCAGGGTTCTGGCATCTTCCATAAGCTCTTTGGCATCCTCAAATCCGTTGAGATAGCATATCAGATAGGTGGCCGGAAGCTGTTTTAGATCTGTTTTTTCCGGGTTGGTCAAATCTAACCTTTTCTGTAGCTTCTGAAGGAGGGCATTGTTGGAATTGAAAATATGGTGCAGCGTTTTTTTGTCGTAGAGGGGAGGTTCAAAGATGAGATCGCTCTGTATTTGGTAAGTGCCATTTTCCGAAAAAGTTATGACCACCTTTTCCAAGGGATAGTAATTTAGTTGCGTGCCCAGACCCAATTGAACATACTCCATGGTTGTAAACGAATGCTCATCAAAAGATATGGTGATCTCATCCAGGGCCGAATAAAAAAGCTTTACCTGTTCATTGATCAACTCCACATCCACCCGGGAGTAGTAGGTTTCATTTTTTACCTTTTTTTCATTTCCTGCCCAACAGACCACAAATTGTTCTTCGAAAACTTTATAACTGCTGCTAAGATCCTTGTGCCTGTGGTTGATAAAATCAATGACCCCGTCCAAGGTGAGCTCAATGTTGTTTCTGGCATGAAGCTCCAAGGTGGCCACGGTTTCAGAATTGATGTCCCTTAGATAAACATCAAAAGCCTTGGGCATACTAATACTGCCCTCCCTAAAGTAAACGGAGCCTCCGTAATATTTCCAAATATTCTTTTTTAGGGCACAGACCTTCCCATTGGATTTTATGGTCACCAGGCCCACAACCTTGCCTTCGGGCAAATGCGGAAATGGAATATTCTCATAGGAGATTAAGGGAGGGTTATCCAAATAGGCGTTCACAAGGTTTTGAATCTTACTGTCATCAAAGAAGTCAACCCCTACTATTTTATTGTCCTCATCCTCAACTCCGATCACCATAAAAGAATTACTAATGGGATTGCTATTTGCAAGAGCGCAAACGTGCTTTAAAAACTTGCCTTTGCCCTCTCGCTGCCCAATATCTATAAAACGCTTTTTGTCGTAAAAGCTGTTCTCGTCGTTATGGGCGAGAAGATTTTTAACCAACAAGCGTTTATTGATCATGCCTCTTTTTTATTGAGAATTGTACTACTTGCCTGAGCCGTGGGCATCACAATTAAGTCTGCTATGTTTACATGGTACGGCCTTGTTACCACAAAATGGATAATGTCCGCTATGTCTTCTGGTTTCAAAGGCTGAAAGCCTTTATAAACGGTTTCGGCCCTAGCCTCATCCCCTTTGAAACGCACTTTACTAAATTCTGTTTCCACCAAACCAGGATTCACTGCCCCTACTCGAATTCCATAAGGATTTAGATCCATCCGCATCCCTTGGTTGATGGCATCCACAGCATGTTTGCTGGCACAATATACATTCCCTTTGGGATATACTTCCTTTCCCGCAGTGGAACCAATATTTATGATGTGCCCAGATTTTTTAGCGACCATTTTCGGAATAATTGCCTTGGAAACGTATAGAAGTCCTTTCACGTTGATATCCAACATGGCATCCCAATCTTCGAGACTGCCATCATTGATGGGCTCCAACCCATGGGCGTTTCCCGCATTGTTGATCAGGATATCTATTTGTGCAAATTCTTGGGGCAAGCCGTTTATAGAGGACAGCACAGCCTCCTTTTCCCTGACGTCAAAATTTAAGATATGCACCTTGGTCTTGGCACCAAGTTCCTTTTGCAAAGCTTGCAAACGGTCCTGCCTTCTTCCACAAAGGATCAAATTAATATTGTTGGCCGCAAATAGTTGGGCCGTTGCCCTACCTATTCCACTTGTTGCCCCGGTAATCAATGCTGTTTTAGATGTCATAAACTTATTTCAAAATATTATTATCTCTCTCTCCCTATTTTGGTATGTTGCGTTTGCAACTTATGGCACAACATGACCTTGGCTTGCAGCCAATAATTCGAACCAATCTTCCAACTCTAATTTTATGGAAGCAGCCTCAACGGCATCTTTTAGTCGATCGGGCTTGGTTGTGCCCACTACTGGGTGTATCTTTCCTGGATGCTGCATCAACCAAGCTAAGAGTAATTGACTGTCATCCGCACCATATTTGCCATGGAACGACTCCAATACCTTTTTGATCCTTTGTGTCCGTTCCCCGTCTTCCCTAAAATAGGACCCTAAGGGACTCCAGGCCATTCCAAAACGGTTGCTGGTCAATATATCATCCAAAGTCCCGTCGTACATTACGCTATCGGCGGTCAATGAAAATTCTATCTGGTTACCCATGACAGGGATTGCGGTTTCCAATAAGGCAATCTGTGACGGGGTGAAATTGGACACTCCGAAATCCCTTATTTTTCCAGCCTTGAACAACTGGGCGATTGCCTCTGCTACTTCCTCTGGCTGGATTAAAGGACTGGGCCTATGCAATAAAAATAGATCCAAATAATCGGTTTTCAATTTTTGTAACGATTGCTCCGCCGACCAAACAATGTATTCCTTGGAGTAATTGTAATGCTTAATTTTATTGCCCCTTGTTTTGCCTGTATGCTGAATACCACATTTACTTATCAATTGTAAGCCAGTTCTATCGATATTGCTTTGGCTCAGGGCGGCACCAAATTCTATTTCGTTGGTGTAATCGCCATAAATATCAGCATGGTCAAAAGTCGAAATTCCAATGTCCATACAATGCTGCATCAAATCGATCATTTCCTTGGTGGTCAGTTGCTTTCCCCAACTTCCCCACGTCATAGTACCTGCTATGATTTTTGAATAATTAGTAGATTTTTCCATAGGTTGGTGAAATTAGAAAATAAATCCCTTAAATACTTCCTAAAAATAAGAGGTTTACATAACTTTTAACCAATCATTAACAACCATTAAATAAATAAATCTTCAATTTGCAGGAGAATTTCAAGTAATAATTGTCAGGGTTTTAATTAAAATGTTTTATGGAAGAAAATACGACTGTTGATATCAGCGCTGTAAATGAGAAGATTGCGAAGGAAAGCGCTTTTATAGACCTTTTAATGTTGGAGATGAACAAAGTCATCGTAGGTCAGAAATATATGGTAGAAAGACTGCTTATAGGCCTATTGGGACAGGGACATATTTTGTTGGAAGGTGTTCCAGGGTTGGCAAAAACATTGGCGATCAACACCCTTTCCAAAGCAGTTCATGGCAGCTTTAGCAGAATACAGTTTACTCCGGATCTATTACCAGCCGATGTGGTTGGGACCATGATCTACAACATGAAGCTCAATGATTTCTCCATAAAGAAAGGCCCAATTTTTGCCAATTTTGTCTTGGCCGATGAAATTAACCGTGCCCCTGCAAAAGTACAATCGGCCCTCTTGGAGGCCATGCAGGAAAAACAGGTGACCATAGGAGACAAAACCTTTATTCTTGACAAACCGTTCTTGGTTATGGCCACCCAAAACCCCGTGGAACAAGAAGGCACCTATCCTTTGCCAGAAGCACAGGTAGACCGTTTCATGTTAAAGACCGTCATTGATTACCCGAAAATAAAAGAGGAACAATTGATCATGCGACAAAACCTTAAGGGAGCTTATGAAGAGGTAAATCCAGTGGTTACCATTGAACAAATATTAAATGCCCAGAAAGCTGTTCGCGAGGTATACATGGATGAGAAAATAGAAAAATATATCTTGGATATCGTTTTTGCGACCCGTTATCCTGAAAAATATAACCTTGAAGATTTAAAACCTCTTATTAGTTTTGGAGCTTCTCCCCGAGGAAGCATCAACTTGGCAAGTGCCGCCAAATGTTATGCCTTCATTAAGAAGAGAGGGTATGTTGTTCCGGAAGATGTTAGAGCAGTAGTTCACGACGTTCTTAGACATAGGATTGGTCTCACCTATGAGGCCGAAGCGGAAAACGTAACCACTGTTGACATCATCAATAAAATTGTAAATGAGATAGAAGTGCCTTAGAGCCTTGTTCCAAGTTTCTTGTTTTAAACTGTAAACTGGAACCGTCCATTTTTTTGGACAAAACCCTAATTAGGCCAATGGATACTAAAGAATTACTCAAAAAAGTTCGTAAAATTGAGATAAAGACACGGCGTCTTTCCGATCATATCTTCGGAGGGGAATACCACTCTACATTTAAAGGTCGGGGTATGACGTTCAGTGAAGTCAGACAGTATCAGTTTGGTGACGATGTTCGTTCTATAGATTGGAACGTTACCGCACGGTACAATGAGCCGTATGTTAAAGTTTTTGAAGAGGAAAGGGAGCTCACAATGATGCTGATGGTTGACGTCAGCGGCTCCGAACTTTTTGGGACCTCCAATCAATTCAAAAAAGAAATAGTTACCGAAATATCTGCCACTCTTGCTTTCTCTGCACTTCAGAATAACGATAAGGTGGGTTTAATACTTTTTTCGGATGGAATAGAGCTGTTCATCCCTCCAAAAAAAGGAAAAACACACGTATTGCGAATCATCAGGGAACTCTTGGAATTTAAGCCCAAAAGCAATAAGACCGACCTTGCAGCTGCCCTGAAGTTTTTAACGAATGTCATGAAAAAGAAGGCCATCGTATTTGTCCTTTCCGATTTTATAGATGATGACTACCAGCAGACCATCCGAATCACGGGAAAAAAGCACGATGTTACAGGGATCCGCGTCTATGACGAACGGGAAAAATCCATTCCCAATTTAGGGATGGTACAAATGCAGGATGCCGAGACCGGAGAAATACGATTAATAAACACCCAATCCAAAACTGTAAGAATGGCCTACGGAAAATTCCATATGGAGCGGGTAAGATATTTTGAAGATGTGTTTACCAAATCAGGTTGTGGTGTCTTGAGCTGCAGGGTAGATGAAAGTTATGTGAAGAAATTATTGGGCTATTTTAAGCGAAGGGGATAAAAGAAATGGAAAATAATAGATTAAAAATTACTTCATTTTGTAAGGGTATAGCATTCAGGGTAAGCCTTGCCTTGCTGTTGCTCCAATGCGGCATGGGGTTTTCCCAGACCACTTCTTCCGTTTCTTCTGAAATTGACACTCCCAATATAAAAATTGGAGAGCAAATAACATTTAAAATCAAGGTAGAGGCAGATTCCACGGCCCAAATCGTATTTCCTGAAGGCCAGACTTTTTCACCCTTGGAAATGGTAGAGGCGATTGCAACCGATACCCTCCGGAAATTGGATAGGATCACCTTACAGAAAATTTATGCCCTGACCCAATTCGATTCCGGAACCTATACCTTACCTCGCCAACAAGTGGTAATCAATGGCCAGAATTTCTTTACGGATTCCGTTAAAATAGCCGTTGCTGCAGTTCCTGTGGACACCTTGGCACAAAAAATGTACGACATCAAACCATTTCTTGAAGTAGAGAAGAGCAATATTGATCTGTGGAAAAATGCCCTTTGGATCCTATTGGGCTTAGTTATTTTAGGAGCATTGGCGTATTGGTTCCTGATTAGGAAAAAACCGCTTTCCGAAGAAGAAAAAGTGGCCCTCTTGCCCCCATATGATCGTGCGCTATTGGAATTGAAAAGACTGGAAAATTCAAAATATATCATTCAGGACGAATACAAGCAGTATTACTCAGAATTAACGGATATCGTTCGTTCCTATCTGGAAGAGGATGTTCATGTGTCCGCCTTGGAAAGTACAACAGACCAATTGATCGAGAAACTGGAGTTGCTAAAAGATGCTGGGGAGCTGAAATTGGATGACGACACCATTGATCAGTTTAAAAAGGTGCTGCAAACGGCAGATTTGGTAAAATTCGCAAAATCGAAACCTGAAACCTCCGTGGCCGAACAGGACCGGATAGTCATAGAACAGATCGTTATCAAAACCAAGGAAGCCTTGCCTGAACCAGATGAGGAAGACCTACTTCAGGATGAAGATTACATAGTAGAGCTTTCGCGTAAAAAACAAAGAAAAAAGTGGCTTATGGCAGCCGCTATGACCGTGGGTATTATTTTTCTGTCCACCGTGGCGGCCATTGCGTATTATGGTTGGAAACCCGTAAAAGACACTATTTTGGGCCACCCCACCAAAGAATTATTGGAAGGAGAATGGCTGAACAGTACCTATGGATATCCCCCAGTCAGTTTGGAGACGCCCAGTGTATTGATAAGACAGGATGTGAAATTACCCCCTGAAGTAAAAGCCACTGTTAAAGAGGCCCAGGCTTTCGCCTTTAGCGATCCCCAGGCGCTTTTCTCTGTAGAAGTGAGCTCCACCACTTTTTCATCAGTAGAAACAGAACCCGATTTTCAAAATTCCGTGGAGCAGGTTTTGAAAAGTTTTGAAGCAAAAGGGGCCAAAAACATAACCACGAAACAGGAGGAGTTCAAAACCATATCCGGAACATTGGGCGTTAAGGTTTACGGTAGTGGCAAATTTACCCTTCCCCAATCTAATGAAGTCGTAAACGGAAAGTATACCATCATCATTTTTGGCGGAAAAGGCTTTCAACAACAAATTATCCTAAATTGGTTGGAGGATGATGGATATGCAGAAAATATTGTGGATAGGATTACCCATTCCATAGAAGTAAAAACAGGAGCTTAATGTTAGAGAATATACAATTTGCCAATCCTCAATTCTTCTGGTTGCTATTATTGCTTCCAGTAGCGGCGCTGTGGTATTTCTTTAAGAGGAAAGAGCAAACGGCTTCCCTAAAAATATCGAGTATCAAGGGGTTTTCAAAAGAGAGCATATTGGCCAAAATGAAACCCGCACTGTTTGCATTGCGGTTATTGGCCCTGGCAGCCATCATTACGGCATTGGCAAGACCACAGACCGAGGATATATCATCTAGGACCAAGACCACAAAAGGGATAGATATTGTCATGGCCATTGATGTCTCCTCAAGTATGTTGGCCCGTGACCTTAAGCCCAATAGGCTTTCTGCCCTAAAAGAGGTTGCGGCCAACTTTATACGTAAGCGCCCAAATGACCGCATCGGTTTGGTCGTATATGCAGGAGAAAGTTTCACCCAAACCCCCATTACGAGTGACAAGACCATAGTCTTGAATGCCTTAAGGGAAGTCACCTATGGCCAACTTAATGATGGCACAGCTATTGGCATGGGATTGGCTACTTCGGTCAATAGATTAAAGGAAAGCAAAGCAAAGAGCAAGATTATTATCCTTTTGACAGATGGGGTGAACAACTCAGGATTTATTGAGCCGCAAACAGCTGCTGAACTTGCCGTGGAGTTTGGAATAAAGACCTATACCATAGGCTTGGGCACCAATGGCAATGCACTGTCCCCAATAGCCTACAACCCCGACGGCACCTTTAGATATGGAATGAGACAGGTAGAAATAGACGAAAAACTATTGGAGGAAATCGCCGATGTCACGGGAGGCCAATATTTCCGTGCCACCAACAACAGCAAACTGGAGGCTATCTATGATGAAATCAATAAATTGGAAAAAACGGAAGTAGAGGAATTCAAATATTACAAATACGAAGAAAAATTTAGGTCATTCATTCTTTTGGCGGGTGTTTTGCTCTTAGTGGAATGGCTGCTGAGAAATACATTATTTAGGAGTTTTATATAGTTATGGTCCAGTTAGACGAAAAAATATATTTTTATCTGTTGCTCATCATTCCCGTGATGATCGTCATTTTTGTGGTCCTGACAATCTGGAAAAAAAGAACACAGCGGAAATTTGCAGACCTGACCCTTTTAAAGAAGTTGACCCCCAACAGGTCCAATTTCAAGTCAACCTTAAAGCTGGTTTTTCTTCTTTTGGGACTTTCATTTTTGATAGTCGGCCTTGTGAATCCCAAAATAGGGACCAAATTGGAAACGGTAAAGAGAGAAGGGGTGGATATTGTTTTTGCGCTCGATGTTTCCAAAAGTATGCTGGCAGAAGATATCGCTCCAAACAGGTTGGAAAAAGCCAAACGCCTAGTATCCGAGATCATCAACCAATTGGCTAGTGACCGTATAGGAATCATCGCTTATGCCGGACAAGCATTCCCTCAATTACCTATAACGACAGACTACGGTGCCGCAAAAATGTTCTTGCAGAGCATGAATACAGATATGTTGTCCTCCCAAGGTACTGCAATTAATGAGGCAATAAATCTAGCGACCACGTATTACGACGACGAACAACAGACCAATAGGGTCTTGTTCATCATTTCCGACGGGGAAGACCATTCTGAGGGCACTACCATTGATGCCGTGGATGCAGCTGTTGACGAGGGTATCCAAATTTTTACCATTGGGGTTGGTCAGGCCAAAGGGGCCCCGATTCCCATCAAAAGAAATGGGGTGGTACAGAGTCTAAAAAAGGATGCGCAGGGCGAGGTGGTCATTACAAAGTTGAATGAAGAAATCCTAAAAGAGATTGCCAACGAAGGAAATGGAGAGTATATTAACGGCTCCAATACCGATGAAGCGGTAGCATTCATAAAAGAGCAACTGAACCAAATTGACAAAACAGAATTTGAAGCCAAACAATTTGCAGAATACAAAGACCAATTCCAATGGTTTTTAGGAATAGGGCTATTGTTCCTTTTCTTAGATATTTTCTTGCTGGAAAGAAAAACCATATGGCTAAAAAAATTGAACCTATTTAATGAAAAAGAAGATGCCTAAGATGAAAATAACATTTCTGATCCTATTGTTTGGGAGCTTGGCCTTCGGTCAAGTAGCGGACAAAGAAAAAGAGAAAGAAAAAGAAAAAGCGCTACGTTCATCCAAGAATTTAACCTGGGAGGCAAACAAGGAACTATCTCAAAACAATTTTGTCAATGCTGAAGCCAATTATAGAAAAGCCATTGCCAAAAGTGATGAAAATGCGGTTGCTCCCTATAATTTAGGAAATGCCTACTATGAGAAAGAAACTTACAATGAGGCTTTTTCACGTTTTAAACAAGCTGGGGAAATGGCCGTCGACAAGAAAGAAAAACACATTGCGTATCACAATATGGGCAATGTATTTATGAAAAATAAAGAATACGAGAAAGCAGTCGAAGCGTACAAACAGGCCTTGCGAAACAATCCCAACGACGAAGAAACCCGTTACAACCTAGCTCTTGCCAAAGAAATGTTGAAAAAACAACAAGACGAGGACAAAAAGAACGACAAAAATAAGGATAAGAAAGACGAAGAGGACAAGAAAGACAAGAACCAAGACGATAAAAAAGACGGGGATAACAACAAGGACAACAAGGGAGACCAGAAGGACGATAAAAACAAGGACAAGGGAGACGAAGGAGATAAGGGAGACCAGAAAAAGGAAGAAAACAAAAATGGTGAAGGCGACAAAAAGGAAGAAGAGAAGAAGCCAGAACAGGGAAAAGATCCAAGTGGCCAAAACGAACAGCAGCAACCACGCCCCAACCAACTCTCACCCCAACAGATAAAAAACCTTTTGGAAGCTATGCAAAATGAAGAAAAAAAGGTGAAGGAAAAAATAGATGCACAAAGGGCGAAAGGTGTTAAAGTGAAAAATGAAAAAGATTGGTAATGAATGTAACTGTTAAACATATTGTGGCATTGGCCACACTCTTGTTTTTTGCCTTGATATCAAAGGCACAGGATTCTGATGCCATTACTTTTGAGGCTACGCTCAGCAAAGATAAATTGGGAATCAACGAACGGCTCCGAATAGATTTCTCCATGAACAAGGATGGCGATAATTTTTATCCCCCAAATTTTGAAGGGTTCAATGTTGTCATGGGTCCTTCCCAATCTATAAGTTCCTCTTGGGTAAATGGAGTTCGCAGTTACTCCAAAACCTATTCCTATGTACTCATGCCAACTGCTAGAGGAAAATTCACCATCAACCAAGCCACAATAGTCATAGATGGTAAGACCTATAAATCCCTGCCACTAGAGGTGGAAATAACGGCAGCAGTGGAACGTCCGGGAGAGGAAGCCAGCGCAGATGCCGTTGCAGATGACAACCTGCATTTGGTTGCCGAGGTCTCTAAAACAGGCCCTTATTTAAATGAAGCAATTACTGTAGTCTACAAGTTATTCGTAAGCCCTTCTATAAATGTTTCCAACTTTAGGGCATTGGACAATCCTAAATACAACAATTTCTGGAGCCAGGAGATGCCCGTAACCAAGTATTCCGTTCAAAATGGCATCTATGAGGGAAAAACGTACCGCTATGTCATTTTAAAACGCGTGGTCTTGTATCCGCAAAAAACCGGGGAATTGGAAATAGAGCCTTTATCCCTTGAGGTCACTGTAGACGTGCCTACCAATAAACGCGATTTTTTTGGAGGGAAGGTTTATACCTCCACCAATATTACCGTTTCTGCTGGCCAAAGAAACATCATGGTAAAAGAGCTTCCAACGGAAGGCAGACCAGAAAATTTTAGTGGTGCCGTAGGTAATTTTAATTTTTCCGTAACCACTACAAAAACTGAATTAAATGCCTCGGAATCACTTCAGGCCAAGGTAGAAGTTAGCGGAAAGGGCAATTTAAAGTTATTCCAATTGCCAGAACTAAGTCTTCCCAGTGCCCTAGAAGTGTACGAGCCAGAGTTCAATGAAGGGATTCGTACGACCACTGAAGGCATGGAAGGAACAGTGAGCAACAGCTATACAATTGTACCCTCATTTAGGGGAAAGTATCCTATTCCTGGTATATCGTTTAGTTATTTTGATCCAGCAAACGAAAAGTATAGAAGTTTGACTTCCGATGAAATCATGATAAATGTGATTGATGGCCCCAATGGTGGCCCTGCCAACACCTCCGGTCCAGCCACATATAGTAACCAGAAAAGTGTTGTGGTTAACGGTGACCAGTTTAACTTTATTAAAACAAGGCCTGGTTTAAAGGCCTTGTCTGACAGATCCTTTTTTGGATCCACCACATTTTATCTTTGGTTCCTATTGCCAATTTTATTGATTCCCCTAGCCATTATATTTGGCAAAAAAAGAGAGGCCATCGCCAGTGACCTAGCGGGCAATAAAATCAAAAAAGCCAATAGGTTGGCCAAGAAATATTTATCAGCAGCTAAAAAGACATTGGGCAACAAGGAAGCATTTTATATCGCTCTTGAAAAAGCACTTCACAACTACTTAAAGGCAAAATTAAAAATCGAGACCTCTGAATTCAGTAAGGACAAAATTGAAGCCCTCTTGACCAAAAAACAAATTGAGGAAAGTTCAATTCAGGATTTTATTTCCCTGTTGAAGAATTGTGAACTTGCCCGCTATAGTCCCTTTTCGGAGGTTCAAATGCAAGAAGACTATAACAGGGCGAGTGAGGTAATTTCACAAATGGATAAACAGCTATAAGCCATGAAAACGATTTTTTTTCTGATTTTCAATTTAATTTCTCTTTGGGGAGTTGCCCAAAACAATGTGCTGTTCGATGAGGCCACCAAGGCCTATAACGAAGGTAAGTACAATACGGCCATTGAGAATTATAATAAAATTATTGATAACGGGGAACATTCCGCGGCACTGTACTACAACCTTGGCAATGCGTATTATAAATTGAACAAGATTGCGCCCAGTATTTACTACTATGAAAAATCTCTTTTGTTGGACCCATCGGACAATGAGGTCAAGAACAATTTAGGTTTTGCCAGAAATATGACTTTGGATGCGATTGAACAAATGCCAGAAACAGGTATTGGTAAAATTTTTAGTGGAATAACCAAATTTTTGTCATTCGATCAATGGGCAATTACAGCTATAATTTTCATGTCGCTCTTTGTTCTTGGATATATAGCTTTTTATTACCTGAGCTATTCTTCCCATAAGAGAGTTGCCTTTATTGGCAGCATGGCATCTTTGGTCATTTCGTTGGGTGCGGTACTCTTTGCGTATATGGAATATACCACCTATAGATCTGAACAACCCGCGATAGTTTTTGAAAACGAAGTAATCGTAAAATCTGAGCCTAACAATAGGAGTCAAGAAGCCTTTAGGATCCATGAAGGGACCAAAGTCTTTGTTTTGGACACCTTGAGTGATTGGAACAAAATAAAATTGGCAGATGGTAAATCGGGCTGGCTCCCTTCGGACAATATTAAACTGTTAAAGGATTTTTAAAAAATTTTACAGAGGATGGATACAAACCCTGTATCTTTGTTTTAACCCCATTTTGCTCATATGAAGTCTATTATTCTGTCATTTTTACTTTCCCTTTGGCTTACAGCTATCATTGCTCCTTCGGTTATTACCTTATTGGAGCGTGATGGAAAAATGATGGTGATGACCAATATAAATGAAGAAGAACACCAAGAGCAGGGCAAAAAGGAAATTGATGAAAAAAAATCAGTTTTTTACAACTACTGCCCTCCCAATTTTTTAACCACTTTTCATCATATTACTTCCAATAATCTTCAAGAGCAGCATATTCCCAATTTCTATTTGGATATTCTATTGCCTCCTCCCAAATCCAAAGTGTAATCTGATTTCATTATCATACAATGGGACATCAATTAGAAACATTTGATTCTACCCTTATATTGAAACTCAGATTACCCAACTATTTAGTTAACTTAATTTTTGGGCTTTAAATATATTCATATATAACTTATCTTTAGCTATATGCGTTTGTGTTTTTTATTTTATATTATTCAAATAAACCAAGAAGGATCATTATTCAAATGTCTTTGAAACTAAAGAATTGACTAAAAACTAATTATTAAAAAGAAATTATGGGCAAAGATTTATATAAAAGTCTAATTGAAAAAAACAAGGAATGGGTAAAGAGCAAATTGGATTTGGATCCAGAGTTCTTTCAAAAACTCTCCAAAGGTCAGAGCCCGCCACTTTTGTGGATTGGTTGCGCAGACAGTAGAGTTCCCGCTAATGAAATTATTGGGGCACAACCCGGAGAGGTCTTTGTGCACAGGAATATTGCCAATATGGTGGTGCATACCGATATGAACATGTTAAGCGTTGTTGATTATGCCGTTAATGTGCTGAAGGTAAAACATGTAATTGTTTGTGGTCATTATGGCTGTGGAGGTATAAAAGCGGCAATGGGCAACCAATCCATTGGTCTTATCGACAACTGGGTGAGGCATATTAAGGATGTATACAGACTGCACAAAAATGAATTGGATGCCATTTCTGATAAGGATGAGCGATTCGACAAATTTGTAGAATTCAATGTAAAAGAACAGGTCTTCGATCTTGCCAAAACTTCGATTGTACAAAACGCTTGGAAAGTAGGCCAAGCATTGACACTGCATGGATGGGTCTATGGCCTAAGCACCGGGATCATCAAAGATCTAAATGTGTCCATTGAAAACGATTCGCAATTGGACGAGGTCTACCAATTAAATTTTTAGGTTAAGGAAACTTATTTGAAATAATCAAGTGCCCAATCGAAGTTACAACGGCTGGGCAATTAACGAAAACTTTATGAAAAATTTATTCTCCAATCTTAAAGGCGACCTATTTGGTGGTATCACTGCAGGGATCGTAGCCCTCCCATTGGCACTTGCCTTCGGGGTAAGTTCAGGTTTGGGTCCCAGTGCAGGATTGTACGGCGCCATATTTATAGGCTTTTTTGCCGCTCTATTAGGAGGTACCAACACACAAATATCTGGGCCAACGGCACCTATGACCGCTGTAAGTATGATAGTGATTGCAGGGATCGTAGCCATCAATGACGGAAACTTGGAAAAGGCGCTACCAGCTATTTTAACGGTATTTCTTTTAGCTGGACTGATGCAGGTTGGATTGGGGCTTTTAGGTCTCGGTAAATACATCAAATACATTCCCTACCCTGTAGTATCCGGTTTTATGACCGCTATTGGGTTAATAATACTTGTAACACAAATTTTGCCGGCATTGGGTTACTATCCAAAAGAGGATAAGGATTATGTTAAAGATTTTAAACCACAAGCCGAAGAGTTAATTTTAGAGAATATCCTAAAAGAAGAAGCCGGAGAGGGTATTTTAGTCCTGGAAGACTTTAAGGAGACCATTGATCGCGCAGAAAGTATTTCCGAAAATGATATCATGGACGAGGCCAAAACTTTGGCAGCAAAAGAAGCATCCGGGGTATTGGGTGCCCTAAAAGTAATGCCAAACGCTTTAAAGAACATCAATTGGCTTGAAGTGATCTTAGCCCTATCCACTATTTTGATTATCTATGGCTTTAAACGAATAACCACAGCCATTCCCAGTACCCTAGTTGCATTATTGGTAGTCTCAGGAATAGCTTATGGATTAGGACTTTCTTACCGTCCCATAGAGGCGATTCCCAGTGGATTGCCCATCCCCAACTTCGAGATCTTTACCAATTTTAAATTGGGATCCGTGACCCCATATATTTTCGCTGCGTTTACCCTGGCCTTATTGGGAGCAATAGATTCACTTTTGACCTCCGTGGTTGCTGATAATATGACAAAGACCAAACATCAGCCCAACAAAGAGTTGGTAGGGCAGGGTATCGGTAACAGTATTGCCGCTATTTTCGGCGGTATTCCAGGAGCGGGGGCAACGATCAGAACGGTTGTCAATATCAAAGCAGGAGGTAAGACTAAATTATCAGGAATGATTGCCGGGCTGTTGTTACTGGTAATTCTACTGGCCCTTGGCCCAGTAGCCTCGCAAATACCGGCTGCGGTATTGGCCGGCATATTGGTTACCGTTGGTATTGGAGTTATGGATTACAAAGGTCTCAAGGCTATCCCTAGTTTACCAAAGGACATGAAAGTAGGTCCAATGAAACTGAGCTCTGAAGTAATGATTATGTTAGTAGTGCTTATACTCTCCACTTTTTGGAATTTGGTATATGCGGTGGGTATTGGTTTAATCATTGCCTCCTTGATGTTCATGAAAAAAATGGGAGATCTTACTGCAGAACGTTCCGATGTGAAAACGCTTCTAAAGGAAAAAGCCTGGGCAGATGAAGGAGATTTTCCAAAGGAATTATTGGAAAAAGTATTCATCAAACATATCAAAGGACCCCTGTTCTTTGGCTCAACAAGTGATTTCCAGCAATTGGCCAAACAAATTCCAAATTCAGCTTCAATGGTTATCATCAGGATGGGAAGAATGCAGTATATGGACCAATCTGGACTTTATGCCATGGAAGATGTCCTGGTAGATCTAAAAAAAGAAAATATAGATGTCCTCTTGGTCAACGTTCTAAAACAACCTAGATATATGATGGAACGTATTGATATTATCCCTGATTTAATTCCTAAAGAGCACATTTTCAAATCGTTTGATACTTGTGTTAAGTATATAAAAAACAACATTCACAATAATAAATAAACAAACTTGCTCAATTATTCTATTTGTACTGTAATAAAAGTTTTAAATTTGCCAGCCCAAGCGAATGGTACGTTTTGGGGATTATTTAGAAAATAAATTACAATCACTTATTGTTTTGTGTTCGGTTTAGCCATTTTTAAAAAAATAAACCGAACACAAAACAATCGGTAATGCGAGACCGATAATCTCCATAAGCCATAAAAGAGACCATGATAGATCAACTGAAGCAACATATTACGGAAGTAGAAAATTTCTCTTCCGATAACGTAGAAGCAATTGAAGCATTCCGAATTCAATATTTAGGAAAAAAAGG
>JBLGAT010000045.1:0-21586 GCA_047612485.1 Psychroserpens sp.
CTTAAAAAGCTTATTGGTTACCGTGGAACGCTATCCAGAATTGAAGGCAAACCAAAACTTCTTGGAGCTTCAATCACAATTGGAAGGCACGGAAAACAGGATCAATGTAGCCAGGGACAGATTCAACACCACCGTAGAGCCCTATAACAAGCATATCAAAAGATTCCCCAATTCCTTTTTGGCGGGGATGTTCAATTTCAGTGAACTGGCATACTTTCAATCAGAAGCCGGCGCAGAGAATGTTCCTGATGTGAATTTCGATTTCAATTAAAAATAACCAAATGTCCAAGGTAGAAAATTTTTTGACCGCTGAAGAGGAGACCGCGGTAGTGGCCGCTATTGTGGAGGCAGAAAAAAATACCTCTGGGGAAATTAGGGTGCATATTGAAGCCCATACCAACAAAGACCACTTTGAAAGGGCCAAGGCGGTATTCCATTACTTAAAAATGGACAATACCAAAGAAGAGAATGGGGTACTTATCTATGTGGCCGTAGCCGATAAAAAGTTTGTGGTTTTAGGAGACAAGGGCATCAATAAGGTAGTGCCAAAAGATTTTTGGGACTCCACCAAAGAAGCCATTGAGCACCAATTTAAACAAAGAAACTTTAAACAGGGACTCTTAGACGGGGTTTTAAAGGCTGGTAAGGCATTGGCAACGCATTTCCCTTGGCAGCATAACGATACTAACGAATTGAACAATGAGGTATCTAAAGGTTAGTATTCTTCTTTTATTTTTACTGGGCTTTTCGGTAAGTTTTGGTCAGTACCCTGTTCCGGAAAAACCAAAACTACAGACCAGCGTCTATGATTATATCAATTTGCTGTCCAGTTCGGAAAAAGCGTCCTTGGAACAGAAACTGATCAAATATTCGGACAGCACCTCCACACAGATCGTTGTGGCCATTATCAGCTCAACCGAAGGGGAGAACATCAATTATTTGGGCGCCCAATGGGGAGAGGCCTGGGGCATTGGTCAGAAGGACGAGGACAATGGCGTATTGGTGCTCTTGGCCAAAGGGGACCGTAGGGTGGCCATTAATACCGGGTATGGTGTGGAAGGCTCCTTGACCGATGCCATGACACGCAGGATCATTGAGACCGTTATTATCCCTGAATTTAAAAAAGAGGATTATTATACAGGTTTGGACAAAGGGGCGGACGCCATGTTCCAAGTGTTGACAGGGGAGTTTAAGGAAGATCGTACGAAAACCGAGAACCGCGGTTTCCCTTTAAAATCGCTTTTACCCTTTATCATCTTTTTTATCATCATCATTATTCTCTCCAACCGCAAGAAAAGAGGCGGTGGCAAAAATGGTGGCAGACGCGGAGGCTTTAGTATTTGGGATGCCATTATCCTGAGCAACATGGGCCGTGGAGGTTTCGGCGGAGGGTCATCTTCTGGCGGAGGCGGCTTTGGCGGAGGTGGAGGTTTTGGTGGTGGCTTCGGAGGCGGAGGCTTTGGCGGCGGCGGTTCCTCAGGGGGTTGGTAAATGCTTTGCCTATAGTAATCCCAACCCAATTTCATTAAATCAGTTTGTGTTAGCTCAGGCCATTTAATCAAAGGAGTACATTCCGCCTTTCTTTTCCTTTTTACCCCCGAATTGATCGAATTTGAAACTGGCGCTGAACATAAAATATCGCTGCAATACGGTTCCCTGAAAATCTTGAATATAATCATCTCCCGTAGTCCTTCTGGTATTGATATTCTGGTTCAATAGGTCATAAGCCAACACTTTTAGAGTCACATTTTTCTTGAGCATCTGGACACCCAAACTCATATTCCAAAATAGGGCATCCTTTTTAAAACCAGGCCCCACATTACCGTTGTAACTATAGGTCACATCATTGCCAAACACAATATTTTCTGGCCAATACGTCGTAAGTTTTAAACCTAAGTTGTGGGAAATGAAATTCACATCATCCAAGCCATCCAAATTGTATTTGGTATCCGTAAATGAAATTCTGTATTCGGGCTCCAACTCGAGCAACTCTCTATAATTAAAGGTGATGCTTGCCCTGGGATTCAATGAAAGACTGGAGGTTTCCAAACCACTTCCGTTGGTAAACCCAATATTCTTCCTATATCCCATGTATGGGTTAAAACTATATTTAATGGTGTAAGTACTGTCTTTTTTTATTTGTTTGGAATAGCTAAATCCCCCATCTATATTATAATTACCGTTGATATTGGTATAAGTGGTTGTCCTCAACAAATCCTCATTTGTCGTTGTTATAGGTGAAACCCTATCTTTTTCAGAGTTTAGGCCAATATAGACGTAGATACCTGTACGCTCTTTCCAATTGTAATCATTGTAGTTCAAATAAGTCTGATTTACCGATGAAGGGGACAAGTTAGGGTTACCGATAACTATATTCAATGGATCGCTGACATTAGGAATAGGCTGTAATTGATTTACCGAAGGCACATTCAATCTGGAACTGGACCACAGACTTAATCTCTTATTATCTCCAAGGGTATAGTTGGCATTGGCATTTATCAATACATTTTCATAGGATTTTTTAAAGGAGGTGTTCTGGAGGTCGTCCTGGTTTTCCAAAATGGTGAACTTATAGTTCATGGTAACACCAAAACGAAATTTTTCGCTATTACTCCTAACACCCAAAAATGGAGTCTGTTGTATATTTCGAAAACTAAAGTCCGAACTTTGTATTTGGTTAAAATTACTATAGGTTCCTAAAGCATCATTATAATCGAAAACATTTCTCGTATTGTTCTGCTGACTGGTTTCATATTCATACCCAAAGTCCAAGAACAGCTCCTTTGCCAAAGGCTGACGATAGGTGAATTCTGCTGAATACTTATCATTATCGGTATCTGTAGTGGTCTGTTGGTCTAAAATATCCTCACTCGGGCTATCTCCGAAGGTATTACGGATGGAATTAAAGTTCCGTAGGTTGCTGTTGAGCCTATTCTCGTTGGTGAAAGTCAGACGCACATACCTGCCCAAGGTATCCAATTTTTTAAACAAGGTCAGTTCATTGGAAAAGCGCCTTTGAAATCCATCTTCAAGGGTTAGTGAGCTATTGCTGTTGATGGCATTGCCATCCTCATCGCTAGAGATCGTGTTCCTGTTATTTACTGAATTTGTCCTATTCACATTAAAACTGGGGTCAACCGATATGCGGAAGGTCTTATCAATATCAAATTCTAGATTTGCCGATCCTTGATTAGAATTTGTACTACCGTTGAAGTTTGTTTCCGTATCGGTAAAGAATCGACTGTCTGGCAATATATTCTCTCGTGAGGTTTTCTCATCATTAAAAGAGTCGCTGTAGGAAAAAAAATAGTTCCCATTGACCTCAAATTTATCTTTCTGTTGGTTGGCATAACTTGCCCCAAGATTGGAGGACGTGGTAATACCCTGACCAAATCCAAAAGAAAGGTCGCCCACACTAAAGGCACCGGATTGACTAAAGGAAACACCTCCACTAGCATTGCCTACCATATCATAGATTTCATCAAAAGAAAATCCACTATTATTAATGTTATTGCTCCCAGCAATCACACTGATACGTTCCTGTCCGTTAAAATAATTAAGAAGGCCACTGGTCTGTTAACGTTCATCTGCACCGTACCCTGCTGCCAATCTCCCCAGATACCCGTTATTCTTATCTTCCTTTATGGTAAGATTGATAGTTTTGGTCTCCCCATCCCCTGCTTCTCCGGTGAACTCTTGGGCCTTGGTTTTAGTATCCATTATCTGGATTTTACTAATGATCTCCTTGGGCAAGCTTTTCGTAGCCACTTTTGGGTCATTGCTGAAGAACACCTGTCCGTTAACCAGGACCTGACTCACTTCTTTTCCGTTTACGGTGATCTTGCCATCACTGTCTACCTCAACCCCTGGCAATTTTTTCAATACGTCTTCAACGGTAGCATCGGGCCTGGTCTTAAAGGAATCTGCATTGAATTCCAACGTATCCTGTTTAATGATAACTGGCACTCTTTCACCAACTACTTGTACCCCTTTCAACTCTTGGGCCTGCTCTTCCAATTCTACGGAACCAAGATCTATTTGTGGTTTTATGGCAATCTTCTTTACCTTGGATTTATAGCCATTGAAGGAAAAGTACAGATTCACCTCTTTAAGGGAGGTTTTTCCCTCCAATATAAAGATTCCATTTTGTTCGGATATGGTATAGGTGATCAGCGTACTGTCCAGAATGGATTCCGCATAGATGGTGGTAGCCTCTAATGGTAGTTTAGAAGATGCATCCAGCACCTTGCCCTTTACCGATATGAAAAGGGCAATAAAAAAGAGGCAAAAAAACTTAAGCATAGATTGGTTTTTAATCGATTGTGCTAAAGCACATTTCGAAAATAATCTAACACTTTAAGACCTTTACCTCTCTTAACAGATTATTATGAAAATTTTATTTCTTCCTCATGAAAATAGAGATGGGTACCCCAGTAAAATCAAAATGCTCCCTTAATTTGTTCTCCAAAAAGCGTTTGTACGGATCGCGCACATATTGCGGCAAATTACAGAAGAAAGCAAATTGCGGATATGGTGTAGGCAATTGTGTACAGAACTTGATCTTTACATATTTCCCTTTATACGCCGGTGGCGGATTGTTCTCAATGATGGGCAACATAATATCATTGAATTTACGCGTCTGTATTTTCTTGCTCCTGTTCTGATAGACTTCAACTGCTGTTTCTATAGCTTTATAGATACGTTGTTTTGTCAATACAGAAATATACAAGATGGGCACATCGGTAAATGGTTCTATGGCCTCCTTGATTTTTTCGGTGTATTTTTTGATGGTATTGGTCTCTTTGTCCTCTATCAAATCCCATTTATTGACCAAGATCACAACACCCTTGTTATTGCGCTGGGCCAACCAAAAGATGTTCTCAACCTGCCCATCAAAACCTCTTGTGGCATCCAATAAAATAATGCACACATCAGAATGTTCTATGGCTCTTACCGAACGCATAACGGAGTAAAATTCCAGATCCTCCTTCACCTTTGCTTTCCTACGGATTCCCGCAGTATCCACAAGGTTGAACTCAAACCCAAAACGGTTGTATTTGGTATCAATACTGTCCCTAGTGGTTCCAGGAACATCGGTAACGATATATCTATCTTCCCCTATCAAAGCGTTTATAAAGGACGATTTTCCTGCATTAGGCCTTCCTACCACTGCAAAACGAGGTAATTCACTCTCCTCTATCTGCTCATGCTCCGGCAGTACTTCTATCAAGGCATCCAATAGCTCTCCAGTTCCACTCCCACTAATACTGGCAATGGTATAGTACTCTCCCAAACCTAAAGAATAAAATTCCACGGCATCTTCGGCACGCTTTCCATTGTCCACCTTGTTGATGGCCAATAATACGGGTTTGTTGTGGCGTCTTAACAAATTGGCCACATCCTCATCCATTCCCGTAACCCCAGCTTCCACATCCACCATAAAAATGATGGCATCGGCCTCATCAATGGCCAGCTCTACCTGCTTATCTATTTCCGATTCAAAAACGTCATCACTTCCCAAAACGTATCCCCCTGTATCAATAATGGTAAACTCGCGTCCATTCCAATCACTTTTTCCGTAATGTCGGTCTCGCGTAACTCCGCTCTCCGCATCTACGATCGCCTCTCTTCTCTGTACCAACCGATTAAAAAACGTCGATTTACCTACATTAGGTCTCCCTACAATGGCTACAATAGCACTCATACTTCTTTATTTTGCTGCAAAAGTACTATTTATATCTGAAGAAAAATGTTATCTTCTGTTTCATAATCAATTGTACCAGTGAAAAGTCTACCGAATGAACTCGTTTTAAGACCACGATTTCAACATCATTTAAATACTTCGAAAGAAATTGTACTCACCAGTTTCGAGAAAAATAAGAAGTCTCCATTTCTTGTAAAACGGATCGATGATCATCTTTTTATAAAGTTCGAACAAGGACTTCGTACTTTTTGGAGCCCGGAACTTCACTTGGAACTACATGATGAGGATAACAGTTCCTGCAGAATCGATGGCCTTTTTGGTCCCAACCCTACATTATGGACGTTCTTTATGTTCCTGCATTTTGGAGTTGCTACCGTATTTATTGTAATTGGAATTTGGGCCTATTCCAATTGGACTTTGGACAAACCTTATGGATTGCAAACGGGGATTCTAGTGCTCTTGGTAGTGGTATGGGCCTTACTTTATGCCTTTGGCAGAACGGGAAGAAAGAAAGGAGAGCCCCAAATGAAGGAGCTCTATTCTTTTATGTCCGAGGTCATCTATCCCTGATTATTGATTGTATCCGAACCGTTTTAATTGGTTAAGATTACTTCGCCAGTTTTTATTCACTTTTACATACAATTCCATATGCACTTGTTTGTCAAAGAATTTTTCCAGATCCTTACGGGCCTCAACCCCTACTCTTTTTAAGGCAGATCCCTTATGACCTATGATGATGCCTTTTTGGGATTCGCGTTCAACCATGATTACAGAGCGCATCCTGATTATGTCTTCATCTTCAAAAAATTCCTCCGTATCTATTTCAACAGAATATGGGATCTCTTTTTTATAGTGCTGTAAGATTTTCTCGCGGATGGTCTCGTTTACAAAGAAACGTTCCGGCTTATCCGTCAATTGATCCTTTGGATAATAAGGTGGTGAAACGGGCAACAAGTCCATGATCCTATGGAATACTTCCTTGACGTTGAAATTCTGAAGGGCCGAAATAGGGTGTATCTCAGCTTCGGGCAATTGTGATTGCCAATACTGCACCTGCTCTTCCAGTACCCCTTGTTCTGATATATCTATCTTGTTCAATAACAGCAATACAGGGATCTTACTATTCTTTATCTTATCGAAAAAATTTTCATCCTTTAAGGCCTTCTCCCCTATTTCTACCATGTAGATCAATACATCTGCATCCTCAAAGGCAGATTTCACAAAGCCCATCATGGAGGATTGCAACTCATAGGCCGGTTTAATGATCCCAGGGGTATCCGATAAGATCATCTGAAAATCATCCCCGTTCACAATCCCGAGGATCCTATGCCTTGTGGTCTGAGCCTTAGAGGTGATAATGGATAATTTTTCCCCCACAAAAGCGTTCATCAACGTAGATTTTCCCACATTGGGATTCCCTATGATATTTACAAACCCTGCCTTATGCTCTGCCATCTTTTACCTTTAAAAAATACGTTTTCATTGCTTTGTTGACCTTGGGTGCCAAATAGAGAACCGCAATCATATTGGGGATCACCATTAGGGCAAAGGATAAATCGATCAGATTTACCACCAGGTCTACCGAAGCTACTGCTGCAAAGGTAATACTTAAGATATAAATGTGGTTGTAATACTTCCCAATTTTGGCATTGGTCAAAAAGGAAAGGCATTTGGTCCCATAATAGGAATAGGTAAATAAGGTGGAAAGTGCAAAGGCCGCTACCACCACCATCAAGAGAACATCCCCAACCCCATAGAGCGATTTTTCAAAAGCGATCAAGGTCATGGCAATGCCGTTATTCTCTGCTTCCAAATGGGCCCCGCTCAAAAGGATGACTATGGCGGTCAGGGTACAGACGACAATAGTATCTATAAACGGGCCCAACATGGCCACTAGACCTTCCTGTATGGGTTCACTGGTCTTGGATTGTCCATGGTACATGGGCGCATTCCCCACTCCTGATTCATTGGAGAATACGGCCCTTCGAATTCCTATGATGATAAGCCCCCAAAGACCACCCTGAACGGCAGTCTTAAAATTAAAGGCCTCCACGAATATCAATTTAAGGGAAGGAAATATTTGCCCCGCATTAATGATCATGATATAGATGACGGCCACCAAATATACCAGTACCATAAAGGGCACGATGGCCGTGGCCACTTTAGCGATTTTTTTGAGCCCTCCAAAGATGACGAAGGAGGTAATGATGGACAGGACGATGCCTATGCCCAACTTCCAATTAAAATCCCCCAAAAGGGCAATATTTTCATTGGGTTTGATCACCCCCATGAGGGTTTGGGTAAATTGGTTGACGGTAAAAGCAGGGAGTACCCCAAAGAGTCCGGCCAAACAAAAGAACACGGCCAACGGCTTGGCTTTCATACCCATCCCTTTAGTGATATAGTACATGGGGCCACCTTGGAGGTTTCCTTCACTGTCATGACCCCGGAACATAATAGCGAGGCTACAGGAATAAAATTTAATGCACATCCCAACGAGTGCGGTCACCCAGATCCAGAAAACAACCCCTGGTCCTCCCAAATAAATGGCAATCGCCACCCCAGAGATATTCCCCAAGCCAACGGTCGCAGCAACGGCCGAAGAGAGCGCCTGCAGGTGACTCACGTCCCCAGGATCATCGGGATTATCATATTTCCCCGCTGTAATAGCAATGGCATGTTTAAAATACCGGTAGGGCAATAATTTGGAATAAAACACCAGGAACAAGCCTCCCCCTATGATCAGAAGGAGCATAACCCACTCTGTGTAAGGTAAGACCGAGGCTAAGAAATCATTGATTACGCTCATAAAATTTGAAAAATTTCTAAGATATGGAATATAATAGATGAAGCCCGAAAGTAACTAAAAAAGATTTATTGATTTATGTTTTGATAATAGCAAAAAAGCTTTGTATCTTTGCACCCACAGCGCGGGATAGAGCAGTAGGTAGCTCGTCGGGCTCATAACCCGAAGGTCACTGGTTCGAGTCCAGTTCCCGCTACTAAGAAAACCAGATACGAAAGTATCTGGTTTTTTTTTGGATAAGATCCTAAAGCTTGCTTTATGGATTGAAATTCAGAAAAAAAATTGATTTGGGAATCAAATCTGCGTTGTAGTAAAGCCAACCCCAAGGCCCTTTCCGCAGTGCAACGAAGGAAAGAATCCAGGACCACGATAACTTTTATATTGATCCCGTATTAGCTTTGAAGAAAAACAAAAAAATAGGGAGCATAGCGACCATGGTCTTCTTTGTAAAGCCAACACCAAGGCCCATACCGAAGTATCACGGAAGAAAGAATCAAGTTCCAGTTATAAAACCTGATGATACCAAAAACAACGGATTCGCTAACGCTATCGGTTTTTATACCCTTTATTTCCGTCCTTCCAAGAAAAGCACACGAAAAACAACTATTTTACCCTATTATTTTAACCTGATAAGCTATATTTAGATGAATCAATTATAATTCATATGAAAAATAATCTTGTCTCCAATAAATCTCTTTTTTTTAGTATCCTTCTCATGGGGATTTCAACCCATTTGGTTCTAGCTCAAAATAAGGATCAAGACTATGCTGATTTAGTGTCCCTATTTAAAGAATGGAGAACTTTTGAAAATCCTCCATTACGCAACGGAGCACCTGATTATACTCAAGAAACTTTTGAGAAAAGAGAACTTGGATTTAGAATTCTACAAGATAAACTAAGCAACATAGATACTATCTCCTGGCCTATTCCACGACAGGTAGATTGGCATATTGTACATGCTGAAATGAATGGGTATGAATTTAACCAAAGAGTACTTCGCCCTTGGGAAAGAGACCCTGCATTCTATAAGTCGTTATGGACAGAAAGGAGTGATGTTCCTGCACATGAAGGACCAACCCACCATGGTATTACAGACCTTTGGACCTATCAATTTCCTTTGGACAAAGAGGGTTCTAAAAAATTAATAGCCGATTTAAAAGTTATTCCAGCAATTAACGAACAGGCAAAAATAAATTTGACGGGCAATGCCAAAGATCTTTGGATTGCCGGTATACGTGATATTAAAGATCAAAGTGAAAACCTAACAACTATAAAAGATTTCCCTGGAGTGTCTAAGGATAAAAATCTACTTGTTGCTATAGACAATGCCATACAATCTACCAATGCCCTATCAGATTGGCTTCAGGCCGAAGCAAAAACAAAAACAGGACCATCGGGTATAGGAAAAGAAGAGTATACATGGTACCTCCAAAACGTACATTTGGTTCCTTTGACATGGGAAGATGAGGTAATGCTTTTAAAAAGAGAGCTCACCCGAGCCTGGGCCGCCCTAAAATTAGAAGAACACCGAAATAGAAAATTGCCATTGCTTTCCGACGCCACTACTCCCGAAGAATACGATAATCGTGCAAAGGCCTCGGCCAAAAGCTTGATCAATTTTTTAGATGAAAATGAAATGGTGACGGTAAAAAACTATTTTGAGCCAGCTTTAAATGAACATCTTGGAGCATTTGTACCCAAAGACAAACGCAACTTTTTTTGGATTACAGCACATTATGATCAACGCCCCCTGTATTCCCATTTTTACCATTGGTTTGAATTGGCTCGAATGGATAAAGAACCCCATAAAAGTGAAATTAGAAAAGGCCCGTTGTTGTACAATATTTTTGATTCAAGAAATGAAGGTATGGCAACCGCAGTTGAAGAAATGTTCATGGATGCAGGTCTTTATGATGATCAACCCAGATCCAGAGAAATTGTTTACATCATGATTGCCCAGCGTGCTGCCCGAGGTTTAGGTTCACTTTATGCCCACGCCAATGAAATGACCATGGAGGAAGCAGGAAGTATCCACTCCGAATACACCCCTCGTGGCTGGATGAAAACAGAAAAAGAACTATTGCTTTTTGAACAACAGCTTTATTTACGCCAACCAGGTTACGGAACAAGTTATATTACAGGCAAATACCTGATTGAAAATACACTTGCTGAATACGCCAGAATGAAAGAATTAAAAAATGAACCTTTCGAAATGCAGCAATTTTTTGACCAACTCAACTCCATTGGAAATATCCCAATATCATTGGGTCGTTGGGAACTAACCAATGTTAAAACTTATATTTCAGAATAAATTAAAAATGAAATACTTTCTTTGAGCACTAAAAAACTGACTCGACAAATGGGGCTTTTAGCTCTTATTGCCACGGGGGTCTGTTCCATGCTAGGGGCTTCCATTAACGTTGTGCCTTTTATGATTCAACGTAATGTTCCTGGTATTGGACCGTATGTTTTGCCTGCATTTCTTTTTGCAGCCATACCCGCCGTATTTGCAGCCTTGGCCTATGCTGTTTTAGCTTCAGCCATGCCACGTGCGGGAGGTAGTTACATTTATGCCAGCCGAGGTCTAAATCCATATTTAGGTTTTGTGGCGAGCTTTTCCCAATGGTTTGGCCTATCTATTGTTATAGGTGTAATCGCATACATTACTATTCCTTTTATCCGCGATGTAACCGCTAGTTTTGGTTGGGAGAACATTTCATTGATTCTTGAAATTGGTTGGATAAGAGTTTTGCTTGCTTTAGGTCTAATTTGGTTTTTTGTGGTAATTAACATTCGTGGTTTAAAATCCTATAAAAACATAGTATTGCCCATGATGTTTTTAATGTTTGCCCTTGGGGGTATTGTAATAGTATCAGGGTTCTTTTTTGATACTACTGATTTTTTAACTGCGCTGCAGGAAAAAGAAGGGCGTATGTTTAAATCTTCGACAGAAATTGCTTTTGATTGGCGTATATTTTTGTCAGCGGCGGCCCTACTTTTCTCTAGTTTTATTGGGTTCGATTCTATTGCACAAGCAGGGGGAGAAGCAAAAAATCCAACTAAAAATCTTCCTCGGGCAATTTTGTTGGCCATACTTGGCGTAGGGTGTTTTTATTTTTTATTTGCCGCATCAGTCTACCATATAGTACCTTGGAGTTTTGTAGCTGCAGAAGCAATGGAAAAAGATATTACGGCGCCAGGTCTTTTAAGCTACGTTTTACCCTCGGGTTGGGGCATTGCCATTTTAGTAGGCGCGGCCATTTCTTTAATAAACGATTTGCCCGCTATGCTATTATCTGTTTCTAGACTCATGTTTGCCTGGGCTAAAGACGCTATTTTTCCAAAAGCTATTTCCAGAATCCATCCGAGGAACAACACCCCTTATATAGCACTTATCATAGCTGGTTTTATGGCAAGCTTAGGGGTTTTAGGCTCACACTTTGCCGGGGACTTCTTTTTGGGTATTGATATTATGGTGACGTCCATGATGGTAAACTTTCTGCTCATGTGCATAACCTTGGTAACCATAAGTAAGGTTAATTCTCAGGTAGCACAACGTATCTCTGTAATAAAGAATAGAACATTGCAATTGGCAATTGGCTGGTTGGGCATAATTACCTTGACTGGTTTTCTCGCCATTCATACGTACAAAGATTTAACAGCACAAACCAAAGCATGGTATTTTCATTCTACACCTATTTGGATTATAGTCATGGGCTTTGCCAGTATTATATTTGTTTATAACTGGAGAAGATTGAAAAAAAATGAGCCCCATTTAAGAAAACGATTTTTAAAACTTCCAGAAGAATAAAACATGAAAGTAAAAATTGAATTAGCCAAACAATTAGAAATTTCACGAATTGTTACAGGTCTGTGGCAAATAGCTGATATGGAACGAGATGGAAAAACCTTAGATCCTATTGCCACCTCAAAATATATGCAGCCCTATTTAGATGCTGGACTTACCTCTTTTGATATGGCAGATCATTACGGTTCCAGTGAAATTATTGCCGGGACCTTTAAAAATAGTCTTGAAAATAAAAATGGCGTTCAATTGTTTACCAAATGGGTGCCCAAGCCAGGAAAAATTAGTCGTACTGACGTTCGTGAGGCCGTACAAACCGCCCTCGATAGAATGCAACTACCTTGTATTGACTTGTTACAGTTTCACGCCTGGTTTTATCCTGATCCAAGTTGGCTCGACGGCCTTTTTTATTTGAAAGAATTACAAGAGGAAGGACTAATAAAACACCTTGGAGTAACTAATTTTGATGCAGCTCATTTGCGAATCGCTTGTGCCAGTGGCATTCCTATTGTGAGCAATCAAATTTGCCATTCGGTTATTGACCAAAGAGCCTCATTACAAATGAAACAGGTTTGCGAAACGTATAATGTAAAAATTTTGGCTTTTGGAACCTTGGCTGGCGGGTTTTTAACGGACAAATGGTTAGGGAAATCCGAACCTAAGGATAAAGAATTGACCACTTGGTCGCAGATGAAGTACAAACGGTTTATTGATACTGCCGGAGGGTGGGCTCCCTATCAAAATTTATTGCAGACCCTAAAAGAAATTGCAGATAAAAACCAAGCCTCCATTGCCAACATAGCCAGTAGGTATATTTTAGAAAACCCAAATGTTGCCGCTATAATTGTGGGCGCACGTCTAGGAGAAAGTGAGCATATTGCAGATAATAAACGGATGCTAGAAATTGATTTACTGCCTGAAGATATCAAAGCCATAAAAAATGCACAAAATCAATTACTACCCATTCCAGGCGATTGTGGGGACGAGTATAGGAAACCCCCTTTTTTAACCGCTTCTGGAGATCTAAGTGATCATCTAGAAACCATACCCAAAGCCTTTACCCCAATAAAGACCAACAAAAATAGAGAACAGATTTTTAGTGGCACTGAATGGGAAGAATATGCCGGTTACTGTAGGGCCGTTAAAGATGGAAATAGAATTCATGTTT
Organism: Psychroserpens sp.; assembly: GCA_047612485.1. Taxonomy (GTDB): domain Bacteria; phylum Bacteroidota; class Bacteroidia; order Flavobacteriales; family Flavobacteriaceae; genus Sediminicola. Next base: position 13,484 of record JBLGAT010000045.1, read on the forward strand.
CTGGCACTACCGCCACACACGGTACTATCACGATTGGGGGAAATGATGCTGCCGCACAAACACATTTCATTATAGATAAAATTGAAGGTGTACTTACCTCTTTTGGAGGATCATTGGCTAATGTGGTTCGTACCCGGATTTTTGTAAATGAACTTAAAGATTGGGAACCTGTTGCAAGAGCCCATGGCCAGAGATTCAAGGGCATCAACCCTGCCAATACCTTAGTAGAGGCAAAATTAGTAGGTGATGGTTATATGGTAGAAATTGAAGCGGAAGCCGTTTTAAGTTAGACTATCATAGAACTAATCTACATTATTCTTCCTCCCATTGAAGGTTGCTTTTTTTGAGTTCAGATTCAAATGACAGCCACTGGGATTGCATAAAAGAATTTACCGCGTTTGAAAAATCATCAATTAGCGCTGCAGCCTGCTTATGCACTTCTTGGTTTTGAGAAGAAGGAACCGTTGTTTGTGCAGCAGCAAGGTTTAAAGCTTCATGAATTTTTGAAAACGGTGATGTTTCAAAAGATTGCCATGCCCCTACTTGCCTTTCTGGCTTAGGGATTTGGCCTTTAGCACGAAGTTTGATCAATTGCTGTTCCATACTTTTTACCACCAAAAACATAGGGTCGTCTACCTTAACTTGAGCATCATTTTGTTTTTTGATCAATCTATCTACCATGACCTTTTTTTTATCAATATTCTTCAAATGCTGGGCCAATATGGCAACTTGTTTATCTATTTCTTTTCGAAAAACATAAAGTTCTTTATCCACATTTGAAGGGATATCAAATCTTGGATCAGGTATAACCTTTACACTCGTGCTGTCTATATTCGCATTATAATGTAAAACAATAGAATAGTTTCCCGGCAAAACGGGTATATCCCTAGAAAAATCATCTGTCCAACCCCCTGTGAAAGAAGCGGAGGTTTCATCTAATTTCCAAACCATATAGTTTAATCCTCTATCTAAATCACTGGTTTCAATTGTATTTATTAGTCTATTTTGTGGATCAAAAATCTCTGCTTTTACTTTGATATTTGCCTCTGGTTGATCTGATAAATAAAATGGAATTTTAGTTTTTTGAAATACCTTATTTTCACCTTCAAAAGTAGTATGGAAGCCACTCCAAATATTTCCAGGCGGATTAATAAACAAACCTTTTACTTGTACTGCATTGTTCATTGGAAGTGCTGTAATTCCTTTTTTTAATCGGTTTGCGGCAATTTCTCTTAATGATAGTAAATCATCTAACACCCAAATAGCCCTGCCAAAAGTTCCTACGATAAGGGCAGACTCTGGTTCTTGGATTTTTAAATCCATGGTTGACACTGAAGGGAATTCATTCTTAAATTGCTCCCATGTGTTTCCCTCATCCATACTCATCCATAAACCATTTTCGGTTCCTAGAAAAACCAAATTGGGTTCTACAGGATCCTGAATTACAGTAAGCGCGTATCCTTTTACCATTTTCTCATCCACTATGCGCAACCATGTTTTACCGTAATCATTGGTTTTAAAAAGATAGGGGGCATAATCTCCCTTTCTATAATTATTGACCACCATCCATGCTGCACCCGCATTAAATCTAGAGGCTTCTATTTGGGCAATCCAACCCTCCTTTGGCATTTCCTTGATTTTAGAGGTACGATTTATCCAAGTTTTACCGCCATCTGTAGTAATTTGAACCTGACCATCATCTGTGCCTTCCCAAATAATATTTTTATCCAATGTACTTGGAGCAATAGTCAAAATAGAATTGTAGCGTTCAGCCCCAGAAACATCCAAGGTAAGTCCACCATAATCGGCCTGTTGGTGCATGGGGTTGTTGGTGGTTAAATCTGGTGAGATTATTTCCCACGAAGCACCCTTATCTTGCGTAAGATGTACGAATTGAGAACCATAATAGGCCGAATTGGTATCAAAAGGATTTCTAGCAAACCCAGCATTCCAATTAAAGCGTAAACTAGTTTTTAAATCTGGCGCCGGCGGTTGAATACTAACGTAATAGCCTGTTAGTTTATCATACCTGTATAGATTGCCATTTTGAGAGGACCCATAACCAAATCTTGAATTATCTAAATCCGGTGAAATATCAAACCCATCACCGCCAACCAAATACTGCCAATACAAGGTGCGTATGCCCCCTCTTTTCCATATGTATGCAGGGCCAGACCAATTGCCATTGTCCTGCATTCCTCCATAGACATTATAGGGCACATCATTATCTACTCCAACATGATAAAATTGTGCCACGGGAATAGTCTCTGGAAAATACCAACTTTTGCCATGGTCATACGTAATTCCCAATCCACCATCGCCACCAATAATAAAGTGCTTTGCGTCATTTGGATTTACCCAAAAAGCATGAAAATCTGCATGTATCCCTTTTGTTTCATCGGCAGGAATCATGGGAATGGTATCAAAAGTGCTACCCCCATCATAACTTACAGATAAAGGTTGATAAATATTATACAACCTATCTGGGTCTTCGGTATCTACTGCCAGATCTTGAAAATAAAAAGGCCTATTATTGGCGAATTTTGGGTTGTCATTAATCATTTCCCAGGTATCCCCTCCAGTATCACTGCGGTAAATGGCATTTTTTTTAGCTTCTATTTTTGCATAAATTCTATTGGGTTCAGATGGGGCAATAGCAAGACCAATTCGGCCTAAATTACCTGATGGTAGACCTTGGCTTTCGCCTTGTTTTTGCCAATTATTCCCGCCATCATTGGATACATAAAGCCCAGACCCCTGCCCCCCTGATGTAAAATAATAGGGTGTTCTTTTGTGCTCATAAAGAGCAGCAAATAGTTTTTTATTATTTGTGGGATCCATAACCAAATCGGCAATTCCTGATTGGTCATTAGAAAATAAAATGTTTTGCCAGTGTAAACCACCATCATTGGTTTTATAGAGACCTCTATGTTCATTAGCAGTAAATGGATCTCCCATGGCACCTACATATACAATATTAGCATCAGTTGGGTCAATGATAATTCTGTGAATGGTCTTTGTGCTTTCTAGCCCCATTTGTTGCCAAGTATCACCCCCGTCTACACTTTTAAAAACACCCATACCCAAATTCATGGAATTCCTAGGGTTTCCCTCCCCAGTACCCACCCATATAACGTTAGGATTACTTTGCTGAATGGCCAATGCCCCAATGTTTTGTGTTGGCTGTTGATCAAAGATAGGATTCCAATACGTGCCTCCATTTTCCGATTTCCAAACTCCTCCAGATGCTGAACCTACGTACATGATTTTTGGATTGGTTGTAACCACGTCTATAGCCGTAATACGTCCACTCATATTAGCGGGACCCACATTTCTAATGTTTAAGTTTTTTAAAGCGGAAAAATCGATTTTTTGTGCGGTAACAGTATGGTTGACACTTAAAACAAGTAAAATAATGATGGTTAGAACTCGCATATAGGTTTTGGTTATTTGCTATTTTCAAAAATACAGTATTCAACCATATTTTTTCTTCAATTATTCCCATTTAAAAAAACACAAATAAGTTACACATTTAGACGTTAAAACACTGCTAAAACAGATAAACTTTCAACGTAAGATCAATTGTAACCTATAGCCCTATTTTGGAAAGCCTCCTCGTCTCTTTCCGAGGCGCCACGGAAGAAAACATACGGCTCCCACTAAAAAGTAAAACCTTCAAACGATGTGAGGTTTTTTTAGACCGATTTTTTGAATATGAGATAGGCCTTGCACTATATGGGCTCTTTTAATTTATAAAGCCAACACCCAATTATAAGTATTACCTTAAGCCCTTATTTAAAATTCTCAGAACTACGGAAACCCAACATTACCGCCAATTTATCTTTGTATTCATTCTATTGGGCACCCTTAATTCCAATGGACAAAACCCTTCAGCCAATGATGCTGTGAACATTGTTGGTCATCAATTGGAATTGCGACACGATAATGATTTTTTAACTTTTACGGACCGTTACTATTCTTCTGGTTTGTTTTTGACGTATCGCCAGCTTTTAGAAAAAGGATTTCTATCCTCAGGAAAGGAACAATTAGAATTTTCTGTTAGACAGGAAATTTTCACTCCTACCAATATTATATCTAGGGATCTTGAGGATCTAGACAGGCTCTATGCGGGTTTTCTGGGGATTCAAGGCGGATGGTCTCGCGTTTCAAAATTAAGTCTTATAGAAGCCAATCTACTATTGGGTGTTGCCGGACCTGCTTCTGGTGCCAGTGGCTTTCAAAAATGGTATCACAATACTTTTGTAGTATCTGATCCCCCAGTTTGGGGCAATCAAATGGAAAATAGTATTCATGCAAATATGTATGCAAGCTATTTAAAAGAATGGCGCTTGGCCCCCAACCCCTTTAGTGTACATATGTCCATAAAACCTCAAATTGCCTTAGGAACACGGGACAGTTATTTACATCCCGAATTTATGGCAAGTTTTGGAAGAAGGAACCCCTTATCTTCCAGTATGATCCATAACCAATTGGGTGCTGTGGATCGTGAAATCTTTTTTTCATTGGTCGCAGGTCACAGATTCGTCTTCCACAATGCATTACTAGAAGGCAACGACCTAGGCGACAATTCTGTTTTTTTAGTGCACGCCGATAAAAAGGTTTGGCACTTTGGGTTTGATTTTAAACACCGTTTTGGCCAAAATAATTATTGGGTTGGCTACCGCATCAACACCCCAGAATCGAAGAAAACACAAGCCCATAGATACATCACACTTTCCTACGCTAGGAGTTTTTAAATATAATGCTCGTCATCATTTTCTAACCTTGATATCTCCTTTGGTAGCTTCAGTGTTTCTTATTAAAGCAACAGAACAAGGCACCATTAGCACATATAAACAACATAAGGACAAAACTAGTTGCCTTCCTGAAAAAATCCCAGAAACTAGAATTAAAAACGGTCGTAAAAAACCATTTGCACTCAAATTTCCTGTTTTAAACGATTTCTTAGATCCCATTAATAAAAGGGTCTCTTAGCTGTTATATACAGATGTTTACAAATAGCATCCAAGACGGAATCCAGAGCCGGAATAAAAAGAAAAGTGAAACCGCGGCATAATAGTTTTACCACCCAATTCGTAAAAAATGAAACCTAATAGGGCCATATTCAACAGCCATTTGGACTATGCATCTACCAAGACTATCTAAATTTATACCTATGCAGTAACATACTCTTTGAAAGATAGCGAGGATTTACTACTTTAGCAGAAAATAGAAATAAATTGAATAACCTCACTGTGTCCAATTGTTAGGTTTCATACGCTAAAACTAAAATTCAAAAACCATGAAATTATTCATCAGTACCATGTCTCTACTCATATTCTTTTGGAGTATTAATCTTGAATCTCCAATAGTTAAAAAAGATAGAATATACCAACCTACACATACGGTTTTAGAAAAGAACTGGAATAATGATTTCAATGGTTTATGGGTTAACGAGGACGACCAAACAAGAGGGGTTTCCAAATGTTTAATTTCTTTTAAAAACAACCGTTTCGTTGTCCAAATGTGGGCCTCTTGTACCCCACAAGATTGCGATTGGGGAGAAAACGTAACGAATGAGGCGAAAAAAGGAACCAATAAATTTGAACTTCTTTGGGATCACGAATTTGCTGAAAGCGCTATAACATATGAAATTATTGAAGGGAAACTAAAATTAACAGATAAAAGGCGTTATAACGATAATTCAGGTAGGCAAGATTTTACCATTATTGAATATTTCATAAAGAAATAAGTGCCAAAACCTAGCAATAGCCATAATTCATTGTGGCAGTATGCAAAAAACTAAAATAAAAAATACCTAACGACCTGATTTTAAACGTAGAAAAGTCTACGACGCCAGCGCACCAACCCGCCCATTGCTATCACAGATGTCATCACAACCAAATCACAGCCTAGGCGTTGTAACCGATTAAAAATTTAGTTATGAAAAAAACTGCACTACTATTCACATTAGCATTATTTCTATATTCTTGCGCTGAATCTCAATTTTACGAGAGTACTTGGATTGACCAAGACACCGAAAAGAGTATCCTGAATATCGAGGAGAAAAATGGAAAATTGTGGCTCAATAATTATGGTCGTTCAGATGAAATAGTAATTGAAGGCTCAAGAGCATATATTAAGCATCCTAATTATAATGTCCCTTTAACAATTGATTCCAAAAAAGATATTCTTACCGTTCGTGGTGTGCACTATATTCTTTTGCAAAACAGCTTGAAAGGTAAATTTACAGGGAAATGGAAAAACGAAAATGAAGACCTCAGTTTTCTAGTGCAGATAGATGAAAATATTGACTTGAATTGGGATATGAATATTGGAGCCAACAAACCTATTAGGTACTATCCAAAGCCAACGGAAGGTGGATTCCATTTTACTATTGGGCAAGATACTTTATCATACAAAATTGTCGATGGCCTCCTCATAGATAATAAAGGCAACAAGTATTCAAAGGATTCAAAAATAAATTAGCTACAATAATGCCTTTAATGTATTGTGGCATCATAAAAAATTAAAATAAGAACCACCAAACGGCTTGATTTCATAAATGGAAAGGTTTACGACGTTCCCCACAACGTAATCATAACCTTAGCGTTACCCACCATTTAAAAAAATACATCTTGATGACAAAGAACATTCTAATTTTGATGATACTAACAGTTACGATAAGTTGTAGCGGACAAAGTATTATTGACAGTTTAGAAAGCAAAGCCAAGAACAACCAAGTCCCTGAAAGGTGGAATATGGAACTTTTTAATAACGATAAAAAGTCGCTAAAAGAAACAAACTCAAAACCAATAAATTCTTTAGCGTTTCCAGTTGAGAAATACGAATATTATGTTTTTAATAAATCATTCAACTTTGAAACTGATAAAGAACATTTTTCTGGAATATCATTTGGCGAAAATACGGGTGGAAAAGAAGACAAATTTATATTTAAACACGAACTCACAATAATATTCTATACAGGAGCCAAAAATTATCAAGTAAATGGCGATGTTTCTTCAAGGAATTTTCCATACCTGACTATTCAAGGACAACTCGAACTGAATAATATTTACGATTTTGTTGGAGTTAAAAGTCCCGAAAATGCAGGTTATTTGATTGTAAACTTAAAATCATTTGATTTACGGTTTGGTCAAACTGTAATTATTTTTCCGAATGATGATAATTCATTCTTCTATTTACAATCTGATGAAAAACCAAGCACAGGTGAAAATTTTAATGAATTTTTGAACCGAATAAAAAGTGATAATAGAATTAAGGAAATGATTAATAAAATTAACGGATAAAAAACAGTGGGCAACAATGCCTATAATTCATTGTTTAGTATAATTACTACAATTCAAAAGTTTGCGTACATTTATTTCGGCCCGAATCCAAGCTCGATTTGATTAACATCAAATATCAACAACGGAATCATTACCTAACCGTTAGGCACCATTTCAAAAATATCATTCTTCATTTAAATTGATTTACTTATTTTTGACGTTAGTAACGCGAGAAGATATGATATCATCCTTTGGCTCGAAAGCGACCGAAAAAATTTGGAATGGAATCCGAGTAAAGAAAATCCAGATTGAAATTCAAAATGTTGGGCGTAGAAAACTTAAAATGCTTAACAACTCGCAGAACATTGCGGATTTAAGGATACCACCTTCAAATCGACTTGAAAAACTTGGTGGAAAACTAAGTGAGTTCTATAGCATTGGGGTAAACAAACAATGGTGGATAATCTTTATTTGGGACAATGGAAACGCAAGCGATGTTGAGATAATAGATTATCACTAAAAAGTAAAAAAATGAAAAAGTTAGCTAATGTACATCCTGGTGAAATTTTGTTTTACGAGTTTCTTGAACCTCTTGAAATTACAGCGTATCGACTTTCAAGAGATTTGAAAATACCTCAAACACGGATTTCGGAAATTGTAAAAGGTAATCGTAGAATAACAGCGGACACTGCTTTACGTTTAAGTAAATATTTTGGAAATTCCGCTAAGTTCTGGCTCGGACTTCAAAATGATTATGATATCGAAGAAGAGAAAGTAACAAAGGCATCGGAATTGAATGAAATTAAGCACTTCG
>JBLGAT010000046.1:0-21157 GCA_047612485.1 Psychroserpens sp.
TCTATCCTGCATGCCATTTTCAAAAATAATGGCAGCTTCTTGTATTATATAAGGGTAATCCTGCTTTTTGACCCACGACTCGAAATGTTCCTTAACGGCCGGATGTACAATAGCATTTAATTGATTCAATACCTCTTTATCCGAAAAAACCTTTTTAGCTATAAAGTCCCTGTTCAAGACATTATCAAGGTAAGCTTCATTGCCAAAAAGTTCAATAATGGCCTGCTTTATTTTCATTGAAGAGCCCATAAGCACTTTGGCTTCGGTATCTGAATTATAAACAGGGACACCCAATGTGGCAAACATCTTTGCTACAGTTGACTTTCCACTGCCAATCCCCCCTGTCAATCCAATTAATCTCATTGTTTATTTAAGATATATTCTACTTCCTTCTCCAAAAGCCTTATGTCAAAAAGCCCCTCTGGCTTATTCGCCAACTTCAAAACAATCATGGAGGATTTAGTGTCCTTTACGGTGTTAAAGTCGGCCACCACTCTGAAATCAGAAGCTTTTACGTTTTTAAGTCTTTCTATTTTTCCCTTACAAAGAACCGAAATCTTATTGGGAAATGTTTTGATCTCAATATCCTGTAGAAGATTTATCACCTCTACCGGTACCTCCACAATTTTTTCAGAAAATCGGGCTACTTTTCCGGATACCCTGACTTCATTGGAAGAATACCTTGTATTTAACAATTTATTTGATTTTACAAGAGCTAATTCTTTTAAAAAATCATCCTTGATCTCTTTTATGTTTACCTCTGATGTCCATACCTTCCTAATTGTATCAATTTCATTTTTAGGTCCTGATAAGGTCACTTCTTTAGGTTCCATTTTTAAGAGTCCATCCAACATGTAATTCTGTGCGTAATCAATTTTCAATCTCGATACCACAGGTACGGTCTTTGAATACAAACGATATAGGGCAAAATACAATGTATCCCTATTATCAAGATCGACCAAAGAAATAGATGGTGGCAACTGGCCATCTATTTGTTTAACACATGTTTCTTGGGGCAAGTAATATTTTGTTCCTTTTTTTTTGATGTAGGACAAATCCAACTGTACTATTTTGGGACTGAAATTATAACGCAAAAACTGAAATCCAGTGCATTTCAGCTTAACTTCAAGTTTATCCTGGGATGATCCTTTAAAAAGTAAGCTATCGGGAACATTAACATACTCCAAATTAAACGTTGTCGTACTGGTATACCGTTCGGTTAAGTTGCTAACAAACCAAGCCAATCCGGAGCACAGTAAGAGAAGTGAAAAAATTTTCACTTTTCGTTTCTGTAGTCCGTTATTTGTTTTTTTTATCACTCTTTAGTTTGTTTTAAAAAATAGATTTGGGAAAATTTCTTCGGGTTCTTTTTGAGTCGCATTAATTTTTAAGGTGGATTCCACGAAACCCTTTCCATAACCATAAAATTGTATGGCCACCGCTACCAAGGACATCAGTGCTATTTCCAGATCCCTATTTTTTAACAAGGAATCTATAAATAATAACCCAAAATAAAAGATAAATCCCAAAAGTAAAAAAGAACTCCCCAATATTGCAAACACTACGGAGACCAAAACTCCAAAACAAAACAGTGTTGGAAACCAATAAGTGAATTTGGCTGTACCCGGATGCCATTTATTTAAGATGGGCCTTACCATCCCAAATTTATTCACTTGGATATAAAACTTATTCCAATCTATACGTCTTTTGTGATATACAAAAGCCTCCGGGATAAGCTTGGTCTTGAAGCCTTGCTCCCAAATGCGTATGGTAAGGTCCGGATCTTCCCCAGGGTGTATGTTCCCATATCCTCCCGTGGCATCAAAGGCCTTTTTTGAAATACCCATGTTAAAACTTCTGGGCTGAAATTTGCCAATAGCCTTTTTGCCGCCTCTAATCCCGCCTGTTGTCAGAAAGGAGGTCATGGCATAGTTAATGGCCTTCTGTACCTTAGAGAACGATTCGTGGGCAGCATCGGGACCTCCATAACAATCCACAAATGCCGCTTTTAAAGATGTATGCACCATATCTAAATATTCCGGTGGTAGGATACAATCAGAATCCAAAACGATAAAATAATTTCCTTTTGCATGACGCATTCCATAATTCCTGGAATCTCCGGGGCCCGTGTTGACTTTCTGGAGATAAGTGATGGGAAGTTTGGATTTAAATGCCGCTACAACCTCTTCTGAGCTTAGAGTAGAACCATCCTCGACAATTACAATCTCATAGGAATGTTGGTAAGTCTGGTACAATAGACTTTCCAACAGCTCCCTAATTTCATTTGGCCTGTTATAAACGGGTACGATAAAGGAAAAAAACAAATCCATATCTCTATTTTATAAACATAAAAAGCCATCCTTTTAAACGGGATGGCCTTTTATCTATAATCGTAATATTACTTCGTAAATTGCTCGATAACTTCTTGACTTACGCCTGTGTTTGAAAAGCCACCGTCGTGAAAAAGATTCTGCATGGTTACTTTTCTGGTCAAGTCTGAAAATAAAGTGACGGTGTAATCTGCGCAGTCCTGGGCCGATGCATTGCCTAAAGGCGACATTTTTTCCGCGTAGCTAATGAACCCGTCAAATCCTTTTACACCTTGTCCAGCCGTTGTTGGCGTTGGTGACTGTGAAATGGTATTTACCCTTACTTTCTTCTCTTTTCCAAAGAAATAACCAAAGCTACGGGCCACGGACTCCAAATAGGCTTTATTGTCCGCCATATCGTTATAATCAGGGAACGTTCGTTGAGCTGCCATATAGGTCAAGGCTACAATGCTGCCCCATTCGTTCATGGCGTCAGCTTTATAAAGTGTCTGCATTACTTTATGAAAGGATAGGGCAGATACGTCCCAACCTTTCGTCGTAAAATCATATTTTTCATCTGTGTACGCCCTTCCTTTACGAACGTTTACCGACATCCCAATGGAATGAAGTACAAAATCTAATTTTCCCCCAAGAATTTCCACTGATTTGGCCACTAGATTTTTCAAATCCTCTTCACTGGTAGCATCTGCAGGAACAATTTCTGAACCGGTCTTTTTGGCAAGCTCATTAATTTGGCCCATTCTCATTGCTATGGGCGCATTGGTCAAAACAAACGTTCCTCCCTCAGCATGAATCCTTTCAGCTGTTTTCCAAGCTATAGAGTTTTCATCCAAAGCCCCAAAAATAATTCCTCTTTTACCTTTTAATAAGTTGTATGACATGTGTAATCAGTTTTCTTAGGTTGTTATTTGATTCAAAGATATTTAAAATAAGTTAATTCAATAGCTCTCTCGCATGTGCAATGGCAGAATCGGACATGGCTTTCCCTCCAAGCATCTCTGCTAGTTCGGCAACCCGTTCCTCTTTGGATAATTTCTTCATATTGGTATGGGTCTCCTTGGTGTCTTCTTCCTTATATACCTTAAAATGGTGATCCCCTTTAGAGGCTACTTGTGGTAAATGGGTAATGGAAAAAATTTGCATCCCGTTACTCATTTCTTTCATTATATCGCCCATCCTGGAAGAAATCTCTCCAGAAACTCCGGTGTCTATTTCATCAAACATCATGGTGGGTAGTTGTTCGTACTTTGCCAAAATGGATTTTATCGTTAACATAATCCTGGATAACTCCCCTCCAGAGGCTACCTTTTTCAAAGGACCAAAATCTGCCCCTTTATTGGCGGAGAATAGAAATACCAAAGTATCCTTCCCTTTCTTACCAAAAGTTGTGGCCGGAAGTATCTCTATTTTAAAGGTTGCGCTTGGCATTCCCAAAGAAACCAACATTTCCTCCAATTGCTTCTTAAGTAAAGGTACAACCTTTTCCCTGCGCTTTCTAAGCGCAACTGCTATCGCCTCCAACTCCTTCTCTTGTGCGGATAATTGGGCCTGCTTCGATTTTATGGCTGATCCAACATTTTCGGTCGCATCCACCTTTTGGTCCAACGCCTCCTTAATCCCTATCAATTCAGAAATATCCAGTGCCCCGTGTTTTTTTAACAGATCGTACAACAGCTGTAGCTGAGCATTGGTCTGTTCCAATAATTGGGGGTTGGCCTCTGCATTCTCAAAATGGTTCTGAAGTTCGGTAGAAATGTCGTCCATTTCTATAAGAACAGATTGTATACGTTCATTAAGCGTTGTAAACTGTGTTCCGAAGCCAGACAACTTATTGGATAGTTGTTTTAATTCCTTAAGATTTGCAACTACTCCTATCTGTTCGTCATTCAGCAGTTGGTTTCCTTTGGCTAAATATTCCGTGATGGTCTCCACGTTGCTCAGTTGCTCATGCTGTTCTTCCAATTCTTCTTGAATGCCGACCTTCAGCGGGGCCGACTCCAATTCCTTTAACAGAAAACTATTGTACTCATGTTCCTTTGCACTGTTATCCTGAAACTCCAATAACTTCTTTAATTCCTTACCCGTAACTAGATATTGGGAGCGCTTAATTTCAAAGTCGACCAAAATTTTGCTGTTATCGGCAAGGGCATCTATGACCTTAAGTTGAAAATCGTCCTCGGTCATCTGCATCGTTTGATGTTGGGAATGCACGTCGATCAAACTATCGCCCAAATAAGACAAGATGTCCAAAGTAACCGGAGAATCATTGACAAAAGCCCTGGATTTACCGCTGGGCAATATCTCCCTTCTCAATATAGTCTTGGGTTCATAATCCAGCTCCTTTTCTTTAAAAAATGGCGCCAAATTGTATTTTCCAATTTCAAATTCTGCCTCTACTATACATTTGGTATCCTTGTTTTTTAAGGAGGACAAATCAGCCCTTTTTCCCAAAACCAAAGACAGGCCGCCTAATAAGATGGACTTACCGGCACCTGTTTCTCCAGTAATAATAGTGAAGCCATTGGTAAACGAAACGTTTAAATGGTCTATTAATGCGTAATTTTTAATTGAGATTGAAGTCAGCAAGGTTGAATAGATTATTGCCGTAAAGATAATTGATATTCCCCCGGAAAAAAATGGAGGTCAATATTTTATTTCATTCCAAGTATTTGAATAAAAGGGAGCAATCCTGGTCAAGGTCTCTTTGAGCTGTACAATGTCCATTTTAGGCCCATCGGAAAATATATCCTTGATCTCTTCAGATTTGGCATCAAAAAAAGTTTGGATCAAAAATGCATTCGGTCGCCGCTTCACCATCGTCTCCATTAATCGCATGGTTCCTGCAATCACTTGTTTTCCCGTACTGTTGTTATCGGCCAAGATATCAAGTCCCTTTCTGTGGTAATTGTACATGGCAATACGGTATTCCCGAAACGTGTTGGATAATAGATTATCCACCAATTCGAAACGTGTGCGTTCACTGGAGGATTGGCTCCATCCCGAAAAACTGCTGCCTTGTGCTTGGGTAACTATATTTTGTGCTTTCCTATAAAAATCATTTCCACCTTCCAGAGCAAAAGTATCGGCATCCAGACCTAACATCAAATAAACGTAATAAGACACTACGCCTACCAAATTGGAATCAAATACATTTTCATTGTAAACCAAAGGTTGAAATTCTATGTATTCAAAATTGAACTGATTGTCCTTGTAATTGAATACAGGACTTTCATAGGACGTATTAAATACCGGTCTTGAAGATTGCAATTGAATACTTGCCTTAAACCTATTGGATTCATATTCCGAAACAGTAATGAACATTCTTGCGTTTACCCGTTCCCGTTCCTTGTATACTTTATTGGTCCATTTACTTTTGTTCACAAAATCGTTCAATGAACGCTCCAAGGTCCTGAAAATCTGTTGATTGGTTTGTCCAACCTGATCTGAATTTATAGTAATTGTGCAATTCAATTCTTGGGCGTACAATGAAATGGAAAGTAGTGAGCAACAAATAGCAAGTAAGAGCCTATGCATCGATTTTATTGATTATTTCGTTCATTATGTCCAAAGCTACCTCTGCCTTGGTCTTTAATGCAAACGTTTTAATACTTAAATTCTTATCTATAAATGAAATTTTATTGGTCGCTTTTCCAAAACCGGCACCAGTGTCGTTCAAGCAGTTTAGTACAATGGCATCAAGATGCTTCTTGACCAATTTACCCTTTGCATTTTCAAGCTCATTTTCGGTTTCAAGTGCAAATCCAACTAAATATTGACTTTTCTTTTGTTCCCCTAAGGATAACAAAATGTCTTTGTTCTTAACCAACTCTAGGGTAAGGTGATCTTTTTTCTTCTTGATTTTTTGTTCTGCAACCACTTTAGGCCTATAATCCGAAACCGCGGCAGCACATATAACGATATCCATTTGTCCAAAATGGGCATGCACCGCATCATACATCTGATCTGCAGTAACTACCCTCACCAAGCTAATATTGTCATTGTTTACATTCAATGCCGAAGGTCCTGAAATTAGCACTACCTCAGCACCTTTGCAAGCAGCCGCCTTGGCCAATTCAAACCCCATCAATCCAGAGGAATGGTTACCTATGAACCGAACTGGATCTATTGCCTCGTAGGTTGGTCCGGCCGTAATCAAAACTTTTTTACCTCTTAAGGGCAACCCTCTAGATACATATTCCTTTAAAAAAGCCAAAATATCCTCTGGTTCTGCCATACGTCCTTCACCGTACAGACCACTTGCCAATTCCCCACTTGTAGCTGGAATCATAATGTTTCCGAAAGACTGTAATTTCACAAAGGAAGCTAAGGATGAAGGGTGTTTATACATGTCCAAATCCATCGCAGGAGCAAATAAAACAGGACATTTAGCCGACAAATATGTCGCCAGAAGTAAGTTATCGCAAGTGCCATTAGCCATTTTGGACAAGGTGTTGGCAGTTGCCGGGGCAATAAGCATAAGATCTGCCCAGAGCCCCAATTCCACATGGTTGTTCCAAGAAATACTTTCCCCTTCTTCTTGAACAAATGACGAAAGAACAGGGTTCTTGGAGAGCGTGGCCAGGGTTAATGGGGAAACAAAAGAGCTGGCGCTCTCTGTTAAAATAACTTTAACACTAGCGCCAGCTTTTATCAATAAACGAACAAGGAATGTTGTTTTGTACGCGGCTATACCTCCGGTGATTCCAAGAAGGATATTTTTACCGCCCAACATAACTTATACGTCTTTTTCCGTATTTCTATGGTAAATTTTATCTTCCAACCATTCTACAACGGCCAAAGCATGTGGCTTTGGAAGTTTTTCGTAGAATTTGGAAACTTCTATCTGCTCCTTATTTTCAAAAACCTCATCCAAGCTATCACTGTAAGTGGCAAACTCTTCTAATTTTTCCAACAACTCCTTTTTTATTTCAGAGTTGATCTGAATCGCTCTTTTGGAAACGATGGAAATAGCTTCGTAAATATTACCTGTGGTAGCGTCAAACTCATTTTTATTAATGGTAACCGTAGTTACGGGAGCCTTAGAGTTCTTCAAATCGTTCATGTTCATGGTGAAAGTATTTTATTTGGAAAAATTTTCTAATTCTTTATTTATTGTCTGCATCATATCATCCGCCTTCTTAAGGTATTTTGATTCGGGATAATACTTTTTTAAATTGTTATAGGCCACTTTGGCTTCTTGCAATCTATCTGCTTTTTTGGAATCAAAACTATTGATCGCAAAATTGGTAGAGGCATTGAACTTGTAAAATAAGGCATCTTCTCTATATATGGAGCCTGGGAAATCTGATAAAAAGTTTTCCGCTCCACTAATGGCCGGGGTCAGAAAACTAAAATCAAAAGCACTGATCTTATTGTACTGTGCTACAATTTCTATGGCTTTCTTTTCCTTTTTTGTGGTGAGTTCCTTAGCCATGATATTGGCTCTTTCAAAAAATTCAGAATCTGGATAGGCATTGATGAAGTTTTGAATTTTCACCAAGGCCTTGTCCGTATCCGTTTGGTCCAAAGAATATTCTGGAGAAAGCTCATAATAGCTTTGTGCTCCTAAAAAAGCTGCCTCCTGTAATTTTTCGCTTTTTGGATAGGATTTAATAAATCGCTCAAACTGATAGCCTGCCAAATTATAGTCTCCGATCTTAAAATAAGAATCTGCAAAAAAGAACATGACACGTTCTCCCTGCGGTTTGCCTACATACTTAGGGGCAATCTGTTCCAATAATCTATTTGCTTTCTTATAATCCCCGTCGTTGTAAAATTTTTCGGCTAATTCATATTTTGCCGAACTGTCCTCATTCTTAAGCACCTTCTGGTACTCACTACAAGAGTTGAATAAAACTACAAATACTAAAAGGGATAAAAGTTGCCTCATTTTTAAAAACATTCTGCAAAATTAGCGATTCTAAACGGATATAAAAAACATTTTTTCATGGGATAAAATAGTCCTATGACCTGTTGTATTCCCTCTATTTGCCGAAGTTTTAACGTTGGACAGTTCACTTGGAGGAATTAGCCGCTTGCAAATAGCAATTACGCATGGACTTTTGATAGGGTTTTTAAGAATTTATCTATTTTCACCTTTAGTTCGGCAGTGGCTTCCATTAATGGCAATCGCACAACAGCCGTTGAAAAAGTTAGGGATTCAAAAATGGCCTTAATCCCAGCTGGGTTACCTTCCAGAAAGATAAGAGACATGGCATCCATCATTTCATAATGCAACGCATAGGCTTCTTTTACGCGGCCATCCATTCCCAGTCTTATCATTTTTGAATATTCAACAGGTATTCCTTGGCCCAATACCGATATCACTCCCGCACCCCCGGCAAGTACCGATGGCAAGGCTGTAATATCGTCTCCTGATATGACCTGGAATCCCTTTGGACTATCCTTTATGATCTGCATGATCTGGACAATATCCCCACATGCTTCCTTAATGGCTACAATATTTTTGAAATCATTGGCCAACCGCAACGTCGTAGCAGGCAACATATTACTGCCCGTTCTTCCAGGTACATTGTATAGGATAATAGGCTTGGGGGAAGCTTGGGAAAGCGCTTTGAAATGTTGGTAAATTCCTTCTTGGGTAGGTTTGTTATAGTATGGAGAAACGGATAGGACAGCATCAAAATTACGTAGATCTGCCTGTTGAAGTTCCTCTACCAATACAGCTGTATTGTTACCCCCAACACCAAGTACCAAGGGCAACCTGCCGGCATTTGCCATAACTACAGTATCTATCACCAATTGCTTTTCAGCTTTGCTCAAGGTCACTGACTCTCCAGTAGTACCCAATACCACTAAATAATCAATACCTCCACCGATACAAAAGCCAACAATCCTTACCAATGCTTCCGTATCTATAGAAAAATCCTTTCTAAAAGGGGTGACCAATGCTACTCCCGTTCCCTGCAACTGTTCCATCATTTAATTTCGTTAAGTATAAGCAGATACTTCCTCAGTTCTTTTTTAAAAATATCATAATCCTGTATGGAAGTATTCAATATTAAATCATTCAAATTTTTATCAACCTCTCCAAAACCAACACTTAATCTAGCCTTGGCCTGCAATGTCATCAATTGTAACAGCAATTTATCCTCGGTGTAATAATTGATCAACAAATCAAATTCCTTACTTAAAAACTCTTGAGCATAACCATTTTGTATGGTACCTCCCCAACCTAAATCCCTATCTGAAAACATAGGATTGGCATATGGAGAATTTTCTTGATATTCCTCCCTATAACCTATAACCTGAACGGCATTAGGTTGAAGGGAGAATTCATTCACTAAATCATGAAACACCTTGACATCATCGAACTGATCTAAATTCACAATGCAACCAATGGAGGAAACCCCCTTACTTCTTTCAATTTGCTGCTTTGGCTTGGCCAATTCCCTTTTAAGAAATTTTTGACCTGACTTATGCTTAAATTTATCGATGATAGCCCTTAAAAACATGTATTTTTACATTTGTACAAATGTAAATAATATCCAAATAAAACTAATACGAAGATACATAGTATAATGAATTTAAAAATACAACACTTTGTTATAATTATAATAATTGGGGTGTTTATCTCCTGTAAGCAGCATCCACATGCTCTTTTTAAGATTGAAGGCAAACAACTCCCCATTACTAATAGCATTGCTCCAGTAGACTCCATTGAACAGTTTGTAACCCCATACAGAAACCGAATCAATGAAGTACTGGACAGCACCCTAGCTTATGCCACTGATACGTTTAGTCCAAAAGATGGCTCCTTAAATACCAGTGCCGGCAATTTTATGGCAGACATAGTAATGTCAGAGGCGCGGCCCATATTTAAAAAAAGAACTAAAAAGGAAATAGATTTCACCCTTTTGAACAATGGTGGGATACGTGCTGAGATTTCAAAAGGTGCGGTAACCACAAGGAACATGTACCAAGTCATGCCCTTTGAAAACACAATTGTTGTTGTTGAACTTCCCGCTAAATCAGTTAGGGAACTTATTGCTTTCCTAATAGATTCACGCCAGCCACATCCTATCTCCGGGATTCAGATAAAGCTAGACCGTGATGGAAGCTTAGCGTCCGTAAATATACAAGACAAGCCTTTTGATGAAGACCGTACCTACTTTGTTGCCACCTCCAATTATTTGGTCAATGGGGGGGATAATATGAACTTTTTTAAAAATAATATCAGCGTCACAGAAACTGACTACCTATTAAGAAATGCCATGATCGATTATATAAGGAAGATGGATACCATTGTTCCCTTGGTAGATGACAGGTTTACCCAAATAAAGTAATTATGGAAAGAAGAAAATTTTTGGTACAATCTGCAGCCTCCTCTGCGTTCGTTGGCTTAGGAGGTTTAAGCTTAACATCCTGTGAAAGCCTAGCCTTAAAACATATTACCGTCTTGCATACAAACGATGTGCACAGTCATATTGACCCGTTTCCCACAAATCATTCTGAATATCCGAACCTGGGAGGCCTAGCGCGCCGGGCCACATTGGTAGAACAGATAAGAAATGAGAATCCCAATACCCTTTTGTTGGACGCAGGAGATATATTCCAAGGCACCCCCTACTTTAATTTTTATGGAGGCGAGTTGGAATTTAAATTAATGAGCATGCTCAAATACGATGCAGCCACCATAGGAAACCACGATTTTGATAATGGTATTGAAGGGTTATACGCTCAACTTCCCAATGCCAAATTCCAGTTCCTCTCTGCCAATTATGATTTTACCAATACCATCATGGATGGCCAGGTAAAACCATATACAACTTACTTTTTAAACGGCATTAAAGTCGGTGTTTTTGGATTGGGGATCGCTTTGGATGGTTTGGTGACCAAAAAACTTTATAAGGAAACCGTTTATTTGGAACCCATAGAAATTGCCCGGGATATAAGTAGGCTCCTAAAAGAGCAAGAAAAATGCGATCTGGTCATCTGTCTATCACACTTGGGATATTCCTATAATGAACTTCAGCTTCCAGACGATCTAAAACTGGCCGCGGGAACGGAAAATATAGATTTGATCATTGGTGGGCACACCCATACCTTCTTGGAAAAGCCTACCATTGCCAAAAATAGAGCAGGAAAGCAGGTTTTGGTAAACCAAGTAGGGTGTTATGGCATCAACTTGGGCAGGATTGATTTTTATTTCGATTCAGAGAAAAATCTGACTGTCAATGGAGTATCAATTAAGGTTTAGGGAACAATGGAGGTCAGAATTGTTACTTCAACACCCAAAACACTTGTTGGCAAGAGGCTGACTATGTCCCTTTCGAATGATAGGACCGTTGAGCTATGGCAAAACTTTATGCCATTTAGAAAGGCAATAAAAAACAAAACAACCACAGACTTGATTTCTTTGCAGAATTATAAGACCCCATTTAGATATCAAGAATTTAAGGCAACTTCTGTATTTGAAAAGTGGGCCGCTATTGAAGTATCAAAAGTCCTTGACATCCCAGAAAACATGGAAATATATCATCTGTCCGCAGGGCTATATGCTGTTTTTGTTCATAAAGGAACTGCTGCTTCTTTTCACAATACCTTGGCGCATATTTATAATGATTGGCTGCCTAATTCCTCCTATACACTAGATAATAGACCCCATTTTGAGGTTTTGGGAGAAAGGTATAAAAACAATGATCCATTTTCCGAGGAAGAAGTATGGATTCCCATCAAGGATAAATAAGATATTTTTTTATTTGCCTAAAAAATGCGCAACCAATACCTTTTGCTCTTCCTCCAAGGATATTTTAGGATATGGTTTATTGGCTGCTCTATACCAATAC
This sequence comes from Psychroserpens sp., assembly GCA_047612485.1. GTDB lineage: Bacteria > Bacteroidota > Bacteroidia > Flavobacteriales > Flavobacteriaceae > Sediminicola. Next base: position 12,140 of record JBLGAT010000046.1, read on the forward strand.
TCCGCATTGAACCTGTCCCCTTCTTTCCTGTGCAAGTAGGCATGAATCCAACTTCCATCATGGGAAGAAATTTCTTGGGCAATATTATGGGATGCTTCCCAATTTCCTTTTACGTCCCACCACATCGACTTCAAACCAGCAGGCCAGTCATGCCTGGGTTTTCTTTCTTTTAATGACAGATAAAAAAATTCTGAATTTTCGGGTATTGGCATAGGTACAAGGTTTATTCCAGCATTTCCAAGAAATCATCCTCAGAAATAATTGGAATATTTAATCCTTCCGCCTTGGTTCGTTTACTAGGGCCCATTTTATCGCCCGCCACCAAATAAGAGGTTTTGGAGGAAATGGAGGAGCCTACTTTACCCCCATTATCCTCGATCAGTTTTTTAAGCTCGTCCCTACTGACCTTTTTAAAGACCCCGGATACAACAAAAGTCGATCCCTTCAGCAGCTCTGTCTGATTTTCCAATTTATCGGCCGAAAGTTCAAACTGCACTCCGTAACCCTTTAGCCTTTCTATGATTTCGATATTCTTTTCATTTTTAAAAAACTCGATAACACTTACAGCTATCACCTGTCCTATTTCATCAACCGCCACCAATTCATCATAAGAAGCGGACATAAGTCCATCTATGTTTTTAAATGCTTTGGCCAATTTCTTTGCCACGGTTTCCCCAACGAATCTAATCCCCAAGGCAAAGAGCACACGTTCAAAGGGTATTTCCACAGATTTGGCAACCCCTTTTACCAGGTTCTCGGCAGACTTCTCTGCCATTCGCTCCAAGGGCATGATCTGTTCCTTGGTCAGGACATATAGATCCGCATAATTCTGAATCAACCCTTCCTTGAACAACAACTCTACTGTTTCCCCGCCTAGCCCCTCTATGTCCATCGCCTTACGTGAAATATAATGCTGGATACGACCGGTTATTTGTGGAGGACAACCGTAATAGTTGACACAATAATGCTTTGCATCCCCTTCCGTACGTTCCAATTTGGTGTGGCATTCCGGACAATGGTCAATATAGACCGTAGGTTCGGAATCCGATGGCCTTTTAGTAAAGTCGACCCCAATGATCTTTGGAATAATTTCACCCCCTTTTTCAACAAAAACAGTATCCCCCTCTCTGATATCCAACTTAGCTATTTGGTCCGCATTGTGCAAAGAGGCCCTTTTTACGGTTGTTCCTGCAAGTAATACTGGGCTTAAATTGGCTACTGGGGTAATGGCGCCCGTTCTACCTACTTGATATGTTATCTCCTTCAATATAGTAGACACCTGTTCCGCCTTAAACTTATAGGCCATTGCCCATCTTGGTGACTTGGCCGTATAGCCCAGCTCTTCTTGGTATTGAAGATTGTTCACTTTTACCACCACCCCATCGGTTTCATAAGGTAGTTTGTGACGGTGAACATCCCAATAATCCACAAAGGCCATTACTTCATCGGTTGACTTGCAAATCTTGGCCACGGTTGGCACTTTAAAGCCCCAAGACCTCGTTTTTTCCAACACCTCAAATTGTGAGGAAAGCTTTAGATCGGGACCAATAATACTATACAATAAACACTCCAATGGTCTTTGTGCGACAAGGGCACTATCCTGTAATTTCAGACTTCCCGAAGCCGTGTTCCTTGGATTCATATATGGATCTTCCCCATTTTCTATCCGCTCTTGGTTCATTTTGGCAAAACCCTCAAACGGCAAAACGATTTCCCCACGGATATCGAACTTTTCGGGATAATCGTCTTTTAAACGCAAGGGAACCGATTTTATCGTTTTAATATTGGTCGTCACATCATCCCCTTGAAAGCCATCCCCTCTTGTAACTGCGCGAACCAATTGTCCCTTCTCATAAGTTAGGCTAATAGAAGCGCCATCATATTTTAACTCACAGGTAAATTCCACAGGGACGTCACCTAAATTTTTCTGTATACGCTTTTCCCAATCTTCCAAATCTTCCTTGGAGTAGGAATTTTCCAAAGAATACATGCGATGTTCATGGGCCACCGTTTCAAAATTCTTGGTAATACCCCCTCCTATGCGCAAGGTTGGTGAAGTTGGATCGTGAAACTCTGGATGTTGAACCTCCAATTCTCGCAGCTCCTTCAACATAATATCGAACTCATAATCGGAAATTGTTGGGTTGTCCAACACGTAATAGTTATGGTTGTGTTCCCTCAATTCTTGACGTAGGGCCTCAATTTTATCTTTAATACTCATTCTACTATATATTTTTAAACCCTTCCATTCTTATCATACGCTCTTATTTTTGGGTCTCGGGTTATAATGCGATCAGAGAAGTTTTCCTTTTAGCATTCTATCATTACCAAACATATCCTTACGTAGCTGTAGGTCAGCAAAACCAATCTTTTCGATGAGTTGGATGGTTTCCTTTCCCAAATACTGATTGATCTCAAAGTAAATACTACCGCCGGTATTCAAATGTAAGAATGCAAATTCTGAAATTTTCCTATAAAATAAAAGTGGGTTCTCATTTGGGACAAATAGTGCGTGTCCAGGTTCGTGATCAATAACATTGGCACTCATCTCCTTCTTCTCAAGCTCTCTCACATAGGGCGGATTGGAAACAATAACATCAAAACGAATCTCCAATTTTTCTAATTGAAGGATGTCTGCTTTTATAAATTCTATGGACACCTCATTTTTGATAGCATTTTCTTTCGCAACAGCTATAGATACGGCAGAAATATCCAAGGCGAACACCTTTGCATTTGGTAAATTTTTTGCCAGGGCAATGGCAATACATCCACTTCCCGTGCCTATATCCAATATCTTCAATTCACCTTGATTCCCCTTTTCCTGCTCCAAAATCCAACGGACCAATTCTTCCGTTTCTGGTCTTGGAACCAAAACATGTTCATTCACCTTAAATTCCATATCCATGAAATGGGCAACTCCAAGAATATATTGTACGGGTTTTTGCAATTTCAACTGGCTCAATCCTTCGAACAAGGGCTGTTCCTCCTCCTTGGACACTATGGTATCTGGCTGCAGGGCCAACACAAATCGTTGTAACCCTAAATAATGCTCTATCATAAGGTAAAAGAAACTGTCCACTTCTTCTTTTGGATAAACACCATCGAGTTCTATATGGAAAATATGCTTTATCTCTTTTAATAGCATCTTCTTCTAAAGTTCTAACAACATCCAAACTGGACATGAATAATGGCCCGTGTCCCCCATACGAGCCTCTATATATTGGAACCCTGTTTTTTTATAGAGTTTTTGAGCATCCTCCATATAGGGCATTGTTTCCAAGTAACATTTATCAAAACCGTATTCTCGGGCCTTGTTAAGGCAAATTGTCATCATTTGTGCTCCTAATCCCCTTCCCCTAGCCTCTTCTGTGAAATACATTTTCTGCAATTCACAAACATTACCTTCATAATTTTCCAGTTGGGCAACTCCTGCACAACCAATGATCTTCTCATTTTCCTCAACAACAAAATAACTTGCCTTGGGGACACTGTAATTCTCATACATATGGTCCAAGGCTGTATCCGCATAAGCGGTACCTACCTTAGGCACGCCCAAGTCTATTAACACCTGCCTGATAACCGATGCAACTTGCTTATTGTCTTGGGGTTGGATTTCCCTAATAATCGCTGTATTCATTTTTCTTAACGGGTAACTTTTAAAATTCTATTTTTGTGGGGTGAAGATACATGAAAAATATATTTTGCGATGTATCCAAGTGGCTAAAAATGGACTTGGATCCACCTTTCCGAATCCTATGGTGGGCAGTGTAATAGTCCATGAAAATAAGGTTGTTGGAGAGGGCTTTACAAGCCCATATGGAGGACCACACGCCGAAGTAAATGCCATAAATTCGGTTAAAAATAAGGCTTTGTTAGAAAAGGCCACCCTTTATGTGACCTTGGAGCCTTGTTCCCATTATGGACAAACACCTCCTTGTGCCGATCTAATTATTGAACATAAAATACCTATAGTAGTCATCGGGCTTTTAGACCCCCATGTGAAGGTCGCGGGGAATGGTATCAAAAAATTAAAAGATGCCGGATGTGAGGTGATTGTCAATATTCTCGAAAAGGAATGTAACGACCACCACAAACGTTTTTTGACCTTCCACCAAAAGAAAAGACCCTATATTATCTTAAAATGGGCCGAAACTCTCGATGGTTTTATAGCCCCAGAGCAATCTTTTAGGGAAGCGGCCCCATCCCCATTTTGGATCACCAATATACATTCCAGGCAGTTGGTCCATAAATGGCGTGTTGAGGAGCAGGCCATTTTAGTTGGAACAAATACTATCCTTAAAGACAATCCTAAATTAAATGTGAGACTATGGTCCGGAAAATCACCCACGAGGATTTTAATTGATAGAAATTTAAAGGTGGATAGTGATTTCCATGTGATGGACGGCAGTGTAAAAACTATCGTTCTTACACAGATTGAACGTGCTAAAAGTTATATTAAAGGGGTAGATTATGAGGTGATCGACTTTTCAAAAAATGTGGCGCTCCAAATTTGTGACGTACTACACAGATATAACATCTTGAGCGTGATTATTGAAGGAGGATCCAAAACCCTACAAATGTTCCTCGATGCCAACCTTTGGGATGAGGCAAGGATTTTTAAGGGAGCCAACCATTTTACCAAAGGCCTAAGTGCTCCCAAAATCAAAAAACTTCCCATTGAAAATAGAACAATCCTAACAGACACCTTAACAATCTTTAGCAATGATTAAAAATATTATTTTTGATTTTGGGGATATCTTTATCAATCTGGACAAGCAGGCACCACTTAGAGAGATGCAAAAATGGGGGCTAAAGGAATTTGAGCCTGCGTTTACAAATCTTTTGTTTTCTTATGAGAAAGGGCTTTTGGACTCTGTAACCTTCCTTGCCAAAATGAACCATTATTTTCCATCGGCAAATACCCGCCAAATAAAATCGGCATGGAATTCCATCATCTTGGATTTTCCCGAATACAGGCTAGATTTTATAGAACAAATGTCAAAAGAAAAGGAATACAATCTAATCCTTTTGAGCAACACCAATGCCCTTCACATAGAAAAGGTGATTGAAAACATGGGTAAATCGCGCTTTGAACGGTTCAAAAAATGTTTCGGTAAATTCTATTTATCCCACGAAATTAATTTTAGAAAGCCCGATGCCGACATCTATCAATTTGTATTGGACGCCAATAATTTGAAAGCATCTGAAACCTTTTTTGTAGATGACACCCTAGAAAACACTTTGGCTTCCGAAAAATTGGGCATAACAAGTTGGAACCTGCAGGTGGGCAAAGAGGATATCGTTCAATTAAAATCTAAATTATAGCATGTTAGATCTTGCCCTATGTGTTCTTTTTTCCAGTTCACTTTTTGTAATATTCAAACTCTTTTCCAAATACAAGATTCAAACCCTGTATGCCATTATCACCAACTATGTGGTCGCTTGTTTGTTCTCCACTTTGTTTTATGATGGTAAACTAATCATAAACGACATACCAAAAAAACCTTGGTTTTTAGGCACCTTGGGACTTGGTGTGCTATTTATTGTCGTCTTTGACATTACCGCCAAAACATCACAAAAGATTGGGGTTTCTGTAGCTTCCGTTGCAGCAAAAATGTCATTGGTGATTCCTGTTCTAGTGGGCATTCTTCTCTATAAAGAGGTCTTAGGTCCCCTTAAAATTTTAGGAATTGTTTTGGCCTTGGCCGCTGTATATTTTGCATCAGTAAAAGAGAGGACCATTACCGTAAAGGCAGAGACGCTTATTCTGCCACTCCTTTTGTTTATGGGGTCTGGCCTAGTAGACACCACTATCAAATATTTACAGGTCACCTATATGGAGAAGGGGGATTTTCCTTTATTTTCCACAACTGTTTTTGGTGCCGCCGGAATTACTGGTATAATATTTATACTGATAAAATCCTATAGAAAACCTTTGAAAGTTAATTTAAGAGATGTCCTTGGCGGATTGGTATTGGGCATCTTTAATTATTTCACCATCCACTTCCTTTTAAGGGCCCTACAGAATGATTTTATCAATAGCGCCTCCATTTTTACCATAAACAATGTAGCTATAGTGCTACTGTCAACAATTTTTGGTATCCTGGTATTTAAGGAGACCTTGAGCAAAAAGAATTGGATTGGAATAGGATTGGCTGTCATAAGTATTATTTTAGTTGCCAGTACGTAATGGAAGAATATAATCAAGATACATATAAGACCATTTTAAAACCTTCCGAAGAAATCCTCTTTAAGGAAAAGAAGAGTAAATTTTTCGGGTATGCCTATCCTATTAGCGATGAAGAGGAGGTAAAACCTTTGATAGAGTCCCTTCGAAAGAAGCACAGCACTGCCAATCATGTCTGTTATGCCTGGCAATTAGGGGTTGAGGATCCCCAGTATAGGGCAAATGACGATGGTGAGCCCAATAATTCTGCAGGGATGCCCATTTATGGTCAAATTCAATCATTCGGAGTCACTAATATACTTGTAGCTGTCACAAGAATATTTGGCGGCACCAAACTAGGGGTAGGAGGATTAATTACTGCTTATAAAACAGGGGCTCAAATGGCCCTGGAAGCTTCCCACGTTATAGAAAAAACGTTACAACAGCGTTTTGTTCTAACGTTCGATTATGAACAAATGGACAAGGTTATGAGGACCATTAAACAGCAGCAAATAGAAATTGTGTCCCAAACCATGGAATTAAACTGTACCATTATCATTTCTGTGAGAAAACAGGAAGCCGAACAAACCTTCGACCTTTTTAATGCAATGCACCCTCCGATCGGGATCAAAACAAAGGGGTAATTCCAATCATATTTTTATTTTTTGCAATATTTCTTCTGGGCATTTCATCGGCCTTTTTGTTGCTTTATCGATGAATGCCAAAACCGTATGCGCCTCGGCTAAAATTTCATCCGCCTCATTGTAAATTTTATACTCAAATTCTATTTTGACGGAAGGCCTTTTTTTAAGGATGGTGACCACCCTGATCAAATCATCGTAAACAGCTGATTTTTTGAAATTTATGTGTAACGAAATTACTGGCAGCATAATGCCTTCTTCTTCCATATTTTTGTAAGAAAATCCGAGCGACCTTAACCACTCAACACGTCCCATCTCCAGATATTGCGCGTAGTTTCCATGATAGACCACTCCCATTTGATCTGTTTCCCCATATCTTACCCGAAAAGAAATTTGATTAAAATCCATATATTATGACCTAAAAATGATATATTTATTTGCTTGGAAAATTTCCCATAGCAACATGAGAAAAAAAAAGCTATTAATCAATACCATTTGATTTTTTTTTTAGAATTTTTGTTCACATATTTGTCACGCTCTAGTATACCAGCCTATGTTGGCAAATCGAATAAAATTTTAGCCTAATCACTAACCACAAAAAGACGAAACTTTAAAATGAATGTTACTGCTCATTCCGTATGGAACAACTGTTTGGCTTTTATAAAGGACAACATACAACCGCAGGCATTCAAAACTTGGTTTGAACCGATAAAACCTGTAAAGTTATCAAACAATGCCTTAAGCATACAAGTTCCCAGTAAATTTTTTTACGAATGGCTGGAAGAACACTATGTGAAACTTTTAAAAGTTGCACTTACCAAGGAGATAGGCGAAAGCGCAAAGTTGGTTTATGTGATTAAAATGGAGAATACTTACGGCAATAGAGAACCATTTACCGAAAAAATACCAAGTTCCAACAGATCCACCGTGGCACCCCAAGAATTAGATGTGGCCATAAAATCTAAAAATCCAGAATTAAAGAATCCATTTGTAATTCCAGGGATCAGAAATATCAAAATAGAATCCCAACTTAATCCCAATTATAATTTTGATAATTTCTTGGAAGGTGATTCCAATAGATTGGCAAGATCTGCAGGGATGGCCGTTGCCAATAAACCCGGCGGCACATCATTTAACCCTTTATTGGTTTTTGGTGGCGTAGGCTTGGGAAAAACACATTTGGCCCATGCCATTGGGGTTGAAATAAAGGACAAATATCCAGAAAGGACGGTGCTTTATATCTCAGCGGAAAAATTTACCCAACAATACATAGAGTCTGTCAAGAAAAATACAAGAAATGATTTTATTCATTTCTATCAATTGATAGACGTATTGATCATTGATGATGTTCAGTTTTTATCTGGGAAATCTGGTACACAGGACGTGTTCTTTCACATTTTCAACCATTTGCATCAAAATGGCAAACAGGTAATCTTAACATCGGATAAGGCTCCTGTTGACATGCAGGACATAGAACAACGCCTTTTATCACGTTTTAAATGGGGACTTTCTGCTGAACTTCAGAGTCCTGACTACGAAACCCGTATCTCCATCTTAAAAAACAAACTGTACAGGGATGGCGTGGAAATGCCAGATGATATTGTAGATTATGTTGCCAAGCATATCAAAAGCAATATTCGGGAACTGGAAGGTGCCATTATATCTCTTATAGCCCAATCCTCTTTCAATAAAAAAGAGGTGACCATTGAATTGGCACAGTTGGTTGTTGAAAAATTTGTTAAGAACACCAAGCGTGAGGTATCCATAGATTATATACAAAAAGTTGTATCCGATTATTTTGAAATGGATGTTGCTACCCTGCAATCCAAAACCAGAAAACGCCATATCGTACAAGCAAGGCAATTGGCCATGTTCTTTGCCAAAAAATTCACCAAGGCCTCTTTGGCCAGCATTGGTTCCCAAATTGGAAAAAGGGATCACGCTACTGTGTTACATGCATGCAAAACTGTTGACAACCTAGCGGAAACTGACAAACAGTTTAAAAAGTACATTGAAGATTTGACCAAAAAATTCTCATAGTCATACATCATGAAAACGAAAATTTTAATGGTATGCCTCGGAAATATCTGTAGGTCACCATTGGCCGAAGGCATCCTAAAAAGTAAAGTAGACCAAAATGAAATTGAAGTGGATTCAGCTGGAACCGCTGGCTTTCACATTGGAAAAAAACCCGATAGCAGATCCATTGCC
>JBLGAT010000047.1:0-20459 GCA_047612485.1 Psychroserpens sp.
AAGAAGAAATCGTAGAAGCTAACGAACAGGCTTTTAGAGAAAAATATGGAGAGGATATTCCCGCAAAGTTTCATCCAATTATTAGGAGTACTGAAGGCTGCTATGAAGCAACAAAACGTGCGATTAAGTTGGCCCGAAAACATAATGCAAGACTGCATATTCTACACTTAACGACTGAGGCAGAAACACACCTATTTCAGAATGACATTCCTTTGCAAAAGAAAAAAATAACAACTGAAGTTTCGGTACATCATTTATGGTTTTCGGACAAAGACTATGAACGACTGGGAATGCTCATTAAGTGGAATCCAGCTATAAAAACGGAACAAGACAAACAAGGCCTGTTAAAGGCGCTGCTTGATGACAGAATAGATATTATCACAACCGACCACGCACCGCATACTCTTGAGGAAAAGCAAAAACCTTATTTTCAGTCTATGTCGGGAGCACCAATGGTTCAGCACACCCTCAACTGTATGCTAGAGTTCTACAAACAAGACCTAATTTCATTAGAAAAAATAGTTGAGAAAATGTGCCATAATCCTGCCATTCTATATCGTATGACAAACAGAGGGTTTATCAGAGAAGGTTATTACGCAGATCTGACCTTGGTGGATTTGAACAGCCAATGGACAGTTGCTAAAGACAACCTTCTGTACAAATGTGGATGGTCGCCATTGGAAGGAACTACATTCCAGACAGCAATCAAACAGACCTTTGTAAACGGAAATTTAGTCTATGACAATGGTCTATTTAACGAAAATAGCTTTGGAATGTCTATTGAATTCACCAATAACTAGCTTCAACTATGACTATAATTTCGAATGACATTGGCAGGGCAGTTGAAATCTTAAACAATGAAGATGTAGTAGCAATACCTACCGAGACTGTTTATGGGTTGGCAGGAAATATTTATAGTGACAAAGCCATTCGTAAAATATTTGAAGTAAAGCAAAGGCCGTTGTTCAATCCCTTAATAGTGCATCTTCACTCCATTGAACAGTTAGACGAAATAGTAAGCGAGTTTCCTATTAAAGCACAATTACTTGCAGATGCTTTTTGGCCTGGTTCGTTAACCTTAATTTTGAAGAAGAAATCTAACATTCCAGATGTTATAACAGCAGGTAAAGACACCGTTGCTGTGAGAATCCCGAATCATCCTGTCACTTTAAAATTGTTAAAAGAATTATCGTTTCCACTAGCTGCACCTAGTGCTAATCCGTTTAATCGAATTAGTCCAACTAATTCATTGCACGTTGAAAGTTATTTTAAGAATTCCATAAAAATGGTACTTGAAGGTGGAGAATGTAAGAACGGATTAGAATCTACCATCATTGGATTTGAAAATAATGAACCAGTCCTCTACAGGCTAGGGGCTATCGCTATAGAAGAAATTGAAAATATTGTTGGAAAAATTAACGTTAAAAACAAGAAAGAAAAAGCACCCGATGCACCGGGCATGCTAGCCAAACACTACGCTCCCAAAACAAAAACATACCTTGTAAACGATATTAAAAAATTCATAAAGGGCAATGGTGATAAAACAATTGGTGTGGTAAGCTTTACAGAAGATATGAACGCTTCAAATATTGAACATGTAGAAATTTTATCAAAGTCTGGAGATTTAAAAGAAGCTGCCTCTAAGTTATACAGTGCACTTCACACTCTGGACGATTTAAATTTGGATCTGATAGTTGCACAAAGATTTCCAGATATTGGCTTAGGCAAATCCATTAACGATAGACTAGAAAGAGCTACAAAATAATTACTATAAATTGTATGAGCACTTCATTATTTGAAAATAGAAAGCTAATAATTGCTACTAAACATGCAAAGGAAAAAGTAATTGCTCCCCTACTAGAAAAAAATCTTGGAGTAACTTGCTTTACAAATAAAAATTTTGATACTGATGTTTTAGGGACTTTTTCAGGAGAAATTAAAAGAGAGCTTGACCCAATTGCTACAGCTAGAAAAAAATGTCTTTTAGCTATGGAAGCAAGCAACTGTGATTTGGGAGTAGCAAGTGAGGGCTCCTTTGGTGCCCATCCTTCAATATTTTTCGCAAGTGCAGATGATGAGTTTTTAATATTCATCGACAAAAAAAACAACTTAGAAATAATCGCCAGAGAATTAAGTTTAGAAACCAATTTTGGTGGTAAAGTAATTGAAACCGAAAAAGACCTTTTAGACTTTGCTGAATCTGTTAAATTTCCATCTCATGGACTTATACTTCGTAAATCAGAGAATGACAATACCGACATAATTAAGGGGATTACAGATACAACCCTATTAAAAAAAGCCTTTAAAAAACTGCTTAACGAGTCTAATTCTATTTATGTAGAAACTGATATGAGGGCGATGTATAACCCTACCCGAATGACTTTAATTGAAAATGCTGCCAAAAAATTAGTTGACAAGGTAAAATCTTGCTGCCCCCAATGCAATATTCCTGGTTTTGGAGTTACAGATGTAAAAAAAGGATTAGAATGTAGTTTGTGTGGTTCATCTACCAACTCTACGTTGAGTTTCATTTACTTCTGCCAAAAATGCAATTTCAAAAAAGAAGAAATGTTTCCTCATAAAAAAACAACTGAAGACCCTATGTTTTGCGACTATTGCAACCCATAACTACTTAAAAAGGATTGAAATGATAAGGATCAAAATAAAACAAAGGCGCTAACAATTACTATAATTAATACTTGTTTTAGTTCTTAATCCAAAGTTAAGAGCTATTAACAAAGTGTGCCAAATCTTTAGTCCCGAAGTGTCGGGATTTCTCTATCAACAAAAAAATAAACCAAAACAAAATGGTTTCCTTATCTCCTCTGCACTACTCATAGTTGAACCGTTGTGTACAATTTGAAAACCTACACTCTTTGTAACATTCTAGAGCATACAACGTCATATACTCAATCAATCAACTAATCAATCAAAATATGAAATCTAATAAAAAAACTGGAAGACTTGTAGGACTATTGTTTCTACTTATTTTTGCAACAGGAATCGTGGTCTATCAATTTTTACAAGGCCCTGTACTATTTTCAGATGATTTTTTAACTACTACTTCTGCAAACTCAAATAAAATCATTATTTCAACCTTACTTTTATTTTTTAGCGGCATAACGTCTGTTATTATAGCCACAGTTTTATTGCCAATTTTTAAAAAACAAAGCATCACTTTGGCTTTTTTATATTTGGCATCTAGTATTCTAGGTTTTATAGCTATTTCTATTGACAATATTAGCGTTCTATCTATATTAGAATTAAGTCTAGAATATTCTAAAAATGAAACTGGAAATTCTGACATATTAAATACATTAGGCAATGTCTTTTATAAAAAGCATTGGTGGACACACTACTTGAGTCTACTCATTTCTTGCTTTCCAGTTTTTATTTTATACTATACATTGTACGTGTCTAAATTAATCCCTAAAGTCATTTCAATTGTTGGGATAATAGCCGTAATTCTTATGTTTATTGAAATATTATTTTCCATTTTTGGAAATAGCATTAGTATGAATATGCTTCTTCCGATAGGGCTCATTCAACTAATTCTTCCTCTTTGGTTAATTTTCAAAGGATTGAATTCGACAGTTTTAGAAACTGAAATGAGATAACGAAATTTAGTTAGAAAAACTTCACACAAAAGTAGGATAGAGTTATTAACTATATCCTACTGTTGGCAAACATTAAAACAGAATGAAATGCAACTAAAAAAACTATATCTATTAATTATAATAACAATGCTTTGCGCTCAAAACATATTTTCTCAGGAAACGAGTGATATTGTTATTGAAGAAAAAATTGCCAAAATCGAAGCCAAAATTCAGGCTTGGCAAAAGCAAACCAACGCCCCTGCTGTTTCTGTAGCGTTCCAACACGGCGATTTTTATCATGAAAATGCGTGGGGTTTGGCGGATATTGAAAATCAAGTCAAAGCAAAACCCACATCTTCGTATCAAATTGCTTCAACGACAAAGCCCATGACCGCCATGGCAATTTTGAAACTTTGGGAAATGGGAAAAATCGATTTGGATGCCGAAGTACAAACGTATTATCCGTCTTTTCTGAAGAAAAAATATCCTATTACGATTCGCTAAATATTATCTCACACAGCAGGAATTTCCCATTATCGAAGCGACAGTAAAGAGGAAAAACACATCAAAGATCCTTACTCTACAAAAATGGCGATTAATATTTTTAAAGATTGGGAATTAATTTTTGAGCCAAGCACTGATTGGGGGTATTCGAGTTATGGTTACAATCTTTTGGGTGCGGTGATTGAAGAAGTAAGTGGAAAATCGTACGAAGAATTTTTAAAAGAGCACATTTGGCTGCCTGCAAACATGGAAAACACCATGATGGATGACCCGATTACGATTGTTCCGAATCGAGTTAGAGGCTATTTCAAAAATGGAAGCAAAATAGAAAATGGTGAATATCTGGATATTAGTAGTCGATTTGGAGCTGGTGGGGTGCGTTCGACCGTTCAGGATATTGTTAAAATGGGAATTGCCTTGAATAATGGAAAAATTCTAAAACCTGAAACCGTTGAATTGATGCTTGAACCTTTGGGTGAGCAAGGTTGGAATGAATATGCATTAGGAATTTCGGTGCGTCCATTTTTGGGGCAACACATCATCATGCATAGTGGCGGAATGCCTCAAACCAGTTTTTTGTTTATCGCTGCGCCTGCGGATAATTTATCTTTGTCAATCGGGTCTAATTTGGGACGGCAAGATGTAGAAAGTTTAGGGATTAGTTTGATTCAAATCCTATCAGGAATTGACACTAAAACCGTCACCGCAAAAAAACCGAAGATATGTTGATGTTGGATGCCCTAAACGAAGTTTTTAATTTCGGGCAAGGTTATTACCAGAAAATAGGTGAATCCAAAATTGAAAATGATAAAAATTTAGCTTCGAACTTTAAGTATTTCAATCGGTATATTAATCCAAAACACATCAAAAATAATTCTAAAGAAGCTCGGGAAAAAATCAAAGCAGGGCATCAAATCCAACCTGAAAAATCTTTAATTTGGGATAGAGTAGGCGGATACATGGCAAGCCAACTAAATCAAAATTACTCCCAAGAAGGCGCATTAGCTTTTTTCAAGGCGTATATTGATTTGTACCAAAAAGATAAATCCATTTCGTACCGTTTTACAAAAGGTTTTGAAAATGCTGTGCAGAAATATTATCAGGATTGGCAAGTTACCAAAGCGCTAAATCCAAGTTTGACACGCTTTGACAAAAACACAGATTGGAATCAAGTGCCTATACAATTGGACAATGAATTGAAAAAATATAGCGTATATCCTGATTTTTATGGTGATCTGATTGACTATACGTATTCGAATTTACTTTTTAAGAAAAAATATGACGAAATTTCTCATATTACTAGCCTTGCGGATACGTATTTTTTTGGGCGATTTTTTACGGAGTTTTTAAAGGGATTCGTAGCATTGAGTCAAAAAGATTTGAACAATGCGAAAACTTGTTTTGCAAAAGCCAATGAAATCGAAAATCATTTAGAAAATCCTAATTGGATTGGCTCATTGATTTTACAATTAGCACAAGCCGACCCTGTAATGGCATTTAGTTTAGGCGAAATTATGGCTACGTATAATCCAAAATCGTATGTTTTTCAGATTGGCCTAGCAAATTTAGCCAGTAAAATGCACATGAAAGAAAAGTCTAGATATTATGCTCAAAAAGCTTTAGAAATCAAACCTGATGACGAAATGGCTTTGAAATTTATAGGAAATTAATAATCAATCTATCAGGGGTAGTGTTCTCAAAATAACGATAGATATTTTGATTTCAAGAAAAAATTAAAATTTAAAGAGAATCAAACTTAAGATGTATATGAAAAATAGCGACTTAATCATTTAAACGAAAATGAATTATATAAATTTAGGTCTTTGTCAATCTGAAAAATTAACACTTAAAAAACCGCTACTTTTCATATACGTATTCCAAGGCCGTTGTAATCAATTAAACTAATTATGAAAAGATTTGACTTTAAAGAAATTATTGAAATTACTTGTCGTCTTTATGTGTTCTTTTTCTTAACTGTTTATGGAATGGGAAAGGTTATTGGAGGCCAATTCTATACAGCAGCAAGAATACCAGATGAAATAGCTCAAATGCCGATCGGACTAGTACCAGACTTTGAATTGGCTTGGACTTTTATGGGGCGTTCATTTGGATATATTCTATTCATTGGTCTAGCTGAAATTATTGGAGCTTTTCTACTGCTCTTTAATAAAACCAAATTAGTCGGAACCCTTATTTTAATCCCAATAATGGTAAACGTAATTGTATTCGACATTTTTTTTCTTGACGAATATGGTGCATTAGCAAGTGCAACATTATATCTTTTAATGCTACTTACAATCGTTGTTATCAATAAGGAAAAAATGAGTACTATTTTGAAAGAACTGTTTAGCACTAAAGTACCTCTTAAGACATCATCCAAAGAAAAAACCCTTAAATATTTAATAGTTCTAGTTATAATAGTTTTGATTTTTATAGGAGATCAATTAATTGTGAACTTCATTGGGTATGGAAAAGGATAATAAATAACGGATTACAACAAAATATATAGCGCATTAAAACGAGCCATACACGCACACGTTGTAAAACATTTGAACTGAAAAAGCTGATAATTTAACGAAGTAAAAAAATGTACAATATTATTAATTTTGTCATTTCATTTGGCGCCATGCAAGGTCTTATTATTGGCGTTTTTCTTTTAATAAAGGATTTTAAATTGAAACAATCAAACTTAAGACCTGTATAATTTATTACTGGCTCTAGCTTACTTACCAATCACGAAGCTTCGGGACTTGCGGATTTTCTATCTGTGAGTTATTTGCTAAATTAGTTACTTAAATAACGCAACTTTCCATATTCAAAAACCGTTTTGTGAAACCCTAAAATAAGACAGTGCAGACTTTTAATTCAACAAGAAACATTAGAATATTTTGAAATATATTTCTCGGACAGTTTGGATTTTATCATTGGTGAGTTTGTTTACAGACACAGCAAGTGAAATGCTATATCCAATTATGCCGATTTACTTAAAGACAATTGGGTTTTCAATTGTACTCATCGGAATACTTGAAGGAGTTGCAGAAGCAACGGCTGGACTTAGCAAAGGTTATTTCGGCAAACTTTCAGACATTTCAGGCAAACGAGTTCCTTTTGTACAAATAGGTTATGCTTTTAGTGCCATTTCAAAACCTATGATGGCAATATTTACTTTCCCTATTTGGATATTTTTTGCTCGGACAATTGACCGCTTCGGTAAAGGTATTCGGACAGGGGCGAGAGATGCCATTCTTTCGGACGAAGCAACACCGCAGACAAAAGGTAAAATTTTTGGATTTCATCGGTCAATGGATACTTTAGGTGCAGTTATTGGACCTGCATTTGCTTTGATTTATCTATATTACTATCCGCAAGACTACAAGACGCTTTTTTTTATTGCATTTATTCCTGGACTAATTGCTGTCCTATCTTCATTCTATCTTAAAGACAAAAATAAAAATGAGCAAAGACAAAAAATAAAAATACCTTTTTTCTCATTTTTAAAATATTGGAATGTTAGTCCAGCAGAATATAGAAAATTGGTAGTCGGACTTTTGATATTTACGTTGTTCAACAGTTCAGATGTTTTTCTTTTATTACAGGCAAAGCAATCGGGCCTAAACGACACAATGGTCATAGGGGTTTATATTTTCTATAATCTTATTTACGCTTTGTTTGCCTTTCCGATTGGCATTCTTGCTGATCAAGTGGGTCTGAAAACAATTTTCATTATCGGACTTACCTTATTTGCGATAGTATATTTTGGTATGTCAGTAAATACAAACCTGTATTTCTTTTTCGGGTTGTTTTTTCTATATGGTGTTTATGCATCAGCGACAGAAGGAATTTCAAAAGCGTGGATTTCAAATATTTCTGACAGAAAAGACACAGCAACAGCAATAGGAACATTTACTGCATTGCAAAGTATTTGTACAATGATAGCAAGTTCGCTTACAGGACTTATCTGGTTTTGGTTAGGAGCAAAAATTGCATTTATAATGACAGCCTGTGGAACTTTATTTGTGATGGTTTACTTTTTAACAATTCCTAAACCGATAACTTTAATGAATGGTGTTAAGTAAACAAGCAGACAAAAAATGGATGCAAACAACAATGTATAAAAAAATAACCGAATTAGTAGTAATATTAAATGTTGTAGCCCGCTTATGCCTTCTTGTAAATTGACAGGAAAGTACCGCTCAAACGGCTACTATTCTTATACTAAGCGTTAGCCACAATCATGATATATGAAAAAGGAAAAACAACTAGGATTTGGAATAGCAATTGGAATGGCAATTGGCACTGCTGTTGGTGTTGCAACAGACAACATAGCTCTTTGGCTTCCTGTAGGTATAGCCATAGGTGCTGGAGTTGGAAATTCCTTAATGAAAAAAGGAAGTAAAAAAGACAATGAAGATACATCCAATAAAAGCAGCTAACAATATAGACACCACATTGAAACGTGCCCTATACCAAACCTTACCCAACATTTAGTAGGAGAAAAATAGGGCTGTCGGATTAAACAAAATCGACTGAAAACAATCATAAGACTTCCAATTCGGACAGACTTAAAAAACAAACGGACTTTTGAGCAAGTTTGCGTATTCGGATTCCCATGTTGGTCGAAAAAAAAGAGGGCTTTCGCCCCCTTTTTAATTACAAAAATTCTTAGCCCTTAAGAAAATCTTATTAGTTTTAATGCATTATGTCTTCTGTGATTTCTCCAGCTCTCGTGACGGGTTGATGGCTTATCTATACTAGTGCCATTATCCTTTAGTTTCTGCTTTGTATTCTTCATTACTTACTACTTTAAATCATCTGTTGTGATGGATGCAATAAGCACCCTTATATACACACCATACTAGACGTAAAAAAAGCCAGGACATTACCTAGTTGGGAGAAGTTTAACACTCCGTTAAACCCTATGAAATAAGTCATATGGGCTATTTTACGGTCCAAGGTCTCAACTCCTATAACCAAATCTCCAATGATTATAAGGTATACACAAATCTAAAGGTTACGAATCTTGGCTGTATAAACGCTTCTGATGTAAACACCGACAAATTATTTGCGCTGTTTCTCACTTGGGAGTCGATGTCCAATATATTGGTAGCCTTGATCTCATATTCCCATTTTGCATCTCTGTCCTTTCGATAGGAAAGTGTGGCATCCCAATTCTGGAAGGACTGCGATTCCCCATTACCAATATTCTGTTTGGTGTAGGTGTAATTCGTACGGAATGTGACTGCTTTCCAGATATAAGCATCAAATTCTACAGATGGTGCATTCGTCACGAATTCCGTCCTACGACTCCCTTGATTATTATTGGTTATACTATAGCGGTACGTTAAGCTAACGTTTGGCGCCTCCATAAAATTAGTGCGTATGCCTGGTGTATACGTCTGTGTGTATCCTTCATTAAGTGATTGCTGTCCTTGTATGAACTGATTGATCTTACTATAATTAAAACTGGTGTTCAAGCTTGCTCTTATCTTACCAAAGGTTCGTTGCACACGCCCAAAGACATTGACATTTTCATCTGCAAAACTAGAGTTGAAAAAAGTACTTGTCCGTATGACATTCTCAAAATTAGTTAAGCTTCTCACCTGATCTATGTTACTTGAGTAAGCCGCTCTGGCAAAAACATTGGTATAGTTGAAGAGATTAAAACTGCTGTAAAACAGGCTTACGTTATGTGATAAGGCATTCTGCAAATCAGGCTGCCCAAATTGAATGCTATTATAATTGTTCAATACCAACCCTTCTGCCAATCTGGTTACATCGGTGAACTGATTGCGCATATCATAAGACAATGTCAAGGCCTCGCTCTTTTTTAGCTGTATTCGCGTTTCGAAATCCGGTAAAAACCGTAAGAAGTTATCCTTTAAGATTTCCCCGAATTGGGTGTTCTTGTTTCCGTATGCATGTAAAGAAAATCCGGGTGTGATCGTGAATTTACCAGATTTCAATCGGTAATGCACTCCCAGATATACATCGCTGAAATTATACTCTGTATCGTTAGTTGCCCGTCCCTCATTGAATGTTGGCGTTGGGCTGAACTGAGATCCATCACCTAAAAACTGGAAAATATTGGAATTAAATTCTTGACGACTCAAGATGGTCCCTAGTGTGAGATTGATATTGCTTTTGGCATTAAGGATGTTGTAATAATCTAATTTGGCATCCACTTGATTGGAATTAATGCGCCTATTTTGGCCAAGATCGTAATTAGTCAAGGAAGTATCTAGACCCAAAGCCTCCGCGGTGGTATCAAAGGCATCTGCACCATTGGGGTCATTGACCAAAAGGGCATTGTAAAACGGATCCTCGTTTTTTAACAAATGCTGAGCTTCAAAAGCGAAAATATTGGTTTCATTAAGTGTGTAATAATAATTTATATTTTGATTGATGCTGTATGGCTTCACCTCATCTACCTGAACCGTATTTCCGATGACCGAAGAAAAAATATTTTGGTTTTGTCCATCGTTTGATATACGACCCAAAATGTCATAATCCAATTGATTATTGATATTGGGTTTATACGATGCGCTTAGTTTCAACAATGTTTGATTAGAACGTTCATTGCTAGTTTGTTCCGTGGCCTCGTCTGGTATACCCAAGTCTGGATCTGTATATTGCACAAAACTCGTTTCTTTGGAAAGAATGCGACTACTGTTATAAATAAGAAATCCACTTAGATCCAAAGCCCGATTAGGAGAATAACTAAAGTTACCCGTTGCTAATTTATTCTCAATTTTTAATGCGTCTCCCCTACCCGTCAAGAAATTTAGGCTGTTATCCCCAAGATTTATGCTGGTTCCGCTACTCCTACTTGGCGCCCTAAAACCGCCACCAAAGTTCCGAATGTCATTCCTTGTCAAAGCCACCTCACCCGTATTGTTCATGTCCCCAATAAAATTAAGACTGTACTTTGGATTGTAATAAAATAGCTTAGGCTGCACTAAATAAAGCTCGTCATCTGGTGAAGTTCCCGCTCCGGCCGTCACATTACCAAACCAAAAGTTCTCTTTTCCTTCCTTGAGCTTAATGTTCAGGGCCACATTATCTTGGTTGTTGCTCACACCACTAAGTTGACCAACTTCAGAATAATTACGCAACACCTGTATCTTATCTACCGCTTTTGACGGAATGTTCTTGGTCGCTAATTTGGTGTCCCCATCAAAAAAGTCCTTTCCGTTGACCATTAGCTTATTGACCACTTTACCTTCCACTTCTATTTGGCCATCTTCATTGATCTCGACACCTGGCAACTTTGCAAGAATATCCTCTAACTTTCGTTCTGTCCCATTCTGAAAAGAGTCAGCATTGTAAACCAAGGTATCTCCCTTTACAGTTACCGGCATTTCGTAGATAAGTTCTACCTCATCCAAAGCATTTTCGGGTTGAAGTATATAATCTTTTGTTATATCATTTTCTTTGGTTGAAAGGATCTCTTCAAAAGTCTTCATTCCTACATAGCTGATCTGTATTTTATAGGAGCCGTTCTTTCCCAAAGCCAACTTGAATTTGCCTTTCTCGTCCGTTATACCGTATGATTCCAAACCACTTGTTGCCTGATTTATAGCGATCACATTTGCCAAGTCTAAAGGGATATTGAACGTATCCTTGACTACACCTTCAAACTTAATTTGAGCATAGGAAATGCTTGCTACAAAAAGTAGCGCAATACAACATATTTTTTTCATGATGGTGTGTTACTGGGTAGGTGGGTTATTATTTTCAATGCGGATATATCAACCTCTTCTTCTTCCTCGGTTGTTTCTCATTTCGAGCATCTTTCCTTGTATGGTCTCTTGATAGGCGCTTTTTGTAATTTCCTTTCCTTTATCTGGAGCTTCGATCTTAATTTTATCCTTAGGATTCATTACAATTTTAGAACAAAGCATGGTAGTGTTTTCTGCACTTACTTCTAAAATAAGACCTGGAAGCCCCCAGTATTCTCCTGGGCCATGACTAACCGGTATTTGGGGCGTATACCACGCTTCAACTTCAGTCAATTTTATTTCAGGCTCTGTAGTTTCTACAACAGTAGAATCAGTTTTAGTTTCAGCATCTGCTCTAAGATCACCCCAAGAAAAATTATACCATGTTAATTCAGCTGTTGGTATCAAAGCTGTAGCTTTAAAACACGTGTATTGTCCTATTTGCCTTGATTCTGAACCCATCTTCCATTCTATATCCTGTAATTTATCCTTTACCAAAAATTGTTTGCCATAGAATTCTTGACTCTGTACAAGGGCATTTTCTTTAACATTCTTATATTGCTCGCCCTGGGAAAAATTCTTTCCCCAAGAATCTGTTGCACCTGATATGGCATCTAGTTTGTCTTCTTCGTTAAATACGGATTCTTCCTTATTGAAATTTAATACATAGGTTTTCTCCAACCTGTCCTTTAAACGCACTTGCATTTGCTTTTTTTGTGCTTCGCTCATTCTTGCTCCCCAATTACCAAGATCCATCTTGGTTTTAGAAAAATAAAAAGCCTGACCCTGAAATTCTTGAACATTTGGCTTAAACGATAACAGCAGTAATAAGGCGAGAAAAATGAAGGTAAAGTGAATTGGTTTCATGTCTTGTATCTATGATAATGGTTTTGTCAAACTAATATAAATAAAGATTAAACAGTTTAACCCTATTTATCATAACATTAACACTAATTTCAAAATCGAGGCATGGCGATAAATCGCTCCAATATAATTTAAGAGCTAAACCTCTAAATAAAAAACAGAAGACTAGACTTTATATGGGACATCATGTATCACTAAAGGAGATGACAAACCCAATCGGTTTTGGCCAAAACGCATAGAAACCGTATTCCATTTTACCTTTGGTGACAAGACCTTGTCCTATATTTTGATAGAAGGCGTTCTAGTTGATGCTGACGGAAAAAAATACACTAAAGTATCTGAGATATAAACAAGTTAAAACCTGAGCTTCATGATGTAAAAATTGCTAAATTTAAGAGCTTGGGAGAATTTGTTAATTAGGCTAAATATGAAATTTGGCTTTGAGTTGAAAATTCAAAAATTAGGCCGTTAACGCTTTATAACAAAAATGTATCCGGACCACTTAACCTCTCATCGTCCAACCTTTTGAATATTATGATGAAGCACGTATTATTATTTGGATTTTTATTTTTAAATCTTACTACCTATGGCCAAATAGAACTTCGAGGCAATTTTGGAGATGTCTACTATTCTCCAGACTTGTATAAAACCAAATACAATTCTCCGGCCGGTAGCCCTTATCTAAACGAAAATTTCACCCCTGCCAAAATTAATGACATCAGTGAAACCAAATTGGTGCGCTTTGATGCCTTTGAAGATAGGGTAGAAATTATGGTTGATGAAAACAAGGTTGTTGTTTTACCAGATACGGAACCCTATACCATAACCCTGCTGGATGGTTCTGATAAATTATTTGAAACAAAAAGTTACATTAATGATAAAGGCAATCCCAAAACATCCTTTTTCGAATTAATAGCCAAGAAAGAGAATTATAGGCTGTACCTTAAAGAAAAAGTTGAATTTTCAAAAGCAGTAAAAGCTCAGGGATATCAAGCCAGCAAACCTGCGATGTTCGTAAAACAAAAAAGGATATATTATATCACGGATTTTAAAGCGAAATCTGACCAGCTTCTCAGAATACCATTTAAAGTCAGGAATTTCTTGGATTTGTTCCCGAATCATTCAAAATCTATAAAAAAATTTATTAAAGACCATAAATTAAAAATCGATAAGGGCGATGATCTTGTAGAAATCTTAGAATTTTTCTTTAGTAATCCCTAATTTATAAGGGGATACACTTAAAACGCTGAATTTGGCCCATACTTAATCTAGAATAAAAAATTGAATCTATGGCCTCGGGTAAAAACAATACTTACCTGATTTAAACTTCGCATATACGGAAGAAGGAAAACTTTTAATCCAATAGCATCCCATCTTCGGTAAATATTTCTTTAAGATTCTAGTATCATAAATTATGACATTAACCGTAATAGGAATCTATCACCTAGTAAATAATTCATTATCTTAATATAATTGTAAGTGAACCTGACCATTAAGGTACCATGAGCCAGCACATCGTAAAAATATTAGAGGCACACTTTATCACACATGATGTAAAACGTTTTACTGTGGAAAAACCTGCGGGATATGATTTTATTCCAGGGCAGGCAACTGAAGTCTCCATTAACCTTCCCGAATGGAAAGACCAATTAAGACCTTTCACATTTACATCCCTAAGGGACGTAGGGTATCTAGAATTTATGATTAAGATCTACGATGATCATAATGGGGTAACTAACAAATTGGGCAGTATCAATGCAGGAGCCGAATTAATCCTTCACGATGTTTTTGGTGCCATAAAGTACAAAGGCCCTGGCGTCTTTATTGCCGGGGGAGCCGGTATCACCCCGTTCATCTCAATTTTTAGGGATCTATATAAGCATAGAAATCTGCATGGCAACAAATTGATCTACTCCAATAAAACATCTGAAGATGTAATCATGGCGGAGGAATTACAAGCAATGCTCAAAACTGATTTTATCAAAATATTTACCCGCGAGAACGTCGTCGGGTTTCGTGGGATTCGAATAGACCGTAATTTCCTCGTTAAAAATATTGCCGACTTTGGCCAAAATTTTTATTTGTGCGGTCCCAAAGTCTTTATAAAAAATATAACCCAACTTTTATTAGAACTTGGGGCGACAGCAGAAACCTTGGTTTTTGAAAAATAGAACGCTTACGCAACTAATGGCATGTTTATGTGCCTAGGTGTGAAAACAACATATATGAAACTTACAACATTCCTTTTTGGACTTCTTTTTATTATATCCTCCTGTAACAAGCATTCGGAAAAATCTATCTATCAAGATTATCAAGGGCGTTGGAATCTGACCAAAATGTCAGGGAACACTGCTAATTCTGAAACCACGGGCTCCGATATGGAATGGCAAGAATCCTATGTGTTCAACAGCAACGGTACCTTCTTAAAATCTAGGGAACAAAACGGAAATCTTACCGAATCTTCTGGGTCCTTTACGGTGACGAAATCTGAAGAAGGGAATATATTGGAACTGACGCATGTATCTGATAGCAATATCATTGGAAGCTGCCTTGGGAACAAAAAGGAGGTGTTGGTCCTACAATCTAAAGTGGTGTTAAGCAGCACATGGAACCAGTGTGACGGCCCAGGACTAGAGTATGAAAAAGCCATGAACATCGACTAAAATAAAGTTCCTGATCCTAATTTTACCTATTCCATTTGTTAAAAAGCTCCCTTACTTTTACCAGTAAACTAATTCATCAATTATGATCATCGATGTCCATACCCATATTAACAACTACCATGAAGACCGCGTAGTCTCCTTGGAGGAATGCCTCAACCAACTTACGGACACTATGGCCGAAAACAGAGTAGATTATTCTTTGGTGCTCACTTCCTATAAGGTGAACGAGCACCGACCAAGTACCAAGAAAGTTGTGGAAGCTATAAGCGACAGGAATAATTTGGGCGTTGTTGCCGGTATCAGCTATTTAAATTACAACCATAGGGATCTATATGAAATCAGCGATTTTCTTGAACAGGGCCTCATCAAAGGATTAAAACTTAATCCTGGTTACGAGCCCTTCTATCCCAATGAGAATAGGCTTAAAGTGGTCTATGACATGGCTGTTGAGTTCGATGTCCCGGTAATGTTCCATTCAGGGGACACTTATTCACCAACGGGTAGGGTTAAATATTCCCATCCCTTACATATTGATGATGTGGCTGTGGACAACCCAGATATGAAAATAGTCATCTGCCATGTGGGCAACCCTTGGATCAAGGACTGTATGGAAGTGGTCTACAAAAACAAAAATGTACATGCCGACTTCTCTGGGTTGGTGCTAGGGAATTTCTCGGATAAGTTTGAAAGGTATATGAAAAAAGAATTGGAAGAAATGATCACCTATGCCGGGGACCCAAAATATCTTTTATATGGCACAGATTGGCCCATTTCCAATATGAGCTCCTATCTTAATTTTATAAAACAACTAGATCTTCCAGAAGATAAGAAAGAACTTATCCTTTGGAAGAATGCTGCCGAACTTTTTAAAATTGATGTCACAAAGTTGTAAAAAGAGCAACCTATCAACCATAACCACAGCCTGATATTTAAAAAAGTAAAGGTATAATCCCATCAACCCCATTATGCTAAAATATGTCCTGTGCTTAGGTATAGTTCTAGGAATTTTTTCCTGTAAATCATCCAATACAAGCCGTATACAGCGTAATGAGAAGGCCAACCCCATCGTTTTGGAACACAGACTAACCATTCCAAAATTAGACCGCACAAGGCAGATTAGAATATACCTACCTCCCGGGTATTATGAGTCGGACCTCTCCTATCCCGTGCTCTATATGCAGGATGGGCAGAATTTATTTGATAATGCCACGGCCTATGCCGGGGAATGGGGCGTGGATGAAAGCTTAAACACTTTAGCTGCAAATGCGGGACTTAAATTGATTGTGATGGGGATTGATAACGGAGAAGAAAAACGGATCAATGAGTTGAGTCCATGGGAAAACAAGAAATACGGTAAGGCCGAAGGTGAGGAGTATGTGGAATTTATGGTACACCAGTTAAAACCCTTCATCGACAGTAATTTCCGCACCCTTCCCGATCGTAAACACACATCCCTGATGGGAAGCTCCATGGGAGGATTGATTTCACATTATGCCCTTTTCCAATATCCAGATGTTTTTGGCAAGGCGGCCATCTTTTCCCCTTCCTATTGGTACGCTGATGAAGTCTATGGCTTTACACATAATCATCCGCTCCCAAAAAATACCAAAATATTTATGTTGGTTGGGGAAAAAGAAGAAGGCACGGTAGATCCGGCCAAAAAAATGTACCAACTTATCCTTGATACCGGCCAGAAAAAGAAACATCTTAAATTGGTCTCGGACTCCGAAGGGGAACACAACGAACGATTTTGGAACAAACAATTTACCCCTGCCATGGAATGGCTTTATCTAGGAAAAAAGTAAGTCCTAAAATGGCCGAAGACCATAAACGCTTATTTTTGTACACCTCTACTTCCTATCTAAATTTTCCGGTCAGTGCGTTTTTTTAATGGTTCGAAAAGTTTCCTGGCTGTTCTGCTCCGTCAATAATATATAATCATGGTATCAGAAGTTTATTGGAAACTTTCTATAGTTCAATAAAATTATCCAAAAAAAGGGTCCAATCATAGTTCTCATAAACTAAATCCACATCCCTTGTACTTTTTATGATCCCATTCTTTATTAAAATATCCTTGGTTCCACTCTTCCCTCCAAAATCACCTCTAAACCAACTGAACAATGAGGTTACGGCAGCTTCCCTTTTTTTACTGTCAAATTCAGATGTTTTGGTCAAGAATCGTTGGGTGCCCTTTGTCAGTTGTTCATCCAATCTATCCGCATTGTAAATAGCCACAGGCGGACAACCCTTGGCCCCACAATTAAGTGCAAAGTGAACGCGATAATCCCTTTTTTCTACCCGAAGTGTGCGTTCAAATTTATTGGGAAACCATTTCCTGATATATCCCAAACCGTACTCCCATTGGGATTTACGAACCATACCGTGCTCAATTTCGGCAAAGGAAAAGGTTCGTCCGGCAATATTGATCTGTTCTTTTTTAAAGAAACTGCCCCTGTCATTGTACAGCTCTGGTTGGTCTGCTAAAATGACCTGTATATAGGCATTGTAAATATTCAACCAAAAAGCTGTTTTATGATCGTTTGTTTTTAACTGGGCATCAAGTTCTTCCAAGGTAGCTTTAGCCAATATATCCTGTAGGTCATTCGTGTCCTTCCCCTCCTTAATACTCCTTAGAAATTGCTCCGACAGTTCATTCAAATCTACCTTTTGAAGTGGATTGCTTTTTTCAGCAGCATGTTCAAATGGTAAAGAATACAAGAAAATGAGTAACAATATACCGAGTACTTTCATAATAGTGAACTTCTGTTTGATAAGATAATTACGCAAATTTTTGGTGTTAGGTTTGGTTCTTAGTCCGTATTAACCCAAATATCTTTCAAATGAATCGTTGCCTTTTTCTTTTGCACATTAAATAATTGAATCCTAACCTTTGTACATTCGTATATTATCAGAGGAACAATCCTTTTGAATTAAGAGTATGATCAGTATTGTCATCCCCGCACATAACGAAAAAGAAAATATTGAAGGCCTTTTCAGCATACTTTCTAAACAGCTGAAACACCACTCTTCCTTACAAGTAGAAGTGCTGGTTATACTTTCAGGCGGTAATACGGATGGGGCGGAGCAATTAAAAACTATTGGACCATTTCATATCATCCAATGCCAAGATAAAGGCAGGGCAGTACAAATGAACTTGGGCGCAAAAATGGCCAAGGGAAGTATTCTGGCGTTTTTACATGCCGACACTATTCCCCCTAAGGGATTCTTGAACAATATTTATGAGACCATCAGTGACGGCTATGGTGCAGGTCTTTTTTCATATAAATTTGATAAGAGCCTGTTTCTTCTTAAAATAAACGAATTTTTCACTGCTAAAGATGGACTTTTCACTGGTGCGGGAGACCAGTGTCTCTTCATAACCACAGCTAATTTTGAAAGATTGGAAGGCTTTGATGAGGAACAGGTAATCATGGAAGATTTTGAGTTTTGGCATAAGATCAAGAAAAATAAGATCCCCTATAAAATTGTGAACAACTACCTTGTGGTTTCTGCCAGAAAATACGATTACAATTCTTACTTGCGAGTTAATTTTACAAATTTGGTGCTGTTTCTGATGTTCAAAACCGGTTTCACTCCTGAAAAAATTAAGACCACCCATAATACCATGCTCAACCTACCCAACGATAATTATAAATAACCCATCCTTTTCCCATTATCGGCCACAACAAAACAGTATTGTTTCATCACTTTAAAAATTAAATATATCTTTAAGCTATTAAAGCTATCCAGACCTTGTGAAAATGGATGCTGATTGTTCTCTTACCCCTATTTTAAATTGAAAATATTAGGGCTAGATGTTTCTAAACCAATAGTTTGATGAATAAAAAGTTTGAAGTAACTGTAGATGAAACCTACAATTTTACCATTCCGATTGCAGATTTGGAACAACTGGATGCAACGTCCACGGGACCATTGCAATATCACGTTCTCCAAAACAGCAAACCTTTTAAGGTTGAAGTGGTAAAATCGGATATGAACCGAAAGGCATATACCGTAAAAATCAATAATAAATCTTATCATGTTGCTATTACCGATGATCTGGATCTTTTGATCAAGGAAATGGGATTCGCCCTTGGTTCTTCCAAACAGATAGATTCCATTAAAGCTCCCATGCCCGGTTTGATATTGGACATCCATGTGGCCCCCGGTCAATTGGTAAAAGAGGGAGAACCCTTGCTGATACTGGAAGCTATGAAAATGGAAAACATCATCACCTCACCGCGGGAAGGAGTAATTAAGGCAGTCCCTATAATTAAAGGAACTGCTATTGAAAAGGGACAGTTATTAATAGAATTCGAATAAAAAATGGACATAAAAAAAATACTGATTGCCAACCGCGGTGAAATTGCCATTAGGGTAATGAAAACTGCCCAAAAAATGGGCATTAAAACGGTTGCCATTTATTCTACCATTGACAGAAATGCCCCCCATGTAAGATTTGCGGATGAGGCCGTATGTATAGGAGAACCTCCTTCCAATGAATCCTACCTCTTGGGTTCCAAGATAATCAAGGTTGCCAAAGAACTCAAGGTAGATGCCATTCACCCTGGGTATGGGTTTCTCAGTGAAAATGCCGCTTTTGCCGAAGAAGTGGAACAAAACAACATCATTTTTATAGGTCCAAATTCGGAAGCCATTAAAATAATGGGCAGCAAGCTGGCGGCCAAAGATGCCGTTAAGGACTATGGTATTCCCATGGTGCCTGGAATAGACAAAGCTATTACCGATGTCAATAAAGCCAAGAAAATTGGCAAGGAAATTGGTTTTCCGATACTGATCAAAGCTTCGGCAGGAGGTGGTGGAAAAGGAATGCGGGTCGTTGAAAAGGAAAGTGATCTGGAATCCCAGATGAAGAGGGCCATTAGTGAGGCAACTTCCGCTTTTGGTGATGGTTCAGTTTTTATAGAAAAATACGTAGCCTCCCCAAGACATATAGAAATACAGATAATGGCGGATACCCATGGTACCATCCTTCATCTGTTCGAAAGGGAGTGCAGCATCCAACGAAGACACCAGAAGGTAGTGGAAGAGGCCCCATCCTCTGTAGTAACGCCAGAATTAAGGGCAAAGATGGGGGAAGCGGCCGTAAAAGT
>JBLGAT010000048.1:0-20360 GCA_047612485.1 Psychroserpens sp.
ATGATTTTGACGAAATCAATTACTTCAATTTCAAGGGCAAAAAATTGCAATGGAACAAAATAGCCTCCGGTGCCGTTGGTCACTTAAACACGGATGGTCTGGATGATATTTATGACATGTTTTCCTTGGAAATTGGTATGGGCCAAAATGCAGAGGAATTAAAGGCGCTGTTCAAAAAAGCATATTTGGAACACAATAACCTTACCGATGCAACAAGGTATTTGGCCAATGAATTATTTGGTGAATATGGTTTGGTCATTGTGGATGGTGATGACAGGGAACTCAAAAAATTATTGGTGCCATATGCCAAAATGGACATCTTGGAAAATTCGGCATTCGAATCCGTTAACGCAACCTCCCAAAAGTTGGAAAACTTACCGGAGAATTACAGTATTCAGGTAAACCCTAGGGAAATTAATTATTTTTATTTGAAGGAAGGACTAAGGGAGCGAATCATTCAAAAGAACGGATTGTATTACATTAATGATACCGATTTAAAATTCACAGAAAAGGAAATTATAGAGGAACTGGAACATTATCCAGAGCGGTTTTCTCCCAATGTAATTTCAAGACCCTTGTTTCAAGAAGTCATTTTGCCCAATCTATGCTATATAGGGGGTGGGGGCGAGTTGGCTTATTGGTTGGAGTTAAAATCCTCCTTTGAAGAAATGGGCATTACTTTTCCAATCTTGCTTTTGAGGAATTCGGCCTTGGTCATTACACAAAAACAGGGCGATAAATTAAACAAGCTCCATTTGGATATTGCTGATCTGTTTTTAAAGCAAAGCAGTTTCATCAATAAGAAGATAAGGACAATTTCCAATATTGATATAGATTTTTCTCCTCAAAGACAATTATTGAAAGAGCAGTTTAAAGGACTTTACAGCTTGGCGGAACAAACGGACAAATCGTTTCTGGGCGCTGTGAAAGCACAAGAAACAAAACAGCTCAAAGGTCTGGACAGTTTGGAAAAGAGGTTGTTGAAAGCCCAAAAACGCAAGTTGAAGGATCATGTGGTGCGCATGACGGAAATACAGAATGAGCTGTTCCCCAATAAATCCCTTCAAGAACGCAATTTGAATTTTTCGGAACTTTATTTGGAATATGGGAAAGAATTGATTCCTATCCTGATGAAGGCATTAAAGCCCCTTTCGGGAGAGTTCACCATCTTGACCATGGATAATTAATGATGATGAGTGAATTGGGGTAAATAGGTTCGAATTAAATTCTAAGGCACTAAAAATTGTGCATCCCAATCTGATTCTTGCTTAGAATACCGAACCCTAATATGATTGGGACGCTTTAGTTTCAAATACTCTATTTTGAATGGATGGATCTCCACCACGCAAAAATGGTCATCATCCTTTAAATATTCAATGATATCCGGATCTTGGATTTCTTTTCCCGGGGCCTCGAAAGTGGTATAATCTTTTTTGGAGGCTTCCGGAATAGCATCCCATAACAATTTTTTGCTTTTAATATCATTGTTCACTATCGCTAAACCTTCAATACGTATTTGCAATAGTTTTTCTGGATGATAGAACAATAGGCTTACCTTTTTGTTTTCTTTTATATGGATGATTTTTTTCGAGCGCTTATCGGTATAAAAAGTGAGCATCAATTCATCCGTGGCCTTGCGAAGGACAATAGTCCGTAGCCTGGCCATATTGTCCAATCCTACCGTAGCTAGGGTGCAATATCGGAAGGGATGCCCGTTTTCGGTAGCTCCTTTTCGCAGTTCCTCTTGTAGTTCCTTAAAAAAAGTTCCTTTCATATGCCATGTATTTTCAATATTAAAGATAAAAAATAAAAGAACAGGGTAGGGTATTTTGTTTATAAGTTGTTTAGAGTATAGACAGTGCAATAAGCATAGGTTTAAAATAATAGTGGTTAGGTTAGTTTTCCCGAAAGAGATCGGGATCGATTTAAAAGCTCGGGGTGGTTTCCGAGTTTTTTTTTGTTTTGGATCAAAAGTAAATCAACGGTGCCCACTTGGTAAAAAGTGGCAAAACACTACCTTTGCCAAAAGACCGAAACCAAATGCACAACATAGATATACAACTGGTGGAAATGACTTTGGATGTCATGAAATATGTCATCAATAGAATAACAAAGACAGCTCCGGAGCTGGGGCAACCCAAAAAGGAAGAGGAATTGAGAAGTTTGGTAGGGGAGACCATTACTTCGGCGGGAATAGGTGGAGAAAAGGCTTTTGACCTATTCAAGGATGTGCTTATAAAAGCGACGGTTCCCATTGATCATCCCCGACATTTGGCGTTCGTGCCCGCATCCCCTACAAGAGCTGCAATTATGTTCGATTTGGTCACTTCGGCTTCCAGCATCCATGGGGCTTATTGGATGGAAGGTGCAGGAGGGATTTTCTGTGAAAACGAGGCGATGAAGTGGCTGGTTTCCCTTACCGGTCTTCCGAAACCTGCCTTTGGGGTATTTACAAGCGGAGGTACAGCGGCAAATTTATCGGCCATCGTCACGGCTCGCGAAAATTGGAGAAAGGATACGGATAACATTAATGAAAAGGCACTTATAATAACTTCTAGCGGGGCACATTCTTCTATTAAGTCCATGGCAAAGGTCATAGATGCAGATGTTGTCCTAGTGGAAACCGAGGATAGCATGTCGGCCACTATGCTGGCCAACACCTTAAGGGAGCTTACGCCACATCAGAGAAAAAGGCTGTTCGCCATTGTGGCTACAGGCGGCACCACCAATGCAGGGATTATAGATGATCTGGATGGGATAGCTTCAATTTGTGAGAAGGAAGGCTTGTGGTTTCATGTAGATGCTGCTTATGGCGGCGGTGCATTGGCCTCTAAATCTGCAAGACCACTTTTTAAGGGCATAGAACGCGCCAACAGTATTACCATAGATCCCCACAAATGGTTGTTTTCTCCTTATGATTGTGGTGCAATACTTTATAGAAATCCAGAATTGGCAAAAGAGGCGCATTCCCAGGAAGGATCATATTTGGATATTTTCAAGGATGAAGGGGCGCACGGCTTCAACCCCTCCGATTATCAGATCCAATTGACCAGAAGGGTCAGAGGGTTGCCCTTGTGGTTTTCTTTGGCCATGCATGGAACAGATAAGTATGAGTGGGCCGTGCAACAAGGGATAGAGCTCGCAAATTTGGCCGGGATTATTATTCAGGAAAACCCGATGGTAGAATTGGTAAGGGACCCCAGCCTATCCTGCGTACTGTTCAGAAGAAAAGGATGGTCTCCCGAAGATTATAGAAATTGGACCTATAAAAATCACAGGGACGGATTTGCCTTGGTTACCCCGACCAAATGGAAGAATCAAGGGGTTTATGAAACCGTCGCCAGATTTTGTTTTATAAACCCGGATACGACAGAATCTGACATCAGGGCTATTTTAGATTCCATGAATTAAGCCGGAATAACAAAATACCTTAAAAATTATTGCCATCTAAACTTTCCATTTTTCAATTTAACACTATTTTTGCCCATGCAAAATAACGTCCTCATTTTAGATTTTGGTTCTCAGTATACACAGCTCATCGCAAGAAGGGTTAGGGAACTTAACATTTTCTGCGAAATTAAACCATACAACCATTTACCTGAAGACCTTTCAGAATACAAAGCGGTAATCCTTTCTGGATCCCCTTTTTCCGTTAGGGGCGAAGATGCTCCTCATCCAGACCTATCTCAAATCAGGGGAAAGAAACCGCTTTTGGGGGTCTGTTATGGGGCACAGTACTTGGCACATTTTAATGGAGGAAGTGTAGAAGGATCCAATACTAGGGAATACGGAAGGGCAAAATTGTCCTATGTAAAGGAAAATGAACCATTTTTTGACAAGATTTCCAAAGGGAGCCAAGTTTGGATGAGCCATGCGGATACAATCAAGGAACTGCCGGAGAATACCAAGAGATTGGCCAGTACCCACGATGTGGAAAATGCTGCCTATAAATTCGACGGAGAAGAAACTTACGCCATACAGTTTCATCCAGAGGTCTACCATACAACGGATGGCAAGCAATTGTTGGAGAATTTTTTGGTACATATTGCTGGGGTCGCACAGACCTGGACACCGGACGCGTTTGTAGAGACGACGGTGGCTGAATTAAAAAGAAAAATAGGCCAGGATAAGGTCATATTGGGGCTTTCTGGAGGGGTAGACTCTACCGTAGCTGCCATCTTACTGCACAAGGCCATAGGAAAACATTTGCACTGCATCTTTGTAAATAACGGACTCTTGAGAAAAAATGAGTTCGAGGATGTATTGCACCAGTATAAGGATATGGGGCTTAATGTTAAAGGAGTTGATGCTTCGGCACGCTTTTTGGATGCATTGGCTGGAGAGAGCGATCCCGAGAAAAAACGGAAAGCGATCGGCAAGGCCTTTATAGAGGTTTTTGATGGTGAATCACACTTGGTGGAAGATGCCAAATGGCTGGCCCAAGGAACTATTTATCCAGATGTGATAGAATCAGTTTCGGCTACCGGAGGACCATCGGCCACAATTAAGAGTCATCACAATGTAGGGGGCTTGCCCGATTTTATGAAATTAAATGTGGTGGAGCCATTGCGTATGTTGTTCAAGGACGAGGTACGTAGGGTAGGTGCCAGTATGGGTATCGATAAGGCTCTGTTGGGAAGGCATCCCTTTCCAGGCCCTGGATTGGCCATTCGTATTTTAGGGGATATCACTCCAGAAAAAGTGGCCATTTTGCAAGAAGTTGATGCCATATTTATCAACGGATTAAAAGAATGGGGGCTTTATGATAAGGTATGGCAGGCCGGAGCTATACTTTTGCCCGTAAATAGCGTAGGGGTGATGGGGGATGAAAGGACTTATGAAAAATGTGTAGCTTTAAGAGCTGTGGAGAGTACGGATGGAATGACTGCAGATTGGGTTAATCTACCTTATGAATTTTTGCAGAAAACATCCAATGATATTATTAATAAAGTTAGGGGGGTAAATAGGGTAGTCTATGATATTAGCTCTAAACCACCTGCAACCATAGAATGGGAATAATGATGAACAGTACACGTTTTAAAATACTTATTACAGGCTTCTTTATGCTCTTTTTATGTTTCAGCATAAGCGCACAGCAATTTGCAACACATGCAGTGAAGAAAGGGGAAACGTTGGAGAGTATTGCAAAACAATACAGGGTTACCCCGTTTAATATCTTAAAATATAATAAGGAAATAGTCCAAGGAAAGCCGTTGGTCGCCAATACGGTGCTTGTAATACCGATGGGTCCTAATTCTACCGACTCAAATGTCCCTGTGGTAAAAAGCAAGACAAAGGAGGTTGTTAAGGGGAGTGCAGAAATCCAAGAAAATCCCATTGGTTTTACCAGTTACAGGGTAAGAAGAAAAGATACACTTTATGGTATTGCCAAGAGGTTCAACATCACTGTAGAAGATATCAAGCGCTATAATAAAGAACTGTACTCCGGAAATTTGAAGAAGGGGATGAATCTGAGGATTCCAAAGTTCAGACGGGTAAATCCGGCCGATGTTGTTAAAAGTGCGGTTGATTTTGAAATGTACACTGTGAAGCCTAAAGAAACAAGGTGGAGCATCGCCAATATGTACGGAATTACCATAGATAGGATGTTGGAACTGAATCCAGAGTTGTCCAAGAACAATAACTATCTCATGGAAGGGCAACAATTGAAATTGCCTAAAATTGCAGGGAGTACTGTTGAAAATCAAAGAACACAACTATTTATTTCATATACGGTTCCACCAAAAAAGGGATTTATGGCCTTAGAAAGGGAATTTGGGACTACAGAAACAGAATTAAAAGTAATAAACCCAGAACTTATAGATGGAGGTTTAAAAGAAGGAATGGTGATTAGAATTCCTCAAAAAAAAGCTGATACCACTGCTGTTAATACTGATAATTTTATTTTTTATGAAGTCAAAAAAGGTGAAGCCGAATACGGTTTAACTCGAAAATTAGGAGTGAATTATCGAGAACTTATTGCACTGAACCCTAAACTTACAGATGGCTTGAAAGCCGGAATGGTGCTTAAAATTCCTGTAGAAAGGGCGCAAGATTTAGAAGTGAAGAATTCATTGGTGCTAGATAGGTTTAGCCTTATAGATAGTATACAAACCAGCAACAAGCCTAACCTTCTTTTTTTACTCCCTTTCAGAACCGATAAAATAGATGTTTCCAATAAGGAAATGGCCAAAGATTCCATGGCGGGCAGAAAAGACACCAAATACAGTCTCGGAATTTATACTGGTGCCATGGTAGCCTTGGATTCCATTAAAAAATTGGGGGTTTCTGTTAAGGTTAGAACTTTTGATACCCAGTTGAACGCCACAAGGGCAAAGGATATCATGTTGCGGGAAAATCTAAACAATATAAGTGCAATTATTGGTCCTTTGGACTCTAAATCCCTTAAAGAAGTGGCTTTGGCCGCCGGACAATATGACGTTCCTGTGATCGCTCCCATTGCTTCCAATAGTGATATAAGCTTGCGAAATGTATATTTTACCATACCCTCTGATGAGGTTTTAAGGAGCAAAATGATAGCCTATGTCGATGAAAATAGGACAGAGGAAAACATGGTCATCATAGCCGATGAGAATAATAAAGGGACCCAACGTCTACTTTTGGAAAAATTTCCAAAAGCTAAAATTCTTAACTTGAAGAATAATATTTCATTGGATATTGAAAAGGTAAAGCAGGTCATTTCGGCAAAACAAAATTGGGTATTTCTTGAGTCGGATAACCCGAATACGATTTATCATGTGAGTTCCGTATTGAATTCCACAATTTCCGATACCGTCAAGGTCAAAATGTTCACTACCAATAGGAACAAGGCCTTTGAAAATGATGTTATTTCCAGTTCTCATCTTTCTAATCTAGGGTTCACCTACCCATCTGTTGAAAAGGAGTTGGGGTCCAATTCTTTTGTAAAGATGTATAGGAGAAAGTATGGAATGGAGCCAGATCGTTATGCTGTTCGTGGTTTTGATATCACGTTTGACATCCTTTTGAAGTTGGCCTATAAAAATAACCTGTTCGAAGCTGGTAAAAATATAGGGGAGACCTCTTATACCGCGAACAAGTTCAACTACACAAAACAGGCATCATCTGGGTATTACAATCAATCGGCCTATATCGTATCCTATGATAAAATGATGATTGTAGAGGCGGAATAGGACAGCCAGTTGACAATAAAATAGAACAAATCCAAAAGGATTTTTGGACTGGAGAATTAAGGAGTGTTCGTATATACAACCATATGTTGTTGTTGTTGTTGTTGTTGTTACAATATATTAAACATCACAGATTAAAAAGCCCTGTTTCAAAGCTTCAATTTTGTCGTCGCTGGCTGGGATAAATTCTTGGGCTACGTATCCCTTATAGCCAGTATCCAAAATGGCTTTCATGATGGCAGGGTAATACAATTCCTGGGTTTCGTTAATTTCATGCCTTCCTGGCACCCCTGCCGTATGGTAATGTCCAAAATAGTGGTGGTTATCCTTGATGGATTGGATAATATCCCCTTCTTGAATCTGCATATGATAAATATCAAAAAGGAGTTTAAAGTTTTCCGAACCAATTTGCTTGCAAAGTTCTATTCCCCAAGCAGAAGTATCGCCCATATAATCCGGATGGTTTCTTTGGTTAAATAGTTCCATTTGAACCACAACCCCATGTTTCTCTGCCAAAGGCATTAATTTTTTTAGGGCGGAGGCACAATTTTGTAAACCCGTTACATCATCCATTCCCCTGCGGTTACCGCTGAAGCAGATGAGATTGGTGTAGCCCGCTGCTGCTACCAAGGGTATTATTTTGGTATAGTTATCCAAGAGGGTCTCATGATACTTTGGATCGTTGAACCCTTCGGTTAAACTTATTTCGGCTCCATTGCACATTGCCGAATGTATATTGTATTTCTTCAACAGTGGCCATTCTTTGGGTCCCATCAAGTCTACGGCCTTAATGTTCAGTTCATTTAGATTTATCAAGAAGTCTTCCAGTGGAATATCCCCGAAACACCAGTGGCACACACTATGGTTAATGTTGTTTTTTAGTTTAAATCCCATATCTTGCTTTTTTTCTTGGGCATTGGTAGTTTGATAAGCCAAAACTCCAATAGTAGCGGCGGCTGAAGTGCCAATAAAAGTGCGCCTTTTCATAATAAATGTATTTTGTACGTGTATAAAGATAAGTTTTTAGTTCTGAATAAATGAACATATACCCAGATAAAAAGGAGTTGATAGAACTGGCTCATTATAAAATGCCGTTCGGAAAATTTAAGGACAGATATCTGGTAGATCTACCTGAGCCCTATTTGGTGTGGTTTCAGCAGAAAGGTTTTCCTGATGGAAAGCTGGGAAATTTGTTGAAAGCCATGTTGGAAATCAAAATAAATGGCCTGGAAGGATTGATCAGGAAAATTAGAAAAGATTTTCCTAGAGATTAACAGTGTTATCGGACTGCAATTTGTACTTTTGCCTGCGTTAAGAAAAGAATCTAACGCTTCATGTCACAGACAAAATATATTTTTGTAACCGGTGGGGTTACATCTTCCCTTGGAAAAGGGATTATTGCAGCATCATTGGCCAAATTACTTCAGGCCCGCGGTTATAAAACAACTATTCAAAAATTAGATCCTTATATCAACGTGGATCCAGGTACCCTAAATCCATACGAACATGGTGAATGTTATGTAACGGATGACGGTGCGGAAACCGATTTGGACTTGGGGCATTACGAACGATTCTTAAATGTTAGGACTTCCCAGGCCAACAACGTAACCACGGGAAGAATATACCAAAGTGTCATAGACAAGGAAAGAAGGGGCGAATTTTTAGGAAAGACCGTTCAAGT
Organism: Psychroserpens sp.; assembly: GCA_047612485.1. Lineage (GTDB taxonomy): Bacteria > Bacteroidota > Bacteroidia > Flavobacteriales > Flavobacteriaceae > Sediminicola. Next base: position 8,851 of record JBLGAT010000048.1, read on the forward strand.
GGTACCGCATATAACCAATGAAATAAAGGAACGTATTCAGATCCTTGGTAAAAGTGGAGAATATGATATTGTTATTACTGAGATTGGAGGAACAGTTGGGGATATAGAATCCTTGCCCTATATCGAGGCAGTACGTCAATTATTATGGGAATTGGGGGATACCAATGGAATTGTAATACACCTCACCCTGGTGCCATATCTTTCCGCTGCAGGAGAGCTTAAGACCAAACCTACCCAGCATTCTGTAAAAACATTAATGGAGAGTGGAATCAAAGCGGATATTTTGGTCTGTAGGACCGAACATGAAATTTCAAACGACATCAAGGATAAAATAGCTCTTTTCTGCAATGTTAAAAGAGATGCCGTCATTCAGTCCATAGATGCCTCCACCATATATGATGTGCCTATCCTTATGCAAGAAGAGGGATTGGACACAGTAACCCTTCGTAAATTAGGGTTGCCCGATGATATTGTTCCTGATTTGACAAATTGGAATGAATTTTTGGACAAACATAAAAATCCAAAAGAAGAGGTTAATATCGGATTGATAGGAAAATATGTAGAATTGCAGGATTCCTATAAATCCATCCTTGAAGCCTTTATTCATGCTGGAGCGGTAAACGAAGTACGGGTCAAGATAAAATGGATTCATTCCGAGCATATCACCGATCGGAATTTGGCAAACAAAATGAAGGAGTTGGACGGCATTCTTGTTGCTCCAGGTTTTGGTGAAAGAGGGATTGAAGGAAAAGTCAAGGCCGTAAGATATGCTAGAGAGCAAAATATACCATTTTTGGGAATATGCTTGGGAATGCAAATGGCCGTAATAGAATTCGGTAGAAATGTAATTGGCCTGACCGATGCAAATTCTACGGAAATGGACGCGAATACCCCCAACCCTGTCATTAGTTTAATGGAAGAGCAAAAGACCGTAACCAATAAAGGAGGAACCATGCGTCTAGGGGCGTGGGACTGCGATTTAAAGGAAGGTAGTTTGGTGCAAAAGATCTATCACGGAGTAAAAACCATTTCCGAAAGACACCGTCATCGATATGAGTTCAACAACCAATATAAAGAGGCTATGGAAAAAGCCGGTTTGTTAGCTTCTGGTGTAAATAAAAAAACAGGACTTGTCGAAATTGTGGAATTACCTACCCATCCATGGTTTATAGGGGTGCAATACCATCCGGAATACAAAAGTACCGTTGCCAATCCACACCCATTGTTTGTTGGGTTTGTAAAAGCAGCTTTAGAACATAAATTAAAGTAATTTAATGTCACAATGACATTAAATTCACATATGGACATATATTTGCTCACTTAAAATTAAACAGGCCTGCACGGTGTAACCACTTTGCGGGTTTTGTAAATCAAACTTAGATGGAAGAAAAAAAATTTGATGTAAAATCTATAATTGGCTTTGTACTGATTTTCGGTATCCTCATATTCATGTTTTACCAAAACCAGCCGACCCCTGAAGAGTTGGAGGCACAAAAGGCAAAACAAGAGCAGGTAGAGGCTCAAAATAAAGCTGAGGAAGACACAAGGGAAATTCCGGCCACCGAACCCAGTGTAAACTTGCAGGACTCCACTTCGGTTGCAGGTTATAAGAATGCCGTGGGAGCTTTTGGCTTTAATTCGCCATCTGACGCTACCACAGTATTGGAAAACGACTTGGTGGTTTTAACGGTGAGCAACAAAGGAGGACAGATAGTTGAGGCCAAAATGAAAAATTTTGTCACCTACGATTCCATTCCGGTATATCTGGTGAAAGATGGTAATGCATCTTTTGATATTACGTTTAAAACCAATGAGAATAGGTCCTTGAACACTAAAGATCTATATTTTGAACCAACCTTGACCAATAACGGTGACATACAAGTGCTTTCCATGAAGGCAAAAGTGTCTTCTTCCCAATTTTTGGAATACCGATACGAAATGAAGCCAAATGATTATTTGGTCGATTTTATAGTTAGGTCCCAAGGCCTTAGTGGAATTATCAATCCCAGTGGTGCCATTAATTTGGAATGGAAACTTAAGGGAATTCGTCATTCAAAAAGTATTCAGTACGAAAACCGATATACAAGATTGACCTACAATCATGAAGAAGGAAAGATCAGTAAGCTTTCTGACAGTAGTGATGATGAGGAAACGGAAACGGATATTAAATGGCTTTCTTATAGACAGCATTTTTTCAGTTCCATATTGGCAACCAAAACACCATTTGAAACAGCTCAATTAAATTCTGTTAATTTGGTTGAGGAAGAAAGTAAAACTGCCGGATATACCAAAGAATACAGTAGTGTGGCACCATTGGAGTTAGAAGGGGGAGAACTCTCCTATACCATGAACTGGTACTACGGGCCTACAGATATTGCGGTTTTATCACAATATAAAGAACTAGGTTTGGAAGATTCCATTCCTTTTGGATGGGGAATTTTTGGATGGATCAATAGATACATATTTACACCGACATATACCTTTTTAAGTTCTTTCTTCCCATTTGGTATTGCTATTGTAGTCATGACCATTTTAGTGCGTCTGTTAATGTCCCCGGTCACCTATAAATCGTATCTCTCACAGGCCAAGATGAAGGTGTTGAAACCTGAAATCACCGAACTAAATGAAAAGCATAAGGACAATGCCATGAAAAAGCAGCAAGAAACCATGAAATTATATGGTAAGGCTGGGGTGAGTCCTATGAGTGGTTGTTTACCGGCTGTAGTTCAACTGCCGATATTCTACGCCCTCTTTATGTTCTTTCCAACATCCTTTGCCTTGCGTCAAAAACCGTTCTTATGGGCAGATGATCTTTCTTCTTATGATACCATAGCGGAATTACCGTTCCATATTCCATTTTATGGGGATCATGTTAGTCTATTTCCAATATTGGCCTCTGTTGCCATCTTCTTTTATATGATGATGACCACTGGACAGAATATGCCAACGCAACCGGGAATGCCGAACATGAAATTTATTATGTACCTGTCGCCATTAATGATGTTGTTCTTCTTTAATAGTTTTGCGAGTGGATTGAGTTTGTACTATTTTGTATCCAACTTAATTACCATCTTTATCATGTTGGCCATTAAGAAGTTTATCATTAATGAGGATAAAATCCATGCCCGGATCCAAGAGAACAAGAAAAAGCCTAAAAAAGAAGGTAAGTTCCAGAAAAAAATGCGCGAGATGATGGAGCAGGCAGAAACCCAAAAGAAAAATAAATAATAGATAGAATTTAGAAATAAAAAAAGCTCCCTTTAAAGAGGGAGCTTTTTGCATTCAATAGGTATAGTTTGGAAAGATTTGGGACTGTAAATATGCGGAATTGTAATCCCTTTTAAAAAAGATAGTTGTAAACGGTCGATAATTGTATGTTAAAGGATTCTTCCTTGTTGTTATCAAAAACCAAACAGATAGCGCGATATAAAAAAAACCACACTGCTAAGCAGTGTGGTTTAATTCTAGTTTATAATAAAAGTACTATTCCATAGCAAATTCAGATCATAGTTCTTTACTTATTTTCTAGAGTAGGTGTTTTATAAAACTCTTAATTAGAAGTATCTGGAATCATTACTTTGTCTATAGCATGGATAACACCGTTTATGGCTTGCACGTTGGCCACTGCTATATTGATGTCCGAATTTCCAGCACCATCTGTGATGCTCACTGCCTCACCAGTAATACTAAAGGTTAGTGTGTCTCCTTCCAAAGTGGCTGGAGAAACTAAGCCGTCAGACAAGTCACCAGAAACAATATTGGCACCTGTAATAACATGATGCTGTAAAACAGCGGTTAAGTCTTCTCCTGAAGGAACAGTGGTTAAGGCCTCAAATGCACTATTCAATGGGGCAAACACGGTAAAAGGTGCAGGGGATGTTCCATTTGGAGTACTTAAAGTACCAACAAAGTCAGGTTGCCCATCGGCAGTTAAGGCTCCTACCAAAGATGAGAAGTTTTCAGCATCTGCAACTGCAAAATCTACAACTGTAGGTAAATCTATAACTTTATTCACGGCGTGTATTATACCATTTGCAGCAACAATATCTGCAATTGCTACTTTGCTTTCCCCATTAAGTACTACACCGTCGTCCGTGTTTATATACATGCTTAAAGCGTCATCATCAGCATTGGTTGCAGCTGTTTTAACATACATATTCATCAAACTAGATGAAAGTGCAGCAGTTCCTACGATAACATGATTGGATAATATATTATTGATTTCATTGTTATCTGGGTTTGTGAAATCTGCGAAAGCCGAATTTACTGGTGCAAATACTGTAAAAGATTCATCCGTTGATGACAGTAAAGTTGTAAATGTTGTATTGCCTCCAGCGGTAAGTGCTCCTACCAACTCGTTAAGATTGCTATTGGCAAGTGCATGATCTACTATATTTGGCAAACCAATCACGGCATCCACAACGTGGACTACACCATTTATTGCTTTTACATCAGGAGCAGATACTGTAGAGACCCCATTGAACTCAACTCCGTTGTCCGTATCAAAATATATGCTAATTTTTGAATCTGCAACAGGACCATCGGCCAAGGTAGATCTGTATCCTGAGCCTAAAGCAATTAAAGCTTCGGAAGAAATGTTGCCTGAAATCACATGATTCAATAATACTTGCGTAAGAACTGGGGTTGGAATATCACTTAGAGCAGAACCATTTAGGAAGGTTGCGAATGCTTCATCAGTAGGGGCTAATACTGTAAACGGTCCAGCTCCTTTTAATACATTTGGTAAATCACCATCTGCAGCGATCAAAGCCGCTACCAAACTGCTTAAATTAGGATTGGAAATAGCCAGGTCCGTTATAGAAAACAAAAGAACTCCATTTAAAGCGTCTATTGCCTCTTGTGGCAACAATACTTTATCAATAATATGGACTATCCCATTGGCGGTTTCTACATCTGCCGTGGTCACTTGGGCAAGCTCTCCGGCTGCATCCTCAAAGAATACGCCTCCATCTGTTGATACAGTTAAACTTTCGCCTTGTACAGTGGGAACGGACTGCCCGTCTGTAAGATCTCCTGATCTTACAGAAGCACCTGCCACTACGTGATAGGTCAATATGCTTGCTAGAAGGTCTTGTTCTGCTACAGTGTCAAAATCCTCCAGAGAGTCATAACCATCCAATCTGCTTAATAAGTCAGCAAAAGCCTGATTTGAAGGTGCAAATACGGTAAACTCAGTGTTTGTGCTACTCAAGGTATTGACTAAATCGTTATTCGCACTTAAATCTGCTTTAATAAGTGCGGCAACAAGACTACTTAAATCCCCAGTAGCCTGTGCTGATTCAACAATGTTAAATTCTGTAAACATCTCTTCATCCACTACATTCTCATCATCATCATTACAGGATGACAGGAACAATGAAAATAAAGCCATGAAGGCTAGGACATTTAATTTGAATAATTTTCTCATAATGTTTTAGGTTTTAATGATAATGTTAAAAATTAAATTAATTTGTAATCAAGTTTCTTTAATCACGCCTTATGTGTTAAGGCGTTTTACTTGATTAGGTCAATTTTAGTATTGTTTAATAAAAAGATTAATAGTTTAAACATATTCAAAACTAATAAAATGCTCGGTTGTTTAGGTTTATTTAAAAAAAGTTTAACAGAATATTATTTTGTTATTTATGGAGATTTGGTGCGACCAATAGATTTAGGATTTGTTGGAGATTGTCAATCTCTTTTGGTTATACCTTTAAATAGGTGTTGCAAAAAGAGATTATGACATCTTCGAATTTTGTATTTTTGCATATTGATTTGAAGAAGATGAAAAAAGTTGTAGTAGGACTTTCCGGGGGGGTAGATTCCAGTGTAACCGCATACTTGCTAAAAAAGCAGGGTTATGAGGTGATTGGCTTATTTATGAAAAACTGGCATGATGATACTGTTACCATTTCTGATGAATGCCCATGGTTGGAGGATAGTAATGATGCGCTCATTGTAGCGGAAAAATTGGGAATTCCTTATCAAACAGTTGATTTAAGTGAGCAATACAAGGAACGTATCGTCGATTATATGTTCTTGGAATATGAAAAGGGAAGAACACCAAATCCGGATGTTCTTTGCAATAGGGAGATCAAGTTCGACGTCTTTATGAAAATCGCACTGCAATTGGGTGCAGATTATGTAGCTACAGGTCATTATTGTAGGAAGGGAACCATCACCAATGCAGATGGTTCTGAGACCTATCAACTTTTGGCGGGGGTGGACGGTAATAAGGACCAGTCCTATTTTCTTTGCCAATTATCGCAAGGGCAATTGGCCAAGACGCTTTTTCCAATTGGGGAGCTTACCAAGCCCGAAGTGCGCAAGATCGCTGCAGATAATAATTTGATCACTGCTGATAAAAAAGATTCACAAGGGCTTTGTTTTATTGGAAAAGTGAGGCTTCCAGATTTTTTACAGCAGAAACTGAAACCTAAAAAAGGAGTGATCGTGGAGGTGCCTTCCTCTTTGGCCCATTACCAAACAGTTGTCCCGACGTTTCATTCAAAAGAGGAGGAGTTGGCCTTTTATGCCGTAAAGCCAAGTTACCATCTTGAAGACGGCAGGGTAGTGGGAGAGCACCAGGGCGCGCACTATTTCACCAAAGGCCAGCGTAAAGGCCTGGATGTGGGGGGAACAAAGGAACCTTTGTTTGTCATTGATACCGATGTGGAAGACAATATTATATATACAGGTCAGGGAAAGAGCCATCCTGGATTGTACAGACGAACCCTCTTTGTAAGCAATGAGGAATTGCATTGGGTACGTACAGATTTGGCTTTAAAATTGGATCAGACCATGGAGGTCATGGCCAGAATTCGCTACAGGCAGCCATTACAAAAAGCCACTTTATATCAAACAGAGGCCGGTGTGTATGTAGATTTTGAAGAAAAACAATCCGCCATAACCGAAGGTCAATTTGTGGCATGGTATCTAGGGGATGAACTAATAGGATCTGGAGTGATCTCATAATATGGTAAAATACATCGTTTTCCTTTTTTTTATGTTTACCATACTTGGGGTAGGAGCTCAGGAACATGCTTGGGTTTATTTTAAGGATAAAGAAGCGGTAGCTAGTGCTTTGGCTAATCCAGAATCTATTTTAAGTACTAGAGCTTTGGCTAGAAAGACCAGGTTTGAAATTCCAGTTGATGATAGGGATGTCCCGGTCAATGAAAATTATATTGCCCAAGTAAAAAGTCAAACGGGCATTTTTGTAAAAGCTAAATCCAAATGGTTCAATTGTGTGCATGTCATAGGGAGTATCAATGATATTATAGCACTTTCCAGTTTGGATTTTGTAGATCGTATTTCTTATGCCGATCGAAGTCTTAATGCAAAAAAAAATATTTCTAAGCTCAAGAAAAGCCGTGGCGATAATCATATCCATAAATTTTTATCACAGAAGGCAAATTTTGTCTATGGCCAAAGTCAGGCGCAAATTGCACTATTGAAAGTTGAAGCACTGCACCGCTCAAATTATACAGGGGAAGGATTATGGATTGCCGTAATGGATGGGGGCTTCCCCAATGTGGATCAACTCCCTGCTTTTTCCCGTATGAGAGGCAATAATGATTTATTGGGCGGCTATGATTTTGTAGATCGTACCATTAATATTTACCGTTCTGATGGAGATAGCCATGGTACAAGGGTCTTGTCGGATATGGGCGGATATGTCGAGAATGAGTTTGTGGGTTCTGCTCCAGATGCCAGTTATATGTTGTTTAGAACTGAGGAGGCGGCCACTGAGACCCCTGTAGAAGAAAGTTATTGGGTAGAAGCCGCTGAAAGGGCCGATAGTTTGGGGGTAGACCTGATAAACACCTCCTTGGGGTATAGCACTTTTGATAATCCCAATTACAATTATACCCCTGCGGACATGGATGGGAATACCACCTTTATTTCCAAAGGGGCAAACATCGCCATAGAAAAGGGGATATTGGTGGTGAATTCTGCGGGTAATTCCGGCAGCACTTCTTGGGGAGTTGTTACTGCTCCGGCAGATGCCAACGTGTATACCGTAGGTGCAGTTGATATGAACGGCTCCTATGTAAGTTTTAGTTCTCGCGGCCCAAATGCCCAGGGAACAATAAAACCAGATGGTATGGCAATAGGCAGAAATGCGGCTGTGGTTGATGAAAATAATGCTATTGTACGTAATAACGGAACGTCTTTTTCTTCACCGATCATGGCGGGTGCGATTACCTCATTTTGGAGCGCTTTGCCCGATAAGACCAATCTGGAAATAATGCAACTTGTACGTGAGAGTTCTTCGCTTTATCAGAATCCAAATTCACAAATGGGATATGGTATTCCAGATTTTGATTTTGCGATGACCTTAAATGGGGTAGATAGGCAAGACGGTGGAGAGGTCATAGGGGAGAATACTCTCGATTATATCTTATTCCCGAATCCAATGGAAACCAGTGTGGAGATACAATTGCCTTCAGGGGCTTCAAAGGCAATCCTAAGGTTGTATGATATTTATGGAAAACGTATCTTGGAAAAGGAAATCACCGAAGCTGATAATCTCATCTCCGTAGAGCAATTGAGTAAGGCTTTGTACATCATTCAATTGGAAATGGAAGGAATCAGTAAGGAATACAAGTTGATAAAAAAATAATGGAGAACAGGATTACGGAACTCTTTAAAATACAATACCCCATAATACAAGCAGGAATGATTTGGGCCAGTGGCTGGCGATTGGCTTCAGCCGTTTCCAATGCAGGAGGTTTAGGAATCATTGGAGCAGGTTCTATGTACCCGGTAGTCTTGCGGGAACACATCCAAAAGTGTCAAAAAGCGACCAAGAAGCCTTTTGCTGTAAATGTTCCCATGCTATATCCGGACATAGATCAATTGATGAACATTATTGTTGATCTGGGCGTTAAGATAGTTTTCACCTCTGCGGGGAACCCTAAAACATGGACTTCTTATTTAAAAGATAAAGGCATCACGGTAGTCCATGTGGTCAGTAGCGTAAAATTCGCGTTAAAAGCCCAAGAAGCAGGTGTTGATGCCGTTGTAGCCGAAGGTTTCGAAGCCGGGGGTCACAATGGAAGGGATGAAACTACAACTTTGACTTTGATTCCCGCTGTTAAAGAAAAAATTACAATCCCATTAATTGCAGCAGGTGGTATCGCTACTGGTCGCAGTATGTTGGCGGTAATGGTCCTTGGTGCCGATGGGGTACAGGTAGGGAGCCGTTTTGTGGCCAGTTACGAAGCATCTTCCCATGAACTCTTTAAGCGAAAGGTGGTAGAGGCAGGGGAAGGGGATACCATTTTGACCTTAAAAGAGCTGGCACCAGTGCGGTTGATCAAAAATAAATTCTTTCAAGACATTCAAAATCTATATGCCCATTCACCCTCAGTGGAGGAATTAAAGGGGTTATTGGGAAGGGCAAGGGCCAAGAGAGGAATGTTCGAGGGAGATTTGGAAGAGGGAGAATTGGAAATAGGCCAAGTATCGGCAACTATCCACGATATCAAACCCGCCGCGGAAATTGTCGCCGATATGGTACAAGAGTTTGAACAGGCAAAGACATTTGTATCCCAGTGGTAAGGAATTATTCTCCTTGGTTCAATTGTATGGTCTCCATTTAATCCAATTCCCTATCCAATTTCAAAATGGTATGCAATAGAACATTGGCCCCATTTGCCATGTCCTCAGCTGAGGTAAATTCTTTGGGCGAGTGACTAATTCCGTCTTTACTGGGAACAAAGATCATCCCAGCTGGTGCTACAAGGGCCATATCCTGGGCATCATGGCCCGCCCCACTTTGCATTTGTTTATGGGAAAGACCCAAGCTGTTTGCGGAAGCAGCAATAGCTTCTTGTATGGTCCTGTCTGTCAAGGCCGGTTTTGCATTGGCATCAATTGGATGAAATTCAATAGCTGTATTGGATTCTTCTGCTATTGCCAGAGCCCTTTGCTTTATACCACTAAAAACTTGAGCAATTTTATCGGAAGAAAGATCGCGTATTTCCAAGCTTAAAAGGACTTTCCCTGGTATTACGTTGGGTGCTCCTGGTGCTGCACTAATTCTACCAACTGTACCTACTTGTTTTCCTTCAAAACTATTGGTGACCTCATTGACCGCAATGATAAATTTAGAAGCAGCCAGGAGGGCATCCTTTCTCATGTTCATCGGCGTTGTTCCTGCATGGTTGGCGAACCCAGTGATTTCTACATCCCACCATTTAATGCCCACAATACCTTCAACAACCCCAATATTTATGTTTTCTCCATCTAAAATGCCACCTTGCTCAATATGCAATTCTAAAAAAGCCGCTAATTCTTCTTTTTTACGTGCCGACTGCCCAATTTTAGAAACATCGCCACCTAGTCGGTTTGCGCCTTCGCCTTGAGTGAATCCTGAGCTGTTTTTGACAAGGAGGGCTTCAGGGCTCAATGCCCCGGCAAGGGCACGACTGCCCAGCAAACCACCTTCCTCGTTGGAGAAAATGATGACCTCCAAGGGATGATCTGTTACTATATTATTCTCAGAAAGGGTAAGGGCAACTTCCAAGGCGGCCAAAGAACCTACGCATCCATCGTAGTTTCCCCCATCGGGAACGGTATCGGTATGGGAACCGAAGGCAATAATTTTTTTGGTGCCATCATTACCTTTTCGACGACCAATAATATTTCCGGCAAAATCTATATGGACCTCCAACCCTGCATTTTTCATGAGGCTGATAATGAAGGTTCTAGAAGCAATATCGGCATCGGTGAAAGCTACCCTACTCGTTTCCCCATTGGCCTTCATTCCAAATTTTGCCAATTCAAAAATACTGGCCTCCAATCTATCTTGATCAACGGCTAGTATTTTTTCGGTTTGGAATGGAGTTTGTTGGGCAAAGCAGGACATATAGCCTAAGAACAAAATAGCGATAAGGTATTTTAATGACATTTCTGGTGGTTTTAGTAAAGGGTAAGATAGAGAAAAATCCAACATCCAAGAATACAAAATGTAGTGTATAGGGTTCGGGCCAACAAAACTTGATCAAATCTAAATATTGTATTATGTGTTTTGTGTTCAGGAAGGAAATTGTATTTTTATTAGTAACCAAATACTTCCAATAGATGCGAATAGAACAAGATATAAAATTGGGTTTTAAGGATGTAATGATCCGTCCGAAGCGATCCAACTTAAAAAGTAGGGCCCAGGTGCAGCTGGAACGCGAGTTTAGGTTTCTCCATAGTAATTCCAATTGGGCAGGTATTCCCATTATGGCTGCGAACATGGATACGGTCGGAACTTTTGAAATGGCATTGGCCCTATCAAAGAATAAATTATTTACGGCCATACATAAACATTATTCACCTTCCCAATGGAATAAGTTCATGGCAAATGCACCAGCGGACATTGTAGATTATATTGCGGTGAGTACTGGGACAGGTCCAAGAGATACAAAGCATTTGGCGTCAATTTTCAGCGAATATCCAAAATTGAAATTTATATGCATCGATGTGGCCAACGGGTATTCTGAACATTTTGTAAA
>JBLGAT010000049.1:0-19909 GCA_047612485.1 Psychroserpens sp.
GTTATTTTTTACTGTGCCTCCTCGCTGTTTCATGTGGGGAAAACGCCAATAAAAAAGAATCGAAGGAAATACATAAGGAGATTCAACAGGAAAACAACAATGACTCCGCATCCTCTGAAAATGTAATCCTCTTTTTTGGCAACAGTCTTACTGCCGGGATGGGCTTGGATCTCAATGAAGCCTTCCCTGCCGTGATCCAACAAAGATTAGATTCCCTTAATTTTCCATATACAACAGTGAATGCAGGCCTTAGCGGAGAAACCACAGCGGCCGGAAAAAATAGGATCAATTGGGTCCTCAACCAAAATGTAGCTGTTTTTGTGTTGGAACTGGGCGCCAATGACGGGCTTCGGGGCATTCCGTTGGAAGAGACCCGCAGCAATCTGCAGACCATCATTGATAAGGTCCGATCCAAAAATCCTAAAACAATTATAGTCTTGGCGGGAATGCAGATTCCCCCTAATATGGGAACGGACTATACTTCTGAATTTAAAGCGATATTCCCAGAACTGGCTACAAAGAACAATGCCGCACTGATCCCATTTCTATTGGAGGACGTGGCCGGAATCCCGTACTTGAACCAAGCAGATGGTATCCACCCTACAGTGGAAGGCCAAAAAATAGTGGCATATAAGAACGTATGGCCCGTTTTAGAGCCTTTACTTACAAAATAATCTCCGATGGGAATAGGCGAAGCATTTGAGCAGATTATTGAAGGCCAATCCCCGGACATACAGGGATTGGCAAGAGCAACAAGGCAGTTTATTTTAAGCGTGTTGCCCGAGGCAGTATAAGTGATATGGACCACACAAAAAATAGCTGGGTATGGCACAGGGGAAAAGAAAAAAACAGAACATTTTTCTTGGGTAATGCCAGCTAATAACCATGTAACGCTGGGGTTCAACTATGGGGCGGAACTCCCTGATCCCAAAAATATCTTGGAAGGGAGCGGGAAATTATACCGTCATTTTAAGGTGAAATCCATGGAAGATCTAAACAGGCCTGCTTTAATTTCCATCTTAAAGTTTTCAACATCCTATCGCGTTCCTCCCCTTAGTTCCGACTAATTGTTATATTAGTCGAGGGACACTTAGCCATACCTTATAAACACCGAAGGATACCCCTTTTTTTAAGATCAAAAAACGGAAAAATAAAATTTAAGTTATGACAGATACCAACAACTATGCACACACCGCCATGCTGATTAGGAAACCTGTTGAGCAAGTTTTTATGGCCTTTACAAATCCCGAAATCACAACAAAATTCTGGTTTACAAAAAGCTCTGGGATTTTGGAAAAAGGAAGGACCGTAGATTGGACTTGGGAAATGTATGATCATAGTATCCCGGTACACGTATTAAAAATGGTCACCAACGAATTATTGATCGTGGAATGGGGCTCGGGAGATTCAAAGCAGCTCGTGGAATGGCAGTTTAATGCCTTGGACGACTACCGGACTTTTGTTTCTATCACCAATACGGGTTTTACAGGTAACCCAGATGAGATTTTATCAGGAATTAGAGATTCAACTGAAGGATTTTCATGGGTATTGGCCGGCCTAAAAGCCTATTTGGAGCACGGAATTGAATTGAACCTCGTTGGCGATAGGTATCCCAAAGAATTGGGTAACCATTGAAAATACTTAGAAATATCTCATTTTAATATAACATCAAACATTACAATTTACATACTATGTCCAATATCATCATCCAAGGCATTCAGTACGATGACAAATCGTCCTACCAAAAAGGTCCCAAGCTTGCCCCACCATTAATCAGGGAGGCCCTGCACTCCGGTTCCATGAATTATTTTGCAGAAGATGGCAGCACTATTGAAAGTGTTCAAATACTGGATAAGGGAGATTTTGAGATCACATCCTATTTTGATATTGAAGAGATCACAAAAACCCATTTGAAGGCACACACAAAAATTCTGACACTTGGCGGCGATCATTCCATAACCTTTCCCATTGTAAAGGCCCTTCATGAGCAATATCCGGTTTTGGATATCCTGCATATTGATGCACATGCAGATCTATATGACAATTACGAAGGTGACCCCTACTCCCACGCCTGCCCCTTTGCCCGCATCATGGAAAACGGATTTGCAGTTCGCTTGGTACAAGTGGGTATCCGCACCTTGAATACGCATCAAGCGGAGCAGGCCGATAAGTTTGGGGTAGAGATCCACCCCATGAACAATTTAAATCTATCCAGAATTCCAAAATTCAAAAATCCACTTTACATTTCCCTGGACATGGATGGTTTTGACCCGGCATTTGCTCCTGGAGTGTCCCACCACGAACCCGGTGGACTTACATCGAGACAGGTCATTGACCTCTTACAGAATATCGATGCCGAAGTCGTAGGGGCCGATATAGTGGAATATAATCCTACCAGAGATTTTCAAAACATGACCGCTTTTTTAGCGGCAAAAATGATGAAGGAAATTTTAGCCAAAATGCTATAAGACCATCCTAAGAAACATACCAATTCCAGTACTTGCTTGATGAAGACCATTTTATACGTTACCGATTTCTATTACGAAGCCAAAGGCAGAAAATACTATGAGGAAGATCTTTACATCACTTCCCAACTAAAAAAACATTTTAACATCCTTATTGGCCATCCACATCAGGTGCTGTCCTATTTGGATATCGCCGATGTTCTTGTCTTTAGAAATACCGGTTCCGTTATCGGCTATCAAGATTATTTTAATCGGTTTGTTGCCCTCGCAAAAGAGAAGAATGTCCTCACCTTCAATTCCTTTGATGGTAAGGCCGATATAAAAGGAAAACAATACTTATTGGACTTAATGGATCTTGGGTATCCAATCATCCCCACCATTGACAATGTGAAGGATTTGGGTAAGTTGGGCAATCCTGAATCCTATGTGATAAAGCTAAAAAATGGGGCCGACTCCATTGGAATGGAATTCCTGACCAAGGAAGAGGTGCTAAAAATCGATTTAAAGGGCAGATTGATTCAACCTTACCTCGATTTTAAATATGAGGTTTCCTTCTATTACCTCAACAATAGGTTCCAATATGCCCTGTATGCCCCTAATAAAGAGAGGCGATGGGAATTACAAGAGTATGGGGCTACTAAAGATGACTTTAACTTTGCGGAAAAATTTATCCACTGGAACAATATGGAGCGAGGTATTGTGCGTATCGATGCCTGTAGGCTCAAGGATAATTCCTTATTATTGGTAGAAGTAGAAGATTTAAATCCGTTTTTATCACTTGATGCCCTCAGTGAAACAAAAAGAATTGCCTTCTTGGACAATTTTATCGCCGCCCTTCAAATGGCATAAACAGGAAATAGGCTTGACACCGGACACTTTGTGTATCCTAGGCAATAAAAAGGTCTTGTTTAGTTATTTTCTTGTGTGATTATTACTTCACGGCTACCACCTCTATTTCTATTTTGGCATTGGCGGCAAGCCCGCTGGCAGCAAAGGTAGTCCGTGCCGGTTTTTTGGTAAAGTATTGGGTATATACCTCATTGAAGGCGGCAAAATCATTTATGTCACTTAAGATTACAGTACATTTCACCACGTGGTCCAAATCCATTCCATGATGTTCCAAAACTGCCGCAATATTTTTAATGGTTTGCTCCGTTTCTGCCTTGATACCACCTGTGACCATTGTCCTAGTACTTTGATCCATCCCTATCTGTCCTGCCAAAAAGAACAAATTTCCCACAGAAACGGCATCACTATATGGTGCGGATAGCTTTTTCTCCTCATGGGAAGCATGAAAAACTATGGAAGATTTCTCTTGGGCTTTTAATGTTGTTACTGCGGTCAATGCCAAGACGATAATAAGGTATAAACTATTTTTCATAATTCAAAGTGATTATTTGGCTACCATATTGACAGTAGCTCCCTTTTATGTTCTTTAAAATTAGCCTATTTTTATCAAAAATATACCACATGAGTACCAAAGACAAATTCTTTGCTCACATTGAAGAGGGATATACCACCAAAGGCGACTACATTACAATGGGTTCGGCCATTTTGGATGGGGAAACGGTAACCAACGCCTTCGTAAAAATTCCATTAAAAACCCTAAATAGGCACGGATTGATTGCTGGAGCCACGGGAACGGGAAAAACTAAGACCCTACAGGTTATTGCAGAAAATTTATCCGACAAAGGTATCCCAGTACTCTTAATGGATCTTAAAGGGGATCTGAGTGGACTTGCCCAGCCCAGTCCTGGACATCCCAAGATAGATGAACGACATGCCAAAATAGGACTTCCCTTCGAAGCCAAGGGTTTTCCCGTGGAAATACTTTCGCTATCCGACCAAGATGGTGTGAAACTTAGGGCAACGGTTTCCGAATTCGGTCCGGTCCTTCTATCCAGGATATTGGATCTCTCGGAAACCCAAGAAGGTATTGTGGCCGTGGTATTTAAATATTGTGACGATAACAAATTACCTCTTTTGGATTTAAAGGATTTCAAAAAGGTGCTTCAATACGCAACCGGGGAGGGCAAAAAAGAATTCCAGGACAGTTACGGTAGGATTTCCACCAGCTCAACCGGGACCATATTGCGGAAGATCATTGAATTGGAGCAGCAAGGTGCTGAATTGTTCTTTGGCGAAAAATCCTTTGATGTGGAAGACCTTGTGCGTATCAATGAAGAAGGCAGGGGATATATCAATATCCTACGTCTTACGGATATCCAAGACCGCCCAAAACTGTTCTCCACTTTTATGTTGAGCCTTTTGGCGGAAATATATTCCACTTTTCCTGAGCAAGGGGATAGTGATAGACCAGAATTGATTTTATTTATAGATGAGGCCCATTTAATTTTCAAGGAAGCGTCCAAAGCACTCATGGACCAGATTGAAAGTATAGTAAAATTGATCCGTTCCAAGGGAATTGGACTTTATTTTGTCACCCAAAACCCAACGGATGTACCCGATGATGTTTTGGCACAGTTGGGACTCAAAGTACAACATGCATTAAGGGCCTTTACTGCCAAGGATAGAAAAGCGATTAAATTGACTGCTGAAAACTATCCCGATTCTGAGTTTTATGATACCAAGGAAGTATTGACCTCTTTGGGTATTGGAGAGGCCCTGATTTCTGCCTTGGATGAAAAAGGTAGGCCAACGCCTTTGGCCGCAACCATGTTACGGGCTCCCATGAGCCGTATGGATGTGCTAACGGACAGCGAACTGAAATCTGTCATAGACAATTCTAAATTGGTAAAAAAATACAATGATATTATAGACCGTGAGAGTGCCTATGAAATACTGAACGAGAAAATTGAAAGGGCTGAAATAGCAGCCGAAAAGGCGAAAGAAAAGGAAGAAAAAGAAACTGTTAGCAGAAGAACATCCACAAGAAGAACAAGTACACGACAAAACCCTATAATAAAGGTACTCACCAGCGCCACATTCATACGTGGCGTTTTAGGAGTGCTAAAAAAAGTAATGCGTTAAACATCTATGAAAAACAAGAATATTTTTGCCCTGGTACTAGTTGCCATAATCTTTATACAATGCGAAAAAGCAGATAAGGAATTTTTAATAACCCATGATTCCGTTGGTATGGTTACCAGAACCACCAAGGTGTCCGACTTGGAAGCGCTTTTCGAAAAAGACTCCGTTGTTTTGGATACCAATGTGTCCAAATTAACCTCAGCACAGGAAAAAATCCAGATTTTCAAAAAAGGAGGCGTGCACTTATTGACCTTAACACCCAATACGGACAGTATTCCTACTGTTGAGAATATCAGAATTTATGACCCCCGTTTTATATCCGAGAAAGGGGTTGGACTCCAAAGCACCTTTAAGGACATTAAGGATAACTACACCATTGATAAAATCGTGACCTCCATGAACAATGTGGTCATCTTTTTAAGTGATAGCGATATCTATATCACCATAGATAAAGAGGAATTGCCAGAAAGTCTGCGCTATGCGCATGCCGGTGATATTGAAGCGGTACAGATCCCCGATGTGGCAAAAATAAAATACATCATGGTAGGTTGGGATTAATTCAATGTACAATGAATGTCACCTCGAGGACAGTCGAGAGGTCTACTTATAAAACATATAATGAAAAAATACACCCTGCAAAAAGCTCCCTTTGTGGTCCCTACGACCGACGGGAAGCTCATAGAAGAACATTTTGGAAGAGCCACAGATGGCAATCCCCAAGTGAGCATTGCCCATATGGTAGCCCCTCCGGGATGGAGTGAACCGTTCCAAACCCCAGAATTTGACGAGTACACCTATATTATAAAAGGGAAAAAACAATTTATAATCGAAGGTGAGAAATTGATCCTTGAAGCCGGACAGTCCATAAAAATTGAAAAGAACACCCGTATTCAATATTCCAATCCCTTTGATGGTCCCTGTGAATACATCGCTTTCTGTCTTCCTGCATTTTCTATGGATACCGTCCATAGGGAGGAATAGCCGAACAATAGGGTACTATGGAAAAATTGATTTATAAATATTTGGCCCTTGTCTACGGACAGTATTTTAATACGTTGGCCCTCGTTTCCAAAAGAAAGGCAGCGATAAAGGCTTTTACTCTCTACTGTTCCCCTAGAAAAGGTAAGGTTTTGCCCCACCAAAAAGAATATCTGGATGCCGCAAAGCACCAAGTCATTCATGCAGCCAATGTAGATATACAGACGTACCAATGGTCGGGTACAAACGAAACTGTGCTTTTGCTCCACGGTTGGGAGAGCAATGTCTTCCGATGGAAAATATTAATTGAAAAGTTACAGGAGGCCAACTTCAATATTATTGGCCTTGATGCCCCAGGCCATGGGAATTCCTCTGGTAATATTTTGAACGTGCCCCTTTATACAGAGTGTACCAATGCCGTGATAGGCGCCTATAATCCTTCTTATGTCATCGGGCATTCCATGGGTGGGATGACCACCATTTACAACCAATACAAGTACCCAAATGCCGGGATAAAAAAATTAGTGTCCTTGGGATCCCCTTCAGAACTATCTGAAATGATGGAGCACTACCAAAATTTGTTGAGCTTTAACGATGTTGTTCTATCAGAACTGGAAAAGTACATCTATGAACAATACGAGGTAGAAGTACACAACTTTTCGGCGGCCAGGTTTTCACGAAAAATAGAACAGAAAGGATTTATCGTTCATGATGAACTTGACCTGATAGCCCCCTATTCCTCAGCAGAAAGAATCCACGGCCAATGGAAAAATAGTTTCCTTTTAAAAACTACCGGTCTGGGGCATTCCCTGCATCAAGAAGAAGTGAACCAAAAAATTATTGACTTCCTCAAGTCATAAAAATCCTTTATTTTTATCAAAAATAGCTACTATGTCCAAAGTAAATCCATTTCACATTGCCATTCCTGTTCACAACCTAGATGAATGCCGAACGTTTTACAGGGATATCCTTAATTGCGAGGAAGGTCGAAGTAGTGACCATTGGGTAGATTTTAGCCTCTTTGGCCATCAGTTGGTCATACACTACAAGCCCAAATCCAAAGAGGAGGCTTTGCACACCAATCCCGTAGATGGCAAGGACGTGCCTGTTCCACATTATGGGGTGGTATTGGATTGGGAGCAATTTGAGGATTTTGCAAAGGATTTAAAATCCAAAAATGTAAAATTTGTTATTGAACCTTATATCAGGTTCGCGGGACAAGTGGGCGAACAGGCCACCATGTTCTTTTATGACCCGGCCGGTAATGCTTTGGAGTTCAAATCATTCAAGGATATGGGGCAGTTATTTGCCAAATAACCAAGAGAGATCCCAGAGCCATATTTGAATCACTCTGTCAAGTTTTTTTCAAAACACACACTATTCTCTATTCCGGCGTACTGTCCGTAATTCGAAATGATTTTATATCCATTCTTGGTATAAAGGGCCATAGCCTCGGGCTGTCTCTTTCCGGTTTCCAAAACACATTTCTGGTAGCCCAAATCCCGTGCCCAATTCTCCAATTCAGATAAAATCTTGCTCGCTATGCCTTCACCTCTTTTTCCCGGAATAACGTACATTCGCTTTACCTCCATGACGTTTGGCTCTAATTCCTTAAGGGCCCCACAGGCTACCGGAAGCTCCCGTTGATAGGCTACCAAAGTATATTCTATTAGATCCAGTTTGTTGAATTGGTCATAAAACGAATGCTCTTCCCCATCCCTTTCGGCCAGATCAGCATCTAGAAGGGCAACGAGCATTTTAAAGTCGGGTTCTGTAACGTTGGTCCTTACTATACGAATCATCGGCCTGTTAGTATCTCACTATTTATAACGCCAACTGGTCAGATCGGCACCTTTTGGGGCGCTTTCGGCAATGCGTTTCATGATTTTGGGCACGTACATGGTATTGTACCGCATACGACTAATGTAATTGGGTTGATCCGGATCTCCGTTCCAACAATGCTCTGCCCTATCGCCATAAGCCACTTCCCCTTCATAATAGGGATCTGTGGTATTTTCCAAAAAGTCTTCCATCAGATAGACCGCATTGTTCAAATAATAGTTGTCCATATCGCCGCAATAGATATGGATTTTTCCCTTCAATTTGTCCCCCAATTTATCCCAATCGCGCTCCATAATATAGCGCAGGTCGTAATTTTCCTGCCAGTATTTGGCCACGTCTGCATTGATATCGCCGCTCATTTTATCCCATAAGCGAACCGGGTATCCATCTTTCCCTTGAGGGGAATACGTAGCCTCCCATATATCCCATTGCTGCCCAGATCTTGACTTATCCCCCAAGACCAGCTCCAGGTGATTGCCTTCCCGCAAGGTGGATTGAATTTGGCCTAGGTTATTGCGATGGGCCGGTACTTCCAATTTTTTATAGTCGCTGTCATAGTAATAGGCATTTTTATCCTCATAGATATTCGTAAGGCAATAGGCCCTAAAATCAATGGGGTCCGGACAGGCCGCAAAACACCCGTTGTATTCTTCAGGATATTTAACCTGTACCGCCAAAGCTTCCCAACCTCCCGTGGAGCCACCGTAAAGAAAACGGGACCAGCCTTCGCCCATGCCCCTAAATTGTTTTTCGATATGCGGTATTAGCTCATAGGTAATGGCATCCCCGTATGGGCCTTGGCTAGCTGAATTCACCGCATAGGAATCGTCGTAATAGGGAGTGGGATGTTGGATTTCGATAATAATGAACCTAGGGAAATCTGGCTCGTTCCAACGCTTGTAAAAATCATAGGCCTCCTGTTCCTGAATGATGTTGTACCCATCAACATTGAAACGTGATGAATATTCCGGCTTCATATTGGGGTCTGGGGGCGTAGTCTTAAAACCGCCAAAATCATTTGGGAAGTGACCATGGAAGATCATCAACGGATACTTGGCTTCGGGGTGCTCATCAAAACCCTTGGGCAACAGCACATGGGCGCCCAAATACATGTCCCTCCCCCAAAATTCAGAGAGTTTTTCAGATTTTATTTTGATGTGCTTTATCCACTCCGTGTCCTTTGGTTCCTCAATTGGGGAAATTACCTGATCCATCAATATATCGATTTCCGGGATTCCCTTTTCCGTTATGGTAATCTTTATGGGCTTGCTATAGATATTGCCAGGAGAGCTGTTCCACTGTTGTCCTTCCCCATTGTCCATGGGCAATTTTACGGTCTGGCCAGTAGACAAATTAAAAGTCTCATATTTGTGCAACAAGGCTTGGACGTAATAATCCCCGGGGGAAATATCTGCCATGCTCGCTATTGGGAAACCAAAATCCTTACCATCGAATACTACTTTATCATTAGGGGCCATTCCCTCCACATTCTTCCCGTAGATCAATTGCGCCTTGAGCCCATCATTAATTTGAAAACGTGGTTCCGTCTTGTCATTGTTGGACAGCATCAACAATAATCTACCGTCCATTTTCTCCTCTTCAATGGCATCAGAGAAAGATACAGATACGGCTATTGGAGTGGACAACTCCTTATTGGATTGACAGCCTGCAAAACAAATGACGGCAACAAAGAGAAATAGTTTTTTCATGGGTTGGTTAGATTTAGAGAAAAGATACTCATTTTCGCATTAGTATCAAACACCATTATCAACCATTTGCAATATGGGATCATGCACCAAATGTAGCTTCCCTTTTCTGGGATTTGAAGGGGTTGCTTTATATGAAAAATTGTTTTAAAACGTTATATCCCTTAAATAGGACTAGGTTTTGATACCTACTAAATTTCTGGTCTATGAGAAAAATTTTATCCGTAAGCTTTGTATTTGGCGCCATCGTCGCCATGAGCAGTTGTAATTATGACGACAGTAATGATATTGATGTCCTCAACCCTAATGACAGCATAAATGCGTCTTCCTATAAAACAAAAATGCCCCAATACATTGAGGCATCTATATAGATTGTTTTATTACTTTCTACTTCTGTGACGTTCCCTTGCCAATAAGGTATTCTTTAGGAGCATGGCTATGGTCATGGGTCCTACCCCACCTGGTACCGGGGTAATAAAAGATGCTTTTTTACTCACATTTTCAAAATCCACGTCACCGGTAATATAATACCCTTTCTCCTTGGTATCATCCGCTACACGGGTAATTCCTACATCTATGACTACGACATCGTCCTTCACCATTTCTGCCTTTAAAAAGTTGGGTACGCCAAGGGCTGAGATAATGATATCTGCCTGTGATGTTATTTGGCTGATATTTTTGGTATGGCTATGGGTCAAGGTTACCGTAGAATTTCCTGGCCATCCTTTACGGCCCATAAGAATACTCATGGGGCGACCAACTATATGGCTTCTCCCGATCACAACCGTATGCTTTCCTTTGGTATCCACATTATAGCGTTCCAATAATTCCAAAATTCCAAAAGGGGTAGCTGGTATAAACGTGCTCATATCCAGAGCCATTTTACCGAAATTCATAGGGTGAAATCCATCCACATCCTTATCAGGGTCTACGGCCAACAAAACTTTTTGGGTATCTATCTGTGGTGGTAATGGAAGCTGAACGATAAAACCGTCGATATCGTCATTCTCATTGAGTTCTTCTATCTTTTTTAACAACTCCAATTCCGAAGTGGTACTTGGCATTTTTACCAAGGTGGATTCAAAGCCTACCTTTTCACAGGAACGTACCTTACTACCCACATAGGTTAGACTGGCACCGTCGTTACCAACAATTATTGCCGCCAAATGAGGGACTTTTTCACCTCGCTCCTTCATTTTGGAAACCTCAATGGCAATTTCATCCTTTATTTCATTGGAAACTTTCTTTCCGTCCAATAGTTGCATAGTATTCTTTTTAGTTGGTATTATTTATTGATCAGGGTTCAATTACTTCATCCCCTTTGTGGCACCCATCATTTGCATCATCTTTTTACCGCCACCACCTTGCATCATTTTCATCATTTTGCTCATTTGGTTGAACTGCTTCAACAATTGGTTCACCTCTTGTACCGTTCTTCCACTTCCTTTGGCTACACGTACTTTTCTACTGGCGTTCAATACGGTAGGATTGGAACGCTCATCTGGGGTCATAGAATGTATAATGGCCTCAATATGCTTGAAGGCGTCATCATCTATATCCAACCCTTTAAGGGCCTTCCCGGCTCCAGGGATCATTCCCATCAGGTCCTTCAGGCTACCCATTTTTTTAATTTGCTGGATCTGACTCAAGAAATCATCAAAACCAAAGGTGTTCTTCGCAATCTTCTTTTGGATTTTCCGAGCTTCCTCTTCATCGAACTGTTCTTGTGCCCTTTCCACCAAGGAAACAACATCCCCCATCCCAAGAATACGATCTGCCATACGGGAAGGGTGGAAAACATCAATGGCGTCCATTTTTTCCCCCGTCCCAATAAATTTGATGGGCTTATCAACAACCGATTTAATGGAAATAGCGGCACCACCACGGGTATCACCATCCAATTTGGTAAGGATTACCCCATCAAAATTTAAAATATCATTAAAGGCCTTGGCGGTATTCACCGCATCCTGACCGGTCATGGCATCCACCACAAAAAGGGTTTCTTGGGGTTCAATGGCCTTATGGATGTTGGAAATCTCCTTCATCATCGCCTCATCTACTGCTAAACGACCTGCGGTATCAATGATGACCACGTTATGTCCGTTTGCCTTGGCATGGGCAACACCCGCTTTGGCTATGGCCACAGGATCACTATTGCCTTTGTCCGAATACACTTCAATGCCCAATTGATCCCCAACTATGTGCAACTGGTCTATCGCCGCCGGACGGTATACATCACAAGCGACCAATAATGGATTCTTTGTTTTTTTGGTCTTTAAAAAATTGGCGAGCTTTCCGGAAAATGTAGTCTTACCAGAACCTTGGAGACCCGACATTAAAATGATGGAGGGGTTTCCCGAAAGGTTGATGCCCTCGGTTTCACCACCCATAAGCGCTATCAATTCATCCTTTACCAACTTTACCATCAACTGCCCTGGTTGAAGGGAAGTCAGTACGTTTTGGCCCAATGCCTTTTCCTTGACCGAATTGGTAAATTCTTTTGCAATCTTAAAATTGACATCGGCGTCCAACAAAGCCCGTCTTACCTCTTTTAGGGTTTCAGCGACATTTATTTCCGTTATCTGTCCATGCCCTTTGAGGACGTGTAGTGCCTTATCTAACTTTTCGCTTAAATTATCAAACATAGTCTTGCAGTATTAAGAAATGCAAATTTAAGAATAACAATGGGATGTGGGAAGTTTGACCCTAAAAATATAAATGCAAAAAGGGCAACTTCGTTAAGAAGTTGCCCTTTTCAAAATATTTGGGGCAAAAAAGTGGTTCTTATTTCTCGAAGACCAAAGTTTCTATGGTACCATCACCACTTTCACTTCTCAATTCAAGTCTTGTACTTGTTACGGCAACAATATCCCAATCATCGGATAAGGTTATAAAATTATTCCCTTCTCCATAGTTCAGGTAGCACTTTAATTTTCCTTCACTATCTCGGATGATTCTCCATAAACCATTATCTACCAAAGGATCTGCATTTACAGAAATACTGGCTACATTATTGGAAGAGAAGAAGAAATCAAAATCTGCATA
The DNA here is from genome assembly GCA_047612485.1 of Psychroserpens sp. Lineage (GTDB taxonomy): Bacteria > Bacteroidota > Bacteroidia > Flavobacteriales > Flavobacteriaceae > Sediminicola. The sequence goes on from JBLGAT010000049.1 coordinate 13,028, forward strand.
TTGTGCAAATGTATTTTCTCCCTCATCGATGGTGTAGTTGGCAATTTTCCATGCACCTCCCATTAAATAGTTCCTGATCTCCATCACATCGCCATCCTCATTGTTATCATTACAGTGACGTTCCAACAGCAGCTCATAAGCAGTACCTTCTATCTCAAACTTCAATCGTTTGTTATCTAAATCCCTCAACAACCATTCAAAGCTAACTCCTGGCTCGTCGCCCATGGTAATTGCCATAACCAATTGTCCTTGTGCATTGGTAGTGATCGCCCATGATCCAGTTGAGGTGTTTACACCATTGCTCAATGTTACTTCGGCATTGGCACCAAAACTGAACTTGTAACCCAACAAACGATCAATTTCCTCGTTATTGTTCTTTACTTTTTTGATTACCCAGCTACATTCCTTTAGAATCTCCCTAAGGGTATCAGGCGTATTGTTAACAATATCACAGGCCTTCTTCATTATTATTTTATTGCCTTCACCAGAGTATAGTTTAATTTTACCTTCTTCAATTTCATATACAAACCATTCCAAGGTAAAATCTACCAAGACATCAAACTCTAATTTCAATAGGACACGATTTTCGCCTACCCTAGTGGACCAAGTTCCTTCAAGGGCTGCACCTATTCTGTTCCTAACGATTACAGTTCCATTTTCCTTAAAGTTCATCACATATTCAAAATATTGATCGGTCTGGTTGATACCATCCCTTTTAACTTCATGAACAAGGAAAGGACAGGCTACCAAGAATTTATCCAAACGCTCTTTATTAAAATCGTCATCGTTATAATCATTGTCATCATCTTCATCACATGCATCCTTTGCATTCTCAATGGCATTCGCCAATTCAGCATTGCTGTTCACTGTTATTTCCGTTCCATCATATAGGGCAAGGCTTACAGGAAAATCAAAACTTACCAAGTCGTTATCATCCAATCCTTTAAAGAATCTTCTAAGCTCCAAATCATTGTTCACAACCACACTACCTGTTTGTTGTAGGTTGGCACTGAAAGTGTACAGTTTTACTGGATATACAAAATCTATACATTCAATATCATCGTCATCACCACCTTCTTTACAATCCGCAGCAATTTCACGCAGATCTTCTTTATTGTTGATCACCACTTCCGTGAAATCTGAAAGTGTAATAGTGATGGGAAATAATATTTCCAAGAAATCTTCGTCCCCATCAATGGCATCGAAAATTTCTTCTATCAATCTTAGATCGGCTATGGAGTCTATGGTCAATTGAATTCCTGCCACCTCCACGGTATAGGGAAATTGGATGGCAATACAACTGGAGCCATCAACAATATTATCAAAAGAACCATCATTGGAAGATGTACGTTCCACTAAATTAGCGGTAGATGAACTGGCTGCAATAGCCTCTTGCTCATTTCCCGTTGGTAATTCTTCAAACTCATCTTGACATGAGGTGAAGTTCATAGCAAATACCAGTAGGCCGGTATACATTAGATAACTAATAAACTTTTTCATAATGTTTGGATTTAATTTGGTGTTATAACTATAGAACAACCCACTTATAGAAAACCCTACCCCCTTTTTAATTTTTTTAAAATATCTTTGAAAAAAAATATTACGCTTGGATACGGACAACAAAAACAATGTTTGCAAAGAAGAGGTCTACAGCGACCTCTTTAACAACAATTCTAAAACGGTTTTTAACTTTATATATTATAAGTTCGGAAATGAGGAAAAAGCATATGATGCGGTTCAGGAAGCATTTATAAAGCTTTGGGAGAATTGTGCCAAGGTAGCGCCCGAAAAAGCGAAGTCATACGTCTATACCGTTGCCAACAATCTTTACTTAAATGTGATCAAAGCAGAAAAGGTACGATTGAAATATGCCGATAAGAGTTTGGAGGTATCGCATGAATCACCAGAATTTTTGTTGGAAGAAAAACAATATCAGGAAAAACTGGACCGTGCTTTGAACAGTTTACCAGAAAACCAACGTACCACCTTTTTATTGAATAGGATAGACGGAAAGAAGTATGCCGAAATTGCAGAAATGGAAAATGTAAGTGTAAAGGCCATAGAAAAGCGGATGCATTTGGCCCTAAAAACGTTGAGGGAACAAATTGAAGGTATTTAAAAGGTGCTATACCATATAGAATACAAGTGGGATTGTTAGTATAAAGAGGTATTGAATTTTTATTTCGGTCATACTTAATCCTTTTAAAGCTATAATACTTCAATTAAAAAGTAGGGTATTTATTTTTTTGATTGTTATAATTATGAAAAGAACGGTAAGATGCAAGAAAATTACTTAGCAAAATGGCTCAATAACGAACTCTCTGAGGAGGAGTTGGCAGAATTTAAAAATTCTGCTGAGTACGCCTCTTATCAGAAGTTAAAGGAAGTATCCGGTTATTTGGAAGCTCCAAAATTCGATGCCGATAAGATATGGAGCTCCCTTAAGGACAAAAGGGAATCTTCTAAATCTAAGGTCATCCAATTGCGTCCATTTACAAAATTGATGCGGGTTGCGGCCGCCATTGCAGTTATTGCTGTTGCTTCTATCTTTTATTTCAACTCGTTGGATGAAACCATTTCCACGCAGTATGCAGAACGGGCCGAAGTACTTTTACCAGATGCCTCTGAAATTGTATTGAATGCCGATTCCGAGGTTTCCTTCAGCAAAAAGAAATGGGACAAAAAACGAAATGTATCCCTGAAAGGAGAGGCTTTCTTTAAAGTCGCCAAGGGGAAACGTTTTACGGTTATCACCGATGAAGGAACCGTAGCTGTTCTGGGTACCCAATTTAACGTAGAAAATAGGAAAGGGCTTTTTGAAGTGACCTGTTTTGAAGGATTGGTTAGCGTGACATATAATAATATTGTGATCAAGGTACCTGCCGGTTCTTCATTTTTGGCCATTAACGGGGAGGTAAAACCTACCATTGCCCCAACAACCACAATGCCCTACTGGATGAACAATGAAAGTAATTTTAAAAGCATCCCCCTTTCCTACGTCTTGGATGAGTTTGAAAGACAATACAATGTAACTGTAGAAATAAAGAATGTTGATGCCAACCAATTATTTACCGGTACATTTAGTAATACAGATATTGATTTAGCGTTAGAAAGTATAAGTGTTCCTGCCAATATCCAGTTCAAAAAACTAGATGGGAATAAAGTCGTGTTCTATGCCGAAGAAACACCATAAAATTTTAAATGCCACTTTTTTACTCCTGCTGTTTTTTACCTTGGCGACCAAAGCGCAAAACAGCAAGGTCGTTTCTATACGTCTTATAGAATATATCCAAGCCCTAGAATCCTCTTTTAATGTGAAGTTTTCCTATGTGGACGAAGATATCCAGAATTTGTGGATTGCCCCCATACAGAGTGACGATCTATCGGTCATATTGACCGGCATCCAAAACCATACTCAACTACAGGTCAAAAAACTGAGTGACCGTTATTATACCTTGTACAAAAGCACTACCGTGGACATCTGTGCCCAAGTGCTCGATAATTATGAGGCGAACACCATCCCTGGGACCACCATTGAAGTATTGGGAAGCAGTATTGCTATGGTCACCAATTTTGAAGGTTCCTTTTCACTAGAGAATATTCCCAGACAAGCAACTTTGCGGATACGGTTCTTAGGATATAAAACAAGATATATTAAGGCAGAGGAATTGGTGAACCATTTCCCGTGCCAACAACTTTTACTGGTGCCCAATTATGAGGAATTGGACGAGGTAATCCTATTTAAGCTATTGACCACAGGACTTAGCCAACAAAGGGATGGGAGCATATTATTGACCATAGACGATTTTGGAATTTTACCTGGACTCATAGAACCCGATGTCCTACAAACCGTCCAAGCGCTACCGGGCATTAAAAGCATAGATGAAACGGTCTCGGATATCAATGTCAGGGGTGGCACCAATGATCAGAACCTGATCTTATGGGACGGTATAAAAATGTATCAATCCGGGCACTTTTTCGGGTTGATTTCTGCCTTTAACCCCTATCTGACGGATAAAGTGACCATCATTAAAAACGGTACGAGCGCCCAATATGGGGATGGGGTCAGTAGTATCATCAATATGGAGTCCCAGAACAATATACATGATTCATTTTTTGGAGGGGCAGGTTTTAACCTTATCAGCGGTGATGTCTTTGCCCATGTACCCCTTAGCACAAAACTGGCGTTTCAATTTTCTGCCAGACGTTCGGTAACCGACTTTTTTAACACCCCCACCTATAACCGCTTTTTTGACAAAGCTTTTCAGGATACTAAAATTAAGGATAACAACTCCCAATCTACAGATGCAGAGGTCATAAGAGAAGAGGACTTTTATTTTTACGATATTTCCGGAAAATTGCTTTATGATCTAAATGAAAACCAAAAGGTACGGCTGAGCTTCATCAATATCAAAAATGATCTGGCATATACAGAAACGGCAAAAGACAGTTCACAATCCTCACAAAGTGGCCTGGATCAAAACAATTTTTCATTTGGGGGCAACCTTGAAAGTACATGGAATTCAAATTTTTCTACCAATCTAAATATGTACTATACCAGATATAATTTAGATGCCAAGAATAATACCGATAATGGCAACCAGCAACTGTTCCAAAACAATCAGGTATTGGAAACATCGGTAAAACTGAACACCCGTTATGAGTTCTCCAATACCCTGGCCATGCTTAATGGATATGCGTTTACAGAAGTTGGCATCATCAACTTCACCAATGTGACCCAACCGGCCTTTAAAAGCAACATCAAAGGTGTTCTAAGGAAGCATTCGGTATTTTCGGAACTCAATTATACCTCTTTGGACCAAAAATTAAATGGTAGGATTGGTGCTCGACTTAATTATTTGGAGAACTTGGATACCTTTAAGAAGTGGATTTTGGAACCAAGGTTGAGCCTAGTTTATAATTTTACCAAACATTTCAATGGGGAACTATTGGGGGAGTTTAAAAATCAGTCAACGAATCAGATCATCGATCTGGAACAAAACTTTCTGGGAATTGAGAAAAACCGATGGATTTTATCTGACGACAATGAATTGCCCATTACCAGGAGCAAGCAAGGTTCCATTGGATTTAATTACGATGATAAAAGTTGGTATTTGGGGATTCAAGGCTTTTATAAGGAGGTAAATGGCATCAGTACTTCAACCCAAGGATTTCAAAACCAAAACCAATTTAATGGGGAGATTGGAAAATATGATGTTAAGGGGGTCGAATTTTTGATCAATAAAAAAACAAATAACTTTAGCACTTGGTTGAGCTATGCCTATAATCTCAACAACTACACCTTTGAGGACATCACCCCAAAAACATTCCCGAACAACTTGGACATAAGGCACACCATAACCTTCGCGGGCACCTATACCTATGGAGGCCTGAAATTGGGTCTTGGCCTAAATTACAGGACCGGAAAGCCTTATACGGAACCTCAGGAAGGGGACAACGCCGTTGACCAGACCACCTTCCCCAATACAATCAATTACCAAGAGAACAACAGTAGTAGGTTATCGGACTACCTGAGAACGGATGCTTCCGTTATCTATGATTTTGAGATGGGGAATAAGGTAAAGGCATCGGTAGGTGCTTCCTTGCTCAACCTCTTGAACAAAAGAAATATATTGAACACCTATTATAGGTTAAACGAGGATAGCCAAATACAAACTATAGAAAGTGTTTCTTTGGGGATAACCCCAAATGTTAGCTTTAGACTGAGTTTTTAATTCTTGATATTGGCCGCTGAAAATCAAAATTCAACATTTGCCCAATAATGCCGTATAGTACCGGGAATTCCTTTTGGAAGGTAGCGGGAGTCTCCACGTAATTCTCAACGGCAACGGCAAAAAATTCATGGATATTTTCCATCCCGTACTCCCTGAAATAGGCTGTGCTGTTCAATTGGGCCAAAAAATGGACATCAAAATGAAGTTGTTGAATTTTTTCCAGTCCCATCGTAAATGTTTGCGCTTCCCTACTGCGCTTGGAAAGTGCATTGAAACTCAGAGCATGGGCAAACTCATGCAGACCGAGGTTTAAATTATCGTCCAAGGAATCAAAGCCCGCTCTAAAGTGTTCTGCGGACAAAACCAATGTTTTAAGCCTTGGGTTATACTCTCCTATATGACTTTGCCTGTTTATTCTAGAAAAGTAATGGGTAGGGTAGATAATGATCCGATCTATAGAGGAAATCATATAACCCTTGACTCCCATCGTTAGCATAATAGCTGTGGTACATATCAACAAGACCATCTGTTCCTGTTGTGGTACCAGACCATGAAACATAAATTGTTTTCTATTCCTAAATCGAATCAAACGCAGCTCGAACTTTTGTTTTTGAAGGGCAGAAAACTTGGTGTATACAGGAAAGCTTTGAATGATGAGCAGCTTTTCCTGTGCCGTTAACCGCTTTAACTTAACAAGTGGGTTAACATGGTACAATCCCAGAGCATAATAGATTATGTACAAAAAATAGCCCAAAATATAGGTTACGAACAAAAGGACAGCAATTTCGGGCAAGCTCATACTCCAAACATACTAAATATTAATACGGGGCAATTAAGCTATAAACGGAAGAAGTAGTAATAATATTATTTATTCAATCTGGTCATAACCAAAACATGTGGAAATGTAATGGCTGCCAGGAAGGAAAAAAAGAAAGACAAAAAAGTTTCGCTATCACCACTAAAAAAAAGAAACAAAACTGCCAGTCCGATCACTGAAATAGCCCAGTAGACCAAAGAGGTTTTTAAGTAAAGAACCATGCTTTTCTTGGTGACCCCCCCATATAAAAATTTTATCTGATCTATTAATGAAGGTAACGAGTGCCAAAGTATAAAGTATATGGCGAAGGACCATAAAAGGGACGCCGTT
>JBLGAT010000050.1:0-19836 GCA_047612485.1 Psychroserpens sp.
AAAAATACCAATCGGTTGAAAAAAAATACAATGCCACCATTAATACGGAAAGTCCAGCTTGGGCCATTGACCGACTTTCAATTTTAGCCTTGAAGGTATATCATATGAAGGAAGAAGCGCAAAGGACCGATGCTTCAGAGGAACACTTGGTAAAATGTCAACTAAAACTGAACATCCTCTTGGAACAAAAAAAGGATCTTTCCACGGCAATTGATCAATTACTGGCGGATATAGAAGCTGGTAACAAATACATGAAAGTGTACAAACAGATGAAAATGTACAACGATGAGGAATTAAACCCTATTCTTCGTGGCCAAAAAGGGTAATTCTTCCAAAACAAATACTGAAAACAACACTCACCTGCTTGTGATCAGGTTGTCTGCCATGGGAGATGTTGCCATGACGGTTCCAGTACTTTCGGGATTGGTGGGTCAATATCCAAATGTCAAGATTACCGTTTTAACGAGAAGTTTTTTCACCCCTTTATTTGATGGAATTCCCAATGTTGAGGTATATACTGCCGATGTAAGGGGTAGACATAAAGGAATAGTTGGACTTTTTAGACTTTTTAAGGAGCTAAAAAACCTACATATTGACGCTGTGGCAGATCTTCACCATGTATTGCGAAGTACCATTTTAAAGAACTATTTTAGGCTAACCAACATACCCTTTGTACAAGTGGATAAGGGTAGAGCTGAAAAAAAGGCCCTCACCTCTGGTACCCAAAAAATATTCAAACCCCTCAAATCTACACACCAGCGCTACGCTGATGTTTTTGCTAGACTTGGTTTTCCTATAAATTTAGAATCGGTAACCCCTTTATCCAAAAAAGACATCGCCACTACCACCCAAAATGTTGTAGGACCAAAAACTAAAAAATGGATTGGAATTGCTCCCTTTGCAGCCTTTAAGGGAAAAATGTATCCATTATCCTCCATGTATAAGGTGGTCAAGGAATTAGATGAGAGTCAAGAGTATAAAATTCTTTTGTTCGGAGGAGGGGAAAAAGAAGAGGAGCAGTTGGATGCCTGGGCCTCTGAGTGTAAAAATAGTGTAAACATGGCTGGAAAGATTACTTTTCAGGAGGAATTGGCTGTGATCTCTCATCTAGATCTTATGGTGGCCATGGACAGTGGCAACGCACATCTGGCCGCTATTTATGGGATACCTACTATTACTATCTGGGGAGTAACCCACCCATATGCCGGTTTTTATCCTTTTGGGCAGGACATGGACCATGGCCTATTAGCCGATAGAACTAAATATCCCTTTATTCCAACCTCTGTTTATGGGAATAAATTCCCCAAGGGTTATGAAAACGTTATGGAAACCATAACCTCTGAGGCAGTCATTGTTAAAGTAAATTTAGTTTTAAACGGCGCGTAATTTTCTTCCTTAGGCTATGGCTTTTTGAGAGATCAACTTAAAGTAGTTTTTTAATTGTTGGATGTATTTGTAACGCAAGGTTCTTGGGTTTCCATCCACCATTAAGGTTCGTATCCCAATATATGAAGAGATCACATAGGTGGCCACGGCCTCACTATCAACATGTCTATCTACATATCCATCACTTTTTCCCTTTTGTAATGTTGTGATTAGGTTTACCTCCCATACTTTCAAGATATCCATAAGATACTTCATGATTTCAGGATTCTTGCCATTGAACTCGGTTATAAAGTTGCTCAACACAAAACCATAATCCAGATCATTGTGCTCTGCTGTTTCAAGGGCGTCCTCAATGGCTTTTGAAATGACGTTGAGTGGGTCTTCCTGGCCTTCAATTGGTTCAACGAGCATAGTGTAAACCTTTTGAAACAAAAGATTCTGAACGATACTAATGAAGAAGTCTTCTTTGGATTGAAAATGATAGTAAAAAGCTCCTTTTGAAAGGGATAGCTTTTTTAATATGTCATCTATACTGGTATTATAATACCCTTGTTGGTAAAACAATTCAAGTCCAGTACTTTGCATACGTTGCATGGTTGCCATGCGTTTTAGGTTCTTTTCCATAAGATTTAGGTTTTGGGGTAAAACAGACTATTAGGTCTCTAACAAAGAACAGCATGAAATCAAGTTTGGTAAACATTAAAAGACGTATCGCACGATAAAATCGTTATACCGGTTATTTTCTACAAAAAAGACTTGATTTTAAAAAACAAACCGACCAATCAGTTGGTAATTGGTCGGTTTTAATCTCGGATGAAGTGTATTTACACTTTAATTTACTTTAAAAAAGGATCTAATTTAGGCCACAGTACCCTGACAACTGCTCCCTGCACCTGCTGTACAGCCATAGCAATGTTGTGATACAATAATGTTTCTATCATTAAGGATATCTTCATTGTAGTCTTTTATGTGTTTCACCTTGCTGGCAACTTTAAGGTCCAGCATCTGGTTAAAATCACAATCATATAACCAGCCATCCCAACTTATGGAAATGGTGTTGGTACACATTACATTGGCTACCGCGGATGGATTATAGGCCTCCACCAAGGAATACATATAATCCTCATAATTTTCCGAAGCTATCAAATAATCCAAAAAGCGGGCAATGGGCAAATTGGTAATGGTAAAGAGATTATGGAACTCTATATCAAAATCTTCTTTTAACGCTTTTTTGAAATCGCGCTCCATAGCAACCTGATCTCCGGGTAGATAGGCGCCTGATGGGTTGTATACCAAATCCAATCGAAGATCACTATCGGGCATTCCATACCCTAAGGCGTTCAGTTCTTGTAATGCCTTAATGGATTTATCGAAAACACCGTCCCCTCGTTGCTTGTCCGTTTTACCTCGTGTATAATGGGGCATGGATGAAATTACGTGGACGTTGTGTTTTTTAAAAAATTGAGGAAGGTCGTAATATTTTTTATTGGCCCTGATGATGGTGAGGTTGGACCGAACAATAAAATCCTGGACACCTGCCTTGGAAGCTTCCTCTACAAACCATCTAAAATCAGGGTTCATCTCGGGGGCACCCCCTGTAAGGTCCAACGTATGGGCACCTGTATTGCGGATGACCTCGAGACATTGTTCCATGGTATCACGGGTCATGATCTCCTTCCGATCCGGTCCTGCATCTACATGGCAATGCTCACAGACTTGGTTGCACATATAGCCCACATTGATCTGTAGTATCTCCAACTTCTTGGGTCGAAGGGGGAAATGACCTGTCTGGGCGATTTTATCTTTAAAGTAGGGGAGTTCCCCATCTTCGAAGATACCACCATTTAGGATTTCCAATTGTTTGTTACCAATCACAAGATCATCATGTCTTGCTTTTAAAGATTTTGTAGCCATTTTTATTGTATTCAATATTTAGTACGCAGAACCTTGAAAAGATTACAGAAAGAAGGGGTTTTCTTCTATTTGTAACTTCTATGATACTGCAATTGCAATAGTATAACTTACATGGATAGTTTGTCGTACTTTTTCATCATTTGTACACCATGCACAAGGGTTGCCCCACTTTCAATGGCCGCCCCTACATGGACCGCCTCCATCATTTCCTCTTTGGTTATCCCTTTCTGCAGTCCATCCTTGGTATACGAATCGATGCAATAGGGACACTTTACCACGTGTGAGACGGCCAAAGCGATGAGCGACTTTTCTCGCGCCGTCAAGGCGCCCTCTTCGAATACCTTTCCGTAATAGTCGAAGAATTTAGTTCCCAATTCTTCACTCCAATCGGTGATCTTCCCGAACTTTCGTAAATCTGCTGGATCGTAATATGAATCTGCCATTTTTTTGTTTTTAAATTACTGTATGTCCTGTTTTCTCCTTGGAGGCACCAAAATTATATGCAATTCCCTTTAACTGCCTTTCGGTCAAGGGAAGAATTTCTATGTTATCCCAATAGCCAGTGAGGATCTTTTCGGCATAGGCTTCGGGCAAATTGTTTTTTATCATCAAATGATTTGCGGTCTTATGATCATATTCAAAATACTGATGGGAAATCTCAATTCCCCCATTTGTTTCCTCTTCATTTGCCGGAATCCCTATGACACCAGGGTTCAGCCATAACCGTTCTTCCATTTTTTGGAGGAAGGGAAGCCCACTATATCCGGCAATGATGACATTACTCTGGGTTTGTTCAAATTTAAGGAGTTTGATACTTTCTGATGTAGTCAAGTGTGATTTTTTGGGGCATGGCAACAAATACTTTGGTCTGCCTCCGTAAAAAACGATTGTAACGTTTTGGTCGATGTCCAAACTTTTTAATTACAAGGCCTTAAAAATTTAACATTTTGTGAGTTTTAAGATTGAGGGATAAGGGAAATTATTTAAGTGTAAAGGTTAAAAATAGGCACAAAAGTTATATAATTTTGTTAAATCCGGTTCACAGAGAATGAAAGGCCATTTTGTAAGTATCTTAGTACTCCTGCAATTTTCATAAAGTTTAGAGATGCGATACAAGTTGAAATTGGCAGAAAGAACCATTAACGATCACTATAAATAATGAAATTATGAGCAAGACAATTTTACTGGACAACAGACCTGATGGTATGCCAAAAATGTCCGACTTTAAAATTATAAAGGAAACAACTCCTGAAATTAAATCAGGGGAAATTCTCCTAAAGACCAACTATATTTCGGTAGACCCTTATTTAAGGGGACGTATGAGAGATGTTAAATCCTATATTGCTCCTTTTGAACTGCAGCAACCTATTGTTTCCGGCATTGTTGCCGAAGTAATGGAAACTAAAAACAGCAAATTTGATAAGGGCGATTTTGTTACTGGGAATTTGCCTTGGAAGGAACAACAGGTTTCCACAGGAGAGGGTTTAATGAAAGTAGACCCCAAAAAAGCGCCATTATCTGCTTATTTGGGCATATTGGGGATGACAGGCCTTACTGCCTATTTGGGCCTTACTGAAATTGGGAAGCCTAAAAAGGGAGAAACATTATTGGTTTCAGGTGCTGCCGGGGCCGTTGGAAGTGTGGTAGGTCAAATAGGAAAGATCCTTGGTTTGAAGGTGGTCGGGATTGCGGGCAGCGATGAAAAGGTGGCCCTGCTGAAATCCGAATTGGGCTTTGATGATGCTATCAATTACAACACCACGGACAATATGGTAAAGGCCATTGCGGATACTTGTCCAAATGGGGTTGATGTATATTTTGACAATGTTGGGGGTGATATTTCGGATGCGGTATTATTTAATATCAATAAAAGAGCAAGACTGGTCATTTGTGGGGCCATATCCGTCTATAATGAGACCGAATTGCCAAAAAGTGTCAGTGTACAGCCTTTTTTGATACGAAATAGCGCCCTTATGCAAGGGTTCATCATTTTTGACTTCGTTGATCAGTATCCAGATGCTATTAAGCAATTGGGGCAATGGCTAGGTGAAGGCAAGTTAACCTATAAAGAAACTATTGTGGAAGGGTTTGAAGCTACCCCGCAAGCATTTATTGATCTTTTTGAAGGAAAGAACAAAGGAAAGATGATTGTGAAAGTTTAAGCTCACAATTGTTTGGGAAGGTCTAATGACCACAGACCTGATAGGAATGGGATTATTGGAAAACCTGTTTAGCGGATACGCTAACAGGTTTTCTTTCTTTCTGGCAGTGCATGGGGAAGATTGACACGAGAAATTAAAAGGTTTGGAAGAATTATGGCTTTAAACTAAAAAACCAACCCATTGGTCAGTTTTGTGACCACAAGTTAAACGGCTTTCGGCAAAAGTAGGTGATGCCCGTGCTGTTTTAACCGTTGAAGTGACCAATTTAAAATTAAGGGGTTCCTTCTGTATTGACCTACATACCGGGCGGTTTGTTGTTTCTACTAACATACAAACTTAAATCAGTGTTTCTTATCCCTTAAATAGGTAATTTTAAGGGATATTACAAAGTGTTTTCATCATTGGAATTTGAATTCAGTTGTTATTTAATAAAGTCGGCACCATAAATGGAATTATCAGAAATAAAGTCTAAATCAGTAGGATTGGTGTTATCGGGCGGAGGGGTAAAGGGCATGGCCCATATTGGGATGCTCAAGGCCTTGCACGAATATGGGATTAGTGCCAATGTAATTTCAGGGACCAGTGTGGGTGCTTTGATTGGGGCCCTCTATGCCAATGGGAATTCTGTTTCGGACATGCTCTACTTTTTTAAGGAGACCCCTTTGTTCCGCTATAATTTTATGACCATTTTAAAACCGGGCCTTTTGGATACGGAGCGATATTTCGATGTATTTAAGGATTATTTTCCCGAAGACTCATTCTCCATGTTGAAGCGTAAACTTTATGTGGTGGCTACTGATCTTCAAATGGGAGATCAAAAGGTGTTTTCTATGGGGGAATTGATCAGGCCCTTACTAGCCTCTGCCGCATTACCCCCGCTTTTTAGTCCAGTGTCCATAAATGGCAATCTATATGCGGATGGGGGCATTATGAATAATTTCCCTTATAGTGAGATTGCCGATACTTCCGATTTTATTATTGGAAGCAATGTTTCCAGTATAAATGAGATTGGTAAGAGCGCTATCAGCACCTCTTTTCAGCTCGCCAATAGAACCACAGCCTTAATGATCTATGCCATCAATAAGGAAAAGGTACAAAAATGTGATCTGGTGTTTGAGCCCAAGGAACTGGAACTAATTGGGATTTTGGATAAAAAGGGAATAGAAAAAGCGTATTCCGTGGGCTATGAACATGCCATACGGAAATTAGAGGATATTGTTGGAAAAGCGAAGGGCCTATAACCAAAAACACCACTGAGAAAGTGGTGTTTTTGGTTTTTATATTAGGGTTAAGGATTATACATCATCGTAATTCACCTTTAAAGTTGGAGTAATAGGATGCGCCTGACAGGTTAAAATTAAACCTTCCGCAATCTCTCCATCGGTCAAGATCTGGTTTTTTGCCATTTCTGCTTTTCCTTCGGTTACCCTAGCAATGCAACTGCTGCATACCCCTCCCTGGCAGGAATAGGGGGCGTCAATGTTTTCTTTGAGAACGGCGTCCAAGACCAATCCCTTTTTATCCATGGAAAAGGTAAATTCCTCGTCGTCCAAGGTTATAGTTATTTGGGACTGCCCTTCTATATGTTCAGGAAGCTCATCCATTATTTCTGTTGAGGTAAATAATTCAAAGTGAATCTTGTCCTCTGAAATACCATCTTCTTTTAAGGTATCGGTAACCAAGTTGATCAGGGCTTCCGGTCCACAAAGGTAAAAATCATCAAAAATGATATTCTTGTGCTTATTATTTAAGGCAAAATTTATCGTTGAGACATCAATTCGTCCAAAAAGAGAATCCACTTCCTGTTCTTGGCTGCATATAAAGTGAACAAAAAACCGATTGGCATATTCCAATTGCAGTTTCACCAATTCCGTGTAAAACATGGTCTCTTTGAACGATTTATTCCCATAGACCAACATAAATTTGTTCTTGGGGTTACTGCCTAAAACAGTGCGGGCAATACTAATGATAGGGGTTATTCCACTTCCGGCAGCAAAAGCGGCTACATTTTTCACCTTATCCGTCTGTTTGAAAAGAAACCTTCCTTCCGGGGGCATTACCTCCAATACATCTCCTGCAGAAATTTTAGAATTGGCATAGTCCGAAAAACCGCCTTTGTCCACCTTCTTCACCCCAATGGTAATATTGCCACAAGTTGGGGAAGAACTGATGGAATAGGCCCTGCGCAATTCTTTTCCCTTAATCTCTTTCTTAATGGTGATATACTGACCGGACGTAAATATAAACGTCTGTATAAGTTCTTTTGGAATGGTAAAAGTGATCGCAACGGAAGTTGGCGTAAGAAGTTTTACGTTTTGAACCGTGAGGGAATGAAAATCTGCCATAGTTAAATTTTCCTGCAAAATTAAGCAAAGACTCGTTGATACGAAATGGGAATCTAAAAAATTTATACCTAATATTCTTATGTATACGAAAATCAACTATATTTAGATTTATAATCTCATATATGGGAAATGCCAAATTGTATAAAGGAAGTTTAAACACCATCATTTTAAAACTGCTGGAAGAGCAGGGGAAAATGTACGGGTATGAGATTACCCAAAAAGTGAAGGAATTAACCAAAGGGGAGTTGCAGATCACGGAAGGCGCCCTGTATCCAGCCCTCCACAAACTGGAGGCCGAAGGGTTGTTGGATGTTGAGGTGGCCAAAGTGGAGAATCGCTTGCGCAAGTACTACAAGCTTACCGAAGCCGGGGTAAAGGAAACGAAGGATAGGTTAGCGGAACTGGAAGAATTTATAAGGAGCATGCAGCATTTGGTAAACCCCAATTGGAGTATTAATTAAAGGTTATTGCCAATGAAATTAAACCAAGATCAAATACAAGAACTCTACATCTTTACCAGAAAGCACTTTGTGGAACACTATGACCTGCAAACGGAGTTGGTAGACCATTTAGCCAATGGTATAGAGCAACAATTAGAGGCAACACCAAACCTGACCTTTCATGATGCCCTAAACAGGGAATTCAAGAAGTTTGGGATATTTGGATTCCAAGACGTTATTAGCGAGCGGATGAAGGCTATGGATAAAAAATATAGGTCCCTCATTTGGAGGTTTTACAGGGAGTTTTTTAAACTGCCAAAAATTGCGCTGACCTTGTTTTTAACCATGGTCTATTTTAGTCTTTTATTGCTTATGGCACCAGAGGACAGCTATTATGTTTTTATGGGCACCCTTTTGGTTGGGCTTATACCTTTCTTGTATAAAAGTTGGCAATACAAAAAGAGATTGAATAAGAAAGCCCGAAAGTGGATGTTGGAGGAAATGATTTTCACCCAAATGGGATGGTTCAACATTGGGTTATTGCCAATGCATATATTTAATTTGAGTATTAATTCAGATGGACTTTATTTGAATCAATGGTTTTTATTGGGTCTATCCTTCTTTATCGCTTGTTTTTTCATTTTGTTCTATGTTGTGGTATATATTATCCCTCCTAAGGCGGAAGAGTTATTAGCAGAAACCTACCCTGAATATAAAATGGCTTAAAAAAATTGTAACAATTTAGGCTTAAAAAACACTAACATACTAGAAAAACAAACCAACCCTTATGTTTCAACACTTTATCAACCTGCAATGGAAATCGTTCATCAGGTCTGCTTCCTTCAAGACCAATGTGGCCTTTAAAATACTGATGGCCTTTGGGGCCCTATACTTTATAGCTGTATTTTTGTTTCTAGGTGTCGGGGTATTTTACATCATCAAAGAGGCCGAAATAGGGGATCCCTTGGTAATCGTGAATAAATACCTGATCTATTATCTGGGGATGGATCTGGTTATTAGGTATATGATGCAAAAAATGCCTATTACCAATATAAAACCACTCTTGTATTTGCCTTTTAAGAAACAACAGGTGGTTAATTATTCGTTGGGAAAGGCCGTGGTCTCTTTTTTTAATATCGCACATGCCTTTTTCTTTATTCCTTTTTCCATTGTACTTTTAATAGAAGGGTATAATCCCATTGGTGTTATTGGGTGGCATCTGGGCATGTTGGCCCTGATCTATAGTAATAATTTCATCAATATTTTGGCCAATAATAAGGATAGCGTTTTCTACCCTGCAGTAGCTGTTTTGGTAGTTTTGGCCAGCTGCCAATATTTTGACCTATTTGATATTTCGGTTTTTACAGCTCCATTTTTTGACGGCCTTTACAGCCTGCCATGGATGGCCCTAGTGCCTTGGGCCATTTTAATAGGTCTGTACATGGCGGCATATTCCTATTTTAAAAAACATATGTATTTGGATGCTGGTCTGGCCACTAAACAGGCGGAAGCGAAGACCGAGGATTTAACCTGGTTGAACCGTTTTGGTAACCTTGGGACTTTTTTAAAGAACGATATCAAACTGATCAAGCGCAACAAACGTTCCAGGACCTCGGTGATCATGAGCTTTTTCTTTATTTTCTATGGGTTTCTATTTTTTACGGGTGCAGTGGAAGCCTATGAAAATCCGGTTTGGAAAATTTTTGCCGGGATTTTTATTTCTGGCGGGTTCCTTTTTAGTTTTGGACAGTTTGTGCCCAGTTGGGACAGTTCCTATTATCCTCTGATGATGAGTCAGAACATTAAGTATCGGGAATATCTGGACTCCAAATGGTACCTTATAGTCATTGCAACCCTTATAAGCACTGTTATTGCGTCATTTTATCTGTATTTTGGCTTGGATGCCTATCTCGCAGTATTGGTAGGGGCCATTTACAATATTGGGGTGAACTCCTATTTAGTTCTTTGGGGTGGGGCCTATATAAAAACGCCCATCGATCTTACTTCCAACAAAAAAGCTTTTGGGGACAAACAGGCCTTTAATGCCAAAACACTTTTGTTGACGCTTCCCAAATTATTGTTGCCCTTGGGGTTTTATGCCTTGGGCCATTATTTGATCAATCCTACAGCAGGCTATATTTTTGTGGCCTTAGCGGGAGTTTTGGGTTACGCCTTTAAAAACCCCGTTTTTAAAATGATAGAGGGCATCTATAAAAAGGAAAAATACAAAACCCTTTTGGCTTACAAACAATCCAACTAACTAACCATTTTTTACCTTAATCAAAATTATACCATGATAACAGTTCAGCAACTCACAAAAACATACGGTTCAGCCACCGTTTTAAACATCCCGCAATTGGAAATCCCGAAAGGCCAGAGTTTTGGTCTGGTGGGGAATAACGGGGCAGGTAAAACGACACTTTTCAGTATGTTATTAGATTTGATACAACCCACAACTGGTCAAATAGTAAGCCACGGGGTTCAAGTTGACCAGAGCGAAGCTTGGAAGCCATTTACCTCTGCCTTTATTGATGAGACCTTTTTAATTGGGTATCTCACCCCTGAGGAATACTTCTATTTCATAGGGGAACTAAGGGGGCAGAACAAAGCCGATGTCAATGCCCTTCTGGCAGGATTCGAAGATTTTTTCCATGGGGAAATATTGGGCCAGAAAAAATATTTGAGGGACCTGAGTAAAGGGAACCAGAAAAAGGTGGGGATTGTGGCCACATTTATTGGAAATCCCGAGGTCATTATATTGGATGAACCTTTTGCTAACTTGGATCCAACCACACAAATCCGCCTAAAAGGGATCATCAAGGAACTAACCGCCAATAGAGAAGTTACCGTGCTGATATCCAGTCACGACCTTATCCATGTAACCGAGGTTGCGGAACGCATTGTTGTGCTCCACAAAGGAGAAATCGTCAACGATATTAAAACCTCTACGGAAACCTTAAAAGAGCTAGAAACCTTTTTTGCCGGGTAAGCACTAGCCCTTGATTCGGCATGATCTGTCTGAATTAATAAGGCGGTATTTTCGTCTAATTAAAAATAAAGGTATTTTTACCGTCCAACGGTATAATAAACGGGTTGTTTTTTAGTTTAGGATACGTACGAATACCACTTATTTTGAAGCTTCATTTTAAACTTTTTTTAGGTATTGCCTTTGGGGGACTGCTATTTAATGCATGTTCCACTAAAAAGGATGCCTTTATCAACCGAAATTGGCACGCCCTGAACACCAAGTACAATGTCATGTACAATGGGAACATAGCCTTTGAAGAAGGACGGGAAGAGCTCAATACCGCCTATCAAGATAATTATTGGGACGTGCTTCCAGTGGAACGTTTGGAAGTGACCGATGAAATAAAACTCGATTCCGAAGACAATAACCCAAAATTTCTGTTGGCCGAAGAAAAGGCTTCCAAGGCGATCCAAAAGCACAGCATGGACATAAAAGATGAGGAGCGCAATCCGGAAACGGACGAAGCATTTCTTCTACTTGGTAAATCCAGATACTTCGACCAACGTTATATCCCCGCTCTAGAGGCCTTTAATTATATCCTTAATAAGTACAACGAAAGCGACAAGCTCAATGAGGCTACCATTTGGAGGGAGAAGGTGCATATCCGACTGGAGAATGAGGATCTTGCCCTTAAAAACTTAAAAAGACTCTTAAAGTACGAACGGTTAAAAGATCAGGAATATGCGGATGCCAGGGCCATGATGGCACAGGCCTATATCAATCTTAAAACCCCTGATACCGCCATACAACAATTGAAAATTGCTTCGGCCTACACCAAGAAGAATCAAGAAAAAGGAAGGTATTATTTTATTGTTGGCCAACTCTACAATCAATTGGGATTTAGGGACAGCGCCAATTACGCTTTTGATAAGGTGATCGCACTGAACAGAAAATCTCCAAGGGTATATATGATCAATGCCCACCTACAAAAAATCAAGAACACCAAAGTCACTCCCAAGAACAGGGAACTATTGTTCGAATATCTAACGGAATTGGAAGAAAATAGGGAGAACAGGCCCTTTTTGGATAAAATATACCGTCAACTGGCAGAATATCATTTAGAAAATCAATCGGACAGTTTGGCCTTGGCCTATTTTAATAAGTCCTTAAGGGCAACTAGGAACGAACCTAGATTGAGTGCCTTGAACTATGAGAATTTAGCAGAGTATAATTTTGATACGAACGCCTATAAAACCTCCGGCGCCTATTATGACAGCACCTTGACCAACCTTTTTGTAGATTCCAAGAAATACCGTTCCATTAAAAAGAAGTTTGACAATTTGGAAGATGTGATCGCTTATGAGGATGTGGTACAATATGCAGATAGCGTTATTACCATTTACAACATGCCAAAAGAGAAGCAATTGGCATATTTTGAAGGTTATATTGCCGATTTAAAGGCCAAAGAAGAAGAAGCCGTTAAAAAGGAAAAAGAAAAGATTACAGCAGGCTTTGCGGCCTTCGTGGATTCTAAGGGAGGAAAGGAGAACAAAGGGAAATTTTATTTCTATAATATTACCAGTTTGGGCTATGGCAAAGCCGATTTTAACAATAAATGGGGAGACCGGGAGTTGGAAGACAACTGGAGATGGTCCAGTAAAAATATAGCGCAACAGACCGGACTGGCCGATGCTGGATTGGCCGATGCCGGCACTGTGGGGGCACAAGAAATTACCGAGGAGCAAAAATATTCTACAGAGTTTTATATGGGCCAAATACCTACCAGTTCTAAGGTTGTAGATAGCTTGGTGACCGAAAGGAACTTTGCCAACTATCAATTAGGGGTCATCTATAAGGAAAAATTCAAAGAAAATCTTTTGGCGGCCAATAAGTTCAACGATGTGCTTAAAGCTGATCCAGAGGAACGATTGGTCCTTCCCTCTAAATATAATTTGTACAAGATCTACCAGGAAACAGAGAGTCCATTGGCCAATGGCATGAGGGAGGATATTATTGAAAACCATCCAGATTCTCGCTATGCAATGATCTTGTTGAACCCAGAAGCAATTTTGGCCGATGCTTCAGATAGCCCCGATGCAAGGTATGTGGCATTATACAGGCAGTATGAAAACCAAAACTATTTACAGGTAATAGCTGGAGCGGAAGAAAATATAAATAGATATACCGGTGATGAAATTGTTCCGAAATTTGAAATCCTAAAGGCAAATGCCATCGGGAGGATTGAAGGTTTTGAGGCGTTTAAGGAGGCCCTGAACTATGTGGCCTTAAACTATCCAAATAATCCGGAAGGAAAAAAGGCACAGGCAATGGTGGAGGAGCAGCTGCCAAAATTGGAGCCCAAGGAATTTTTAAAGGAAACGGAATCCGTTGGTACTGCAAATTGGAAACTGGTTTTTCCCTTTAAAATAAGGGACAACCAAAAGGCACTACAGCTTAAGGAAAAATTGGAGAAATCCATCAAGGATCTCAGATACGCCAATGTAGTTTCCAAGGACATCTATAATTTGGAAGATCAGTTCGTGATCGTACATGGTTTCAGGTCCAAGGAATTTGCGTTGGGCTATGCCGAACTTCTTAAAAATAATAAGGATTACCGAGTTGCTTATCAGAATTTTGTAATTTTATCCACTAACTATAAAATCATTCAGGTCCACAAAAATCTGGAGGACTATAAAAAGTTGCAATTAACCCCAAAACCCTAAAACAATGTTTTCAGACAACAAAAAGACCCGTGTGGTAACGGAAATTGGCGGACAGCCCAACCGAATTGAAAAAAACACAAAGATCAAAGGCGATATCGTCTCTGAAGCCGATTTTAGAATAGACGGTAAACTGGACGGCAACGTCAAGACCTCTGGCAAGGTGGTGATCGGCAAGGATGGCTATATCCACGGAAAGGTGGAATGCGTCAATGCCGATATTGAAGGCAACTTCAATGGTGAGCTTTTAGTGGAGGACCTACTGACCTTAAAAGCTTCAGCTGTTATTGAAGGGACCGTGATCGTATCTAAACTGGCCGTTGAACCTGGCGCTACATTCAATGCCGCCTGTACCATGAAAGGCAAAGGGGGTGCAGCCTCACCAAACAAGACTACTACTTCCAATGGATCAGCCAAAGCCTCCTAAAAAAAGCAATAACCTAAAAAACTTAGCTATACTTTCTGGTATTGCAATTGAAATGGGAGTCATCATATTTTTGGCCGTACAGGGTGGAAAGTGGCTCGATGAATATCTAGAAATGGAGTCTAAAACCTTTTTGATAATTTGCACCTTAATGGGTGTTGCCATTGCCATATATTTGGTTTTGCAGCAATTAAAGCGAATAAAGTATTAATGTCCAAATATAATTTACTTTTTACTTTTTGCCTTGTATTGGGGGCTTCATCAGTCCTTGTTTTTTGTCTTCATCTCCTGTTTTTAGAATTTTTTGGTTATCCATTGTTTGATCATATGATCATTTTGGCTTATGTGGTCAATACTTTTTTGGCTTTAGTGATCTTTTCCGCGCTTTACATTTTTAGGTTTAAATGGAGAAACCAGATAGGGTTTTTGTTTTTGGGAGGCAGTATGCTTAAATTTTTATTGTTTTTTATTGTTTTTAACCCAGTTTACAAGAGCGATGGAAATATGGAATCGTTAGAATTCACGGCCTTTTTTACTCCTTACTTATTATGTCTGCTTTTGGAGACTATCTTTACCGCTAGAATGTTAAATAAAATGTAGATTTTCTCTGTTACGCTGATCTTTTATAAATACCGACAAAATAAACCATTTAAATGCTTTTTTATTTTTGAGATAAAAGCTTACATTTGCACGGATTTTTGAGACCGATATTTTAAGCGTTATGCCAAGACCATTTTACTTTAAGATTCTTTTTATTGCTGCTCTACTTTTGGGTATCAATGCTTTAGCAAAAGAAAATGAACATTCAGCTGCTGAACCAGAAAAAGACCTTAAGTCGGAAATTGCGGAATATATAGACCATCACTTGATGGACTCCCACGATTTTACTCTTTTTACCATTGATGAAGAGGAAAATACTCATTTTGGTTTTCCATTGCCCGTTATGTTGTGGGATAATGGCTTGCAAGTATTCTTGTCATCCAAATTTCACCATGGAGAATCTGTAGCTGAGATAAATGGAAATTATTACGCGCTATACCACGGAAAAATAGTTAAGACAGATGCGGAAGGAACAATCCGCTATAATGAAGAACATCACGCAACCAATTTTGAGCCTTTGGATTTTTCAATCACTAAGAACGTAGTGTTTATATTTTTAGTGGCCTTATTGATGTTTGTCTTGTTTAAAAGAATGGCTAAGTCATATAAGAGCAATTCTATCCCTAAAGGTATGGGTCGTATTTTAGAGCCAATCATATTATATGTGCGAGATGATATTGCCATACCTAATATTGGCAAAAAGCACTATAAGAGATACATGAGTTATTTGTTGACGGTGTTCTTCTTTGTTTGGATCATCAATTTGTTGGGCTTAACCCCGCTAGGGGTTAACATTACCAATAATATAGCCGTAACTTTTGCTTTGGCGATGATTACCTTTTTGATTACGACACTTACTGCAAATAAAAATTACTGGAAACATATTTTCTGGATGCCAGATGTACCTGTTTTTATGAAAGTTGTTTTGGCTCCTATCGAATTATTGGGAATGTTTATTAAACCCTTCTCATTAATGATTCGTTTGTATGCAAACATTACTGCAGGTCACGTTGTTTTGATGAGTATCATTGGGATGATGTTTATTTTTAAAAACTGGATAGGTAGTCCCTTGTCTTTTGGATTGGCATTTGCCCTTTCGCTTCTAGAATTATTGGTTGCGGCATTACAGGCGTATATTTTCACAATGCTTTCAGCATTGTATTTCGGATCAGCGGTAGAAGAACACCACGACCATTAAAAAGTGAATGTTTAATTATTTATATATATAGTATGGAAGGTTTAAATTACATTGGAGCAGGTTTGATTGTTATCGGTGCTGGTATCGGTATTGGTAGAATTGGTGGACAGGCAATGGAAGCTATTGCTCGTCAGCCAGAAGCTTCTGGGAAAATTCAAACAGCGATGTTGATTGCAGCAGCGCTTATTGAAGGTATTGGATTTGCTGCTCTTTTTGCAGCATAAAAAACAAACAACAGTTGTAACGGTTGGTTATAGCTGTTGTTTAATTAAACATTAAACTAATTATACACTAATACACATGGATAAGTTAATCGAACAGTTTTCATTTGGGTTGTTTTTCTGGCAATTAATATTATTTGTTGGGTTGCTTCTTTTGTTGAGAAAATTTGCCTGGAAGCCTATTCTTGGAGCCGTAGAGGACAGGGAAGAAGGTATCAAAGGTGCTTTGGAAGCAGCAGAAAATGCTAAAAAGGAAATGCAAAATGTAACTGCCGATAGCGAAAGATTGTTGCAGGAAGCTCGTGTTGAACGTGAGTCCATGATCAAAGAAGCCCGTGAAATGAAGGAGAAGATGGTTTCCGATGCCAAGGACTTGGCCAAAGAAGAGGGAGACAAGATGATCAAGCAGGCGCAAGCTGCCATCGAAAGTGAAAAGAAAGCGGCCGTGGCCGATATAAAGAACCAAGTGGCCACCCTATCCGTTGAGATAGCAGAAAAAATGATCAAAGGTCAATTAGCCGGTGATAACAAGCAGTTGAAACTTGTTGAGGATATGGTTGGTGATATTAAGCTTAACTAATAGAGGGATATGAACGAATCAAGAGTAGCCATACGGTACGCCAAAGCAATTTTGGACTTGGCAGTGGACAATAAATCCACTGATGCCGTAGAAAAAGATATGCGTTCAGTATTGAACACTCTTGCCGATAGCAAAGAACTCCAAATAATGATGGCAAGTCCCGTCGTAAGTAGTGAGGCAAAGAAAAATGTTCTTTTAGAGGTGTTTAAAGGTAGTAATGCAATCACAACAGGCCTGATAGATATTCTTGTAACCAACAAGAGAATTAATTTATTGAACAATGTCGCTGAAAAATACATCATTCTAAACGAGAAATTAAAGGGTGAAGGAGTTGCTTTTGTAACCACCGCAGTGCCCTTAAGTGTGGATTTGGAGAAGAAGATCTTAGCCAAGATTTCAGGATTGACGACTGATAAAGTGGTTGTTCAAAATACGGTAGACGAAAGCATCATTGGTGGTTTTGTGCTTCGAATGGAGGATATGCAGTTCGATTCTAGTATTGCAACCAAATTGAGCAATTTAAAAAGAGAGTTTACAAATAGTTTATAATATTAAAATGGTCAAGACAATCAAATGTCTTGCGTCTTATATCTAATATCATGGCAGGAGTAAAAGCCGCTGAAGTATCAGCAATATTGAAAAAACAGTTATCGGGATTCGAAGCCTCAGCTTCATTGGATGAAGTAGGTACCGTATTACAGATTGGTGATGGTATCGCAAGGGTTTACGGTCTTTCCAATGTCCAATATGGAGAATTGGTAGAGTTTGAAGGGGGTCTTCAGGGTATCGTTCTTAACTTGGAAGAAGATAATGTTGGGGTGGTTTTATTAAGTCCATCAAGAGACATTAAAGAAGGATCTGTTGTTAAACGTACCCAAACCATTGCCTCTATCAATGTTGGTGAAGGTATTGTTGGGAGAGTGGTAAACACCTTGGGTGTGCCAATCGATGGCAAAGGGCCTATTGCGGGAGAAACTTACAAAATGCCGTTGGAGCGTAAGGCACCAGGTGTTATATACCGTCAGCCTGTAAATGAGCCATTACAGACAGGTATCAAGGCAATCGATGCTATGATCCCAGTAGGTAGAGGTCAACGTGAGTTGGTTATTGGCGATCGTCAGACCGGGAAGACCACGGTTTGTATCGATACTATTTTAAATCAGAGAGAGTTTTACGATGCAGGTGAACCTGTATATTGTATATATGTAGCTATTGGACAAAAGGCTTCTACAGTAGCGAACATTGCAAAAACATTAGAGGACAAAGGAGCTTTGGCGTATACCACTATAGTTGCTGCCAACGCATCAGATCCGGCACCTATGCAGGTGTACGCTCCGTTTGCAGGTGCTGCAATTGGAGAGTACTTTAGGGATACAGGTCGTCCAGCCTTGATCATCTATGATGATTTATCCAAGCAAGCCGTGGCTTACCGTGAGATTTCCCTATTGTTGAGACGTCCACCGGGACGTGAGGCTTATCCCGGGGATGTATTTTACCTTCATTCCAGATTATTGGAGCGTGCTGCAAAGATCATTGCTGATGACAAGATCGCAAAAGATATGAACGATCTACCCGATACCTTGAGACCAATGGTGAAAGGTGGTGGCTCTTTAACCGCTTTGCCGATTATCGAAACACAGGCAGGTGATGTTTCCGCTTATATTCCTACCAACGTAATCTCCATTACCGATGGTCAAATATTCTTGGAGCAAGATTTGTTCAACCAAGGTGTTCGTCCAGCAATTAACGTGGGTATTTCCGTATCCCGAGTTGGTGGTAACGCCCAGATCAAATCTATGAAAAAGGTTGCAGGCACCTTGAAATTGGATCAGGCCCAGTTCCGTGAATTGGAAGCTTTTTCCAAATTTGGTTCGGATTTGGACGCAGCTACATTGAACGTCATTGAAAAAGGACGCAGAAACGTTGAGATCTTAAAACAAGCCCAAAATGATCCTTTTACCGTTGAAGATCAGGTAGCCATCATCTACGCAGGTTCCAAGAACTTGTTGAAAAATGTACCTGTAGACAAGGTTAAGGAATTTGAAAGGGATTATATCGATTTCTTGAATGCCAAACACAGAGATGTGTTGGATACGCTAAAAGCAGGAAAATTAACGGATGAGGTTATAGATACTTTAACCTCCGTTTGTAAAGATTTGTCCGCTAAATACGGAAAGTAATATAAGGGGCAAAGTTGGGTGATGAGAATCGCCCAACTTTGTGTACCAAGAGGTCAAACATTTAGAAAAGTATGGATTTTAATGGATAGACTCAAAAATCCATACTCAATACTAAAATACAAATGGCAAATTTAAAAGAAATACGTAATAGAATATCTTCCGTTTCCTCAACGATGCAGATCACCAGTGCCATGAAAATGGTTTCTGCTGCAAAATTGAAGAAGGCCCAAGATGCGATCATGGCAATGAGACCCTATTCGGATAAGCTGACTGAACTACTACAAAGTCTAAGTGCAAGCTTGGATACAGATTCTGGAAGTAAATTTTCTGATGTTCGTGAAGTTAAAAAAGTATTGATCGTGTCCATTACCTCCAATAGGGGGCTATGCGGGGCTTTCAACACCAATATTATCAAGCAAAGTGCCCTATTGGCCAGAGAAACCTATGCTGGAAAACAGGTAGAGTTCATGGCCATTGGAAAAAAGGCAAATGATATCCTAGCCAAAAAATTTAAAGTTGTTGCAAACCATAGTAAGGTTTACGAGGATTTAACATTTGACAATGTAGCCACTATTGCCGAAGATTTAATGGAGCTATTTGAAATAGGTTCCTATGATAAGATCGAGATCGTTTACAACAAGTTTAAAAATGCTGCCACTCAGATAGTGATGGTAGAGCAGTTTCTTCCTATTGTAGCA
>JBLGAT010000051.1:0-18712 GCA_047612485.1 Psychroserpens sp.
ATATTAAGTTCCCGTAGAACTTTATTAAGCCTTATAGTTGCATTATCTGCCATAAATAGATATTCGTATTCTTATATTTTCCCGCTAATATATAGCTTAATCTTCTAATTCTTCTTTTAGCACACGCACAACTTCTAAAATTGTCTCCTCTTCTAAATCAGTACGTTTAGCCAAATCCTTCACATCCTGCTCAAGGACGCTCCTTGCCGTATCCAACCCAACTTTCTTAAGCTCGTCAATGACCCAGCCTTCAATTTCATCTGAAAATTCGGTTAACTCAACATCTTCTTCCACTCCTTCGCGGAATACATCAATTTCATAACCGGTCAATTGTCCGGCCAATCTTATATTGTGACCCCCTCTACCTATAGCCTTGGAAACCTCCTCTGGCCTTAAGTAAACTTGGGCTGTCATTTTTTCATCATCTAATTTCACCGAAGAAACACGGGCAGGACTCAAAGCCCTGGTCACCAATAACTGGGCATTGCTGGTCCAATTAATAACATCAATGTTCTCATTCGCCAACTCCCTAACGATACCGTGGATACGGGAACCTTTCATCCCCACACAGGCACCAACAGGATCAATCCTATCATCATAGGAATCTACAGCAACCTTAGCTTTCTCTCCAGGAATACGTACGGCCTTTTTGATCGTGATCAAACCATCAAAAACTTCAGGGATTTCCTGGAAGAACAATTGCTCCAAAAACAAAGGAGACGTTCTGGACATTATAATTACGGGCTTATTACCTTTCAGCTCCACACTCTCTATAATACCGCGAACGTTGTCACCTTTCCTAAAGAAGTCAGCAGGGATCTGCTTGTCCTTTGGCATGATAATCTCATTGCCCTCGTCATCCAAAAGAATAATGGCCTTGTGTCTTATATGGTGAACCTCTGCGGTGTAAATTTCACCTTCCAGATCCTTAAAGTGCTTATATATGGTTGTATTGTCGTGTTCGTGGATTTTGGAAATAAGATTTTGGCGCAAGGCCAAAATTGCCCTTCTTCCCAAATCTATTAATTTCACTTCTTCAGAAACATCTTCGCCCACTTCAAAATCGGGCTCAATCTTACGCGCAGCGGTAAGTGAGATCTCCTCGTTGGGATCCTCCACTTCACCATCCTCTACAACAACTCTGTTTCTCCATATCTCCAAATCCCCTTTATCAGGGTTGATGATGATATCAAAGTTGTCATCCGAACCAAACTTTTTCTTAAGAGCGTTTCTAAACACATCTTCCAAAATCGCCATCAGCGTAACCCTGTCTATGAATTTATCATCTTTAAATTCGGAGAAAGATTCTATCAGCGCAATATTTTCCATTCTGAACTACTAATTAAAATTTTAATACAACTTTTGCTTCTTGAATATCAGAAATCGCAATCTCTTGCTTTTTCTGAACTGTTACTTTACCCTTGCCCACCGGTTTGGGTTCACGTGCCTTCCACTCTAAAGTGATGCTATCTTCCGTTGCAGCCGTAAGCTTACCTTCAAAATTACTATCTTGAATCCTTACTTCCAATATTCTACCTATATTCTTTTTGTACTGCCTTGGCGTGACCAATGGGGTCGTAGCCCCAACAGATTCAACTTCCAGTGAAAAATCTTCCTCTTCCCTGTCTAAATTATGTTCTATGGTCCTGCTAACCGCCATGCAGTCCTTCAACGTTACCCCGTTGTCACCATCCAACGTCACCTTGATCTTATTATCGGATGACATTTTAAAATCAATCAAAAAAAGCGATTGATTCTCCTCTAGGGCTTGATTTAAAAGTTCTGTTACCTTGTCCTTCAACATAAATTTAAGTAATAAAAGAGGGGACTAATAGTCCCCTCATGAATACTTTATATTCTTTCAGCGGTGCAAATATACGATTTTTTATTTCACTTCCCAATCAATTTTTGATCAGGGCTTTAAGGGAAACACAAAAAGATATCATTTATTTCAGCTCTTGTCCATCAGCCCTAAATTCTATATCTTTTTTTTCACCGTTCCGTTTGAATTCAACATCATAAAAAATACATTTTAAATGATGCTCCGCCTCTTCAATTTCCACAATTTCAAAATCCCCGTATTGAGCCTTGATAAGTTCCCGCACCTTTTCTGGCAAGTCGTCCCCATCTATACCCCATTCTGTTTCTATCCAGTCGCCATTTGACAACGGGAATTTCCTTTCCTTTCCATTACGACAGCTCCTATGTTGTAATTCCAGTTTTGCTGTAAAATCATCCGAGCTTAAATAGACAGAAACGGCATCATGCAATAATTCCCCTTCTGGAAATAGGGGCCCAGACGTCAAATAATATAAAAGACCTCTCTTGAAAATGTATTGGGACGCTGTTTTTTGCCAAAATTCTCCAATTCTTTCTTTTCCGACAGGCAGGAGAAATCATACATATGCTACCTCTGGCTTCAGGCTATCCTATCATCAACGCACTGATCACAGGATCTGAAATTTAAAACATTGCATTTTTAATTGCCGGAGGGCTATTTTGTATATTCAGAATAAATTTTATTCCTTATTAAATAAAATCAAAATTTTCCAATCTTAGGATATTGCCGTCCCGATCTACCCATCAAGTTCTGAATATGATTATCGTATTTAGATAGATAGCCCTTCAGGTGACAATTAAATTACTTCGCTAAATAAACATTTAAAAAAGAGCAAAAAAAAGCCCGATACTTTTCAGTATCGGGACTTTCATTTTGGATGTTGGCCTACTAGGACTCGAACCTAGAACGACTGGACCAAAACCAGCTGTGTTGCCAATTACACCATAGGCCAGCATTGCTTAAGAGCGTGCAAATTTAAAACAAAGTTTAATATGCGCAAATATTTTGGGCATCAATATTAAAAAAATGAAAAAAAAGCCTGTTAAGCTTTGCGAAAAATTTCAGCGCATATCTATTTTAATTAGTAAATTCGCCCCAACTGGTAAATTTGGCGTACATGTTTTCTAAAAATTTTGAGAAATGGGATACCATCCTTGGGTGGTCCGTTTTTTTTATAGCCCTTGTCACTTATGGTATAACCGTTGAGCCTACGGGCAGTTACTGGGATGCCGGTGAATATATTGCCACCTCGGCAAAACTTCAGGTGGGTCACCCACCGGGCGCACCTCTTCTTCAAATGTTGGGAGCTTTTATTTCCATGTTTGCACTGGAGCCTGGACAAGTTGCCAAAATGGTAAATTACCTGTCTGGCATTTCTAGTGCCTTTACCATTTTATTTCTTTTCTGGACAACGACCAATCTGGTAAAAAAATTGATCGGCAAAGAAGAACTGATCACCAACAGCAAGGCCATTGCCATTTTGGGAAGTGGTCTGGTTGGAGCCCTAGCCTTTACTTATTCCGATAGTTTTTGGTTCAATGCGGTGGAAACAGAGGTTTATGCAATGGCTAGTTTAATCATGTCCCTTTTACTTTGGCTGGGACTTAAATGGACTGATAACCTGGAGGACCCAAGAGGCAACAGGTGGCTTATCCTAATGTCCTTCGTGGTAGGTCTTACCTTTGGAATCCAATTTATGGGCTTCTTGACCATTCCTTCCATTGGGCTTTTGTACTACTTTAAAAAATACAAGACTACAACCGTAAAAAATTTCTTGGTAGCCAACATTTTGTTCGTAGCCCTTCTGATGCTGGTCTATAAATTTTCCCTGACTTATGTCTTAGAAGCTTTTGGTTGGAGCGAGATCTTCTTTGTCAATACGATCGGGCTCCCCTTTAACTCGGGGACCATTATTATGGGCCTTATATTTATCGGGGTCTTTTATTATGGACTTCACTACACCCGTAAAAACGATTACAGGAAGGCGAATACCCTGGTTCTGTGTGCCATGTTCCTTTTTTTAGGGTTCTCTTCATGGTTAATGTTGCCAATAAGGGCCAATGCCAATACGATCATCAATGAAAACAACCCCTCGGATGCACGTTCATTATTGGCCTATTACAATAGAGAACAATACCCTGGGGTAGACAGCCCTATTTACGGAACATACTACTCTAATTTATTTGCGACTTCCGGTACTGAAAAGGACGATGAGCCAAAATATGAAAAAGATAAAAAACTGGGCAAATATGTCATCGTTAACCACTATAAGGAATCTATCCCCGGCCCCAACAAGGAGCATGTAGGGTTTCTTCCAAGGATGTGGAGCGAACAAAATGCCGAGAACTATATGAAATATTTTGGACCCTTAGAGTTCAAGATAAAACCGGAATATAGATCCAATGGAGAACTGCGGGATGCCGTCAACCAATTTAGGAACGGACTTACCAAGGGAGAGATCCAAGAAGAGCAATACATACGTTTTCTAAGGGAATTCGGCGAATATATAGCGGTTACCCCTCCTACCATTTGGCAGAATGTAAAATATATGGTCGACTTCCAGTTCGGGTATATGTATTGGCGTTATTTTATGTGGAATTTCACAGGAAAACAAGATGACATTCAAGGGAGGTACGACAACCATGGGAACTGGCTGAGCGGTATAAATTTTGTGGACAACCTATTCCGGGGGAGCCAAGAAAATCTACCAAGTGATGTGTTGAACAATAAGGGAAGAAATACCTATTTCTTCTTACCGTTGCTCTTGGGGATCATTGGCCTTATTTTCCAAATCACAAAAAAACCAAAACAATTTTGGGTCTTACTGGTGTTCTTCCTATTTACTGGGCTCGCCATTCAATTTTACACCAACCCCTCTATCTTCCAACCTAGGGAAAGGGATTATTCCCTGGTAGGGTCATTTTATGTATTTGCCATATGGATCGGTATAGGTGTTTATGGATTGTTTGATGAATTTAAAAAACTGCTTGCACCAAAAATTTTAGCCCCTGCTTTGACCATCATTTGCCTTTTGGCCGTGCCAGGAGTAATGGCGTACCAAAACTGGGACGATCACGACAGGTCCAATAGGTTGACGACACAATCTACAGCAAAAGCATACCTTGGATCTACCCAAAAGGATGCCGGCTCCATGTTGTTCACCATTGGGGACAACGACACCTTCCCGCTATGGTATGTGCAAGAAATTGAGGGCTATAGAACCGACGTCCGTGTCATTAATACAAGTCTATTTGCAACGGATTGGTACATTGACCAGATGAAAAGACAGGCTTATGAAAGTGCACCCATTCCCTCACAGCTTACCCATGACCATTATAAATACGGATCCAGGGATGCCATTTATTACCAAGGGGTAACAGAAAGCCGTTGGGACATTAAAGACTTTATGAACTGGGTAGGGAGTAACAAGCCACAGACCAAGTTTAAACACATTTTACAAAAACAGGGGGCCGACCTCAGCGAGTACTCAATAAGCAACCAAGATATCGTTTACTATCCTACCAACAAGATCAGGATTCCCGTGAACAAGAAGAATGTTTTGGAAAGTGGCTTGGTAAAACCAAAGGATTCTGCCCTTATTGTAGATTATATCGATATTGACCTGCCGACAGGGGCATTGCCAAAAAATAGAATCTTGATGTTGGATATTATCGCCAATAATGACTGGAAACGTCCCATCTATTTTTCAGGTGGCAGTTTTGATGATGGGGAGTACATTTGGATGAAAGACTACCTACAATTGGACGGACTGGTCTACAAACTGGTCCCTATCAAGACAGAGCGATTGAGTCCGTATGAAATGGGACGGATCGATTCTGACCTAATGTACGACATTGTAAAAAAATGGGAATGGGGAAATGCGGGAAGCCCGGACATTTATCACGATCCACAGACCAGGTCCCAAGGTCTTTCCTTTAGGGGGAATTTAGCACGATTGACGGAAACGCTTATCGCTGAAAGGAAGATTGAAAAAGCAAAGGAGGTCATCAATATGGCCATGGACAATATGCCATTGGAATATTTTGGATACTACGCCTTTGTTGAACCCTTCTTGGATGGGTATTATAAGGTTGGGGAAACCCAAAAAGCAAGGGACCTGTTCCAAAGACTGAAGAAGAAATACCAGGAGCGATTGGAATATTATGAGAATATTCCGCTCAACCAGCAATATGAAAACATCAATGATATCATTGGTGATATGGAAGGTTATAGAAGGAATATTGATATTCTAATTAGCAACAGGGACAAGGACCTGGCCGAAAAAGAAACCCTGATCTTCAATGAATATATAGATAAGTTCAGTCACTTCTACAAGGACGATATGTTGGAGGAAGACCTTCCAATGGAAGAGGAATTAGAAATGATAGACACCATAGAAATTGAAGGAGGCACAATGCCACAGGATACGGTTCCTTCGGTAATCGAAGAATAGTAAAACACTAAAAAAGCGGGATGATAATCATCCCGCTTTTTTGTTTATATGTATTCGTTTAAAATCCCAATAAGGGTATTGGCATCCTGCTCGCCACTTTGGCGCCATACCATTTCACCTTTTTTATAGATCATAAGGGTAGGCAAGCCTTTAACCCTAAGTGCCTGGGACAGTTCTTTGTTTTTATCAACATCGATCTTTATCACCTTGCCTTTGTCGCCCAAAGCTGCTGCAACATCCCTCAATACGGCATGCATAGCCGTGGATTGCTCATTCCATTCTGCGTAAAAATCTAACAGTACGGGTACGTTTAAATCAATAAGTTCACCAAACTTGGACATATAGAAACATTTCGGTTATCAATCAAAAGTAAGAAAAAATGTTAAAATACTAGCGATAGCTGCGTATTTGTAGAATTTATGGGTCAAAAAGCTACACCAAGGCTTTCTTTTTTAGGGTAATTACCGTTATTTCGGGCCATATGCCCACCCTTCCCGGATATCCCAAAAAGCCAAAACCGCGGTTCACATTGATATACTGCCCCAATTCCTCATAGATTCCTGCCCAGTACTTATACCTCCATTTTACAGGACTCCATTTTATCCATCCCGGAATTTCAATTCCAAACTGCATCCCATGGGTATGTCCGCTCAAGGTAAGGTGGTAATGGTAATCATCATGTATCACCTTGTCCTCCCAATGGGAAGGATCATGGCTCATTAGAATTTTGAAGTCGTCCTTGGCCACATTTGCCTTTGCTTTATCTAGGTCCCCTGCTTTTTTAAAGCCTCCCCTACCCCAGTTTTCTACGCCGATCAATGCTATCTTAGCGCCGTCCTTTTCCAAATACCGACTCTCGTTTAACAGAAGATCGAACCCTATACTCTTTTGTAAGATTTTTAAATCCTCAAGATTTTTACTTTTCTCCTCTGGGGTATCCCAATCCACATAATCCCCATAGTCGTGGTTCCCCAATATGGAAAACTTCCCATCCTTAGCTTCCAGGGTGGAAAACAATTCTGACCAAGGGTGCATTTCCTCAGCTTTGTTGTTCACCATATCCCCAGTAAACAACAGCACATCACTTTTTTGCTTATTTACGAGATCTATTGCGTATTCAATTTTTTTCCGATTATCAAAACTACCACTGTGTACATCTGATATTTGGGTAATCTGATAATTGTGAAAGGCATCGGGCAAATCATCAAATTCTAGGTTATAACTTAGTACCTTAAAATTGTATTTACCCTTGTACATTCCGTACAGAAGGGCGCTAAAGGGAATGGCCGCAATACCCATGGCCAAGATGCTCAAAAACCGCCTTCTTTCTGGGAAGGTAAATTCCTTTGCCGTGCCAAATAATTTTTGATAGCTGCCGCTAAACATTCTAAAGATATCCTCAGAAAACAGAAAAATAATGGTGATCAGCTTAAAGGTCAGCATGGTCAATAAGAGTCCAAAAGCATAACTTTTAGGCCTGCTCAAGACCCTCCCGGGCTCATCTCCAACGGTAAACTGATAAACAAAATTCCCCAATGCCAACAAGGATAGCATTATGAAGGTATAATATACCCAAGGATATCTTGAAACAGTTTTTAAGGCTTGAAGGGTATATAGACCCAAGGCTAGATAGATAGCGATAAATATGACCCAACGAAGCATAGTCTACTTTTTTACAAAGATATCTGTTAAAGGTGCGTTCTGCCCCTTTTATAATTTATTTAACCAATCCACTAATTACTTTAATGATGTTTTCGTCTGTTACGGCAACTGACTCCTCCTTAAAAAAGGCAGGGCTGTTCATAGATATACGGGGGGAAGCATCCAAAGTTTTATAAAATCGGGATCCCGATAAATGTACCGCTTTAAATTCTTTTTTCTTAAACTCCATTACATTTTCCGGCCTTATCCCCCCACCCGGCAAAATAGTGCACGTAGAAGCTTTGTGTTGTAATTTTTCCAATAATGGCAACCCTTTTAAGGCCGAGGTCTCTTGTCCTGAGGTCAAAATATTGGCAACCCCCAACCCTTCCAGTTGCTCCAAAGCAAGAAATGGATCCAACACCCAATCAAAGGCCCTGTGAAACGTAAACTCCATTCCCTTTGCCAAGTCTACCAATTCTTTCGTACGCTTAATATCCACCTGGAAGTCTTCTCTCAAAACTCCTGAAACGATGCCATTAAATCCCATGTCCCTGCAAAATTGAACATCGTTTTTTACAATTTGAAATTCGGATTTGGAATAGTTAAAATCACCACTTCGGGGTCTAATTAGGACATATACAGGAATGGAAATCTGCTCCTTGATACTTTTCATCAGCCCTGGGGAAGGGGTAATCCCACCAACACCCAATTCTACACAAAGCTCTATCCTGTCGGCACCTCCTTTTTGGGCATTCATGGCAGATTGCAAAGAATTGGCACATACTTCTATGATCATATTCCCTATATTTAGGTCCTTAAAAATAAGCAACCCAGACAGATGAAACGCAGAAATTTCCTTAAAAATTCAACAATTGGTGCGGCTGGATTAATTACTACGCCCATACTCGCTTCCTTTGATGAAAATGAATCCAAAATATTGATGGCCGAACAAAGTCCATTTGTACAGCACCCTATTGTTATCTGCACATGGAACTTTGCCAATGCTACAGCCAAAGCCTGGGAGGTTCTAAGCAGCGGAGGGAATTCACTTGATGCAGTGGAACAAGGGGTCATGATAGAAGAGGCCGATGTGGACAACCAAACTGTGGGTAAGGGAGGCCGTCCGGACAGGGACGGTAATGTTACCCTGGATGCCTGTATCATGGATAAGGATGGCAATTGCGGGGCTGTAGTCTATCTTCAAAATATCGTCCATGCGGTTTCGGTTGCCCGCAAGGTTATGGAAGAAACCCCCCATGTGATACTGGCCGGCAAAGGGGCGGAACAATTTGGCTATGAAAAAGGTTTTGCAAAGGAAGACCTCCTAACGGAAAAATCCCGCCAGGAGTGGATGGAATGGAAAAAGACCTCCCAATACAAACCTGTTATCAATATTGAAAACCACGATACGATTGGCATGTTGGCAATCGATAATAATGGGGATATTTCAGGGGCATGTACCACGAGCGGTATGGCCTATAAATTTGGTGGTCGCGTTGGGGATTCCCCCATAATAGGGGCAGGACTGTTTGTGGACAATGAAGTGGGAGCTGCCACAGCTACCGGTGTAGGGGAAGAAGTGGTGCGCACTGTTGGCAGTTTTTTGATCGTTGAACTTATGCGCCAAGGAAAAACCCCTCAAGAGGCCTGTGAGGAAGGGGTCAAAAGAATCATGGCCAAAAACAAGGGAAGGAACGATTTTCAAATTGGCTTTATAGCTATCAATAAAAAAGGGGAAACGGGATCCTTTTGTGTACATCCAGGTTTTTCCTATAGCATGTTTACAAACCAAGGCCAAGTGAACCACCCTTCAAAATCATTTATTAAACCCTAAGTGTTTTCAAAAAGATCATAATCTTTGTAGCTTTGAAATACTAATTGAATACCCAAAATGGCAGAACAAAAAAGACTTTTTTTACTCGATGCATATGCATTGATTTTCCGAGGCTACTATGCGTTGATCAAGAATCCAAGAATCAACTCCAAGGGGATGGATACCTCCGCAGTAATGGGCTTCGTCAATTCTCTTTTTGATGTGATCAAAAGGGAAAAACCAGACCATTTGGCGGTCTGTTTTGACAAGGGAGGCAGTACTGAGCGCACGGAAATGTTCGCAGACTACAAAGCCAATAGGGAAGAAACACCTGACGCCATCAGACAGGCAGTACCCTATATACAAAATATACTAAAGGCCATGCACATTCCCGTGGTGGAGCTGTACGGGCTGGAAGCAGATGATATTATTGGCACCTTGGCCAAACAGGCAGAAAAAGAAGATTACAAGGTTTTTATGGTGACCCCAGATAAGGATTTTGGGCAATTGGTATCGGAGAATATTTTTATGTACAGGCCAGCCAGGATGGGCAATGGTATAGAAATTTGGGGAATTCCAGAGATAAAGGAACGTTTTGGGGTTGAGCGGCCGGAACAGGTCATTGATTACTTGGGAATGATGGGCGATGCCAGTGACAACATCCCTGGACTTCCAGGGGTAGGGGACAAAACCGCCAAAAAATTCATTGCCGAATTCGGGTCCATGGAAAACCTTTTGGCGAATACCGACAAGCTCAAGGGCAAAATGAAGGAGAAAATCGAAGAAAACAAAGAATTGGGTGTTTTATCAAAGAAGTTGGCGACAATATGTGTTACCTGCGATGTAACTTTTAACGCCAAGGACTATGAACTGTCCATGCCCGATAGCGAAAAGGTACAGGAGCTCTTCGAAGAATTGGAATTTAGAAGATTAAAAGACCAGTTTCTTAAATTATTCTCTGCCGAAGAAGAAACCACAACCACCCAAGTAAGCAGTACCCCAACTGCAAAAAAACAAGCACAGGAGGCCGGAGGCGGTCAATTTTCACTTTTTGGAGGTGATCCCAACCAACCTTCAGGAACATTGGAAGCGGTATCGAGCAGAAAAACCATCAAGGATGTTGCCCATGTTTACCAAAGTGTAGCACCGGGAATGGCGATGAAATTATTTATTCAGAACTTGCTTAAACAGACCTCGGTTTGTTTTGACACGGAAACAACCTCTTTAAATTCACTGGAAGCACAATTAGTTGGGATCGCTTTTAGCTGGGAACCCGGCAAGGGCTTTTATATTCCCTTTCCCGAAGAAATAGAAAAGGCCCAAGACATTATTGAACAATTAAGGCCCTTCTTTGAAGCAGACAAAATTGAAAAAATAGGACAGAACCTTAAATATGACATCAAGGTGCTGGATAAGTACAAGGTAAAGGTAAAAGGCAAGTGTTTCGATACCATGTTGGCACATTACCTGATCAATCCTGATATGCGACACAATATGGACGTGTTGGCAGAGACCTATTTAGACTACACCCCCGTTTCCATTACAGAGTTAATTGGAAAAAAAGGAAAGAACCAAATGTCCATGAGGGAAGTCCCCTTGGAAAAGCAAACAGAATATGCCGTGGAAGATGCGGATGTCACCTTTCAACTGGCACAACATTTTAGACCGGAACTGGCCGAGGCCAAAACCGAAGACCTGTTCAACAATATAGAAATTCCACTGTTGCACGTACTGGCAGATATGGAGTTGGAGGGCATAAAATTGGATACCGATTTTTTACACTCCCTTTCCAAGGACTTGGACAGCGACATCAAGAATCTAGAAACTAAAATTTACGAGGACGCTGGAGAAGAATTTAATATAGGGTCTCCAAAGCAATTGGGAGAAATTCTTTTTGACAAGATGAAACTGGTAGACAAACCCAAGAAAACAAAAACCGGGCAATACTCCACCGCAGAAGACGTACTTTCCTACCTTGCCAAAGATCATGAAATCATACAACATGTGCTGGAATACAGGGGACTCGCCAAATTGAAGAGCACCTATATTGATGCCCTACCGGGACAAGTGGAGCCTACCACGGGAAGGGTACATACAGATTATATGCAGACTGTAGCGGCAACCGGCAGGTTGAGCAGTAATAACCCCAACCTACAGAACATTCCCATACGAACCGAAAGAGGAAGACAAGTCCGCAAGGCCTTTGTGCCAAAGAATGAAGATTACACCTTACTAGCAGCGGATTACTCCCAGATAGAACTTCGTATCATTGCGGCATTGAGTCAAGAAACCACCATGATCGAGGCCTTTAAAAATGGTGAGGATATCCACGCCTCCACAGCCTCAAAGGTATTTAACATCCCATTGGAGGAAGTGACAAGGGACCAGCGAAGTAATGCCAAGACCGTCAATTTTGGTATCATTTATGGGGTATCGGCTTTTGGACTGAGCAACCAGACAGATCTCTCTAGAGGGGAAGCCAAGGATCTGATAGACACCTATTACAAAACGTATCCCAAATTGCGCAACTACATTAGTGAACAGATAGAATTTGCTAGGGAACATGGGTATGTACAAACCGTTTTGGGCAGAAGAAGATATTTAAAGGATATTAACGCAAGCAATGCCATTGTTAGGGGTGCCGCAGAACGCAATGCCGTAAATGCCCCCATACAGGGAAGTGCTGCGGATATCATTAAGATAGCCATGATAAATATCCATAAGAAATTGGAAGATGGTAAATACAAGACCAAAATGCTGTTGCAGGTGCATGATGAATTGGTCTTTGATGTGTACAAGCCAGAACTGGAAGAACTAAAGTCCATGATCAAAACCGAGATGGAAAACGCCTATACCCTATCCGTTCCCTTGGATGTGGAGTTGGGAGTTGGAGAAAATTGGCTACAAGCACATTAAATACCAATAAATACAATATATTAGAGCGATTTTTCAAAAAAAATTAGCTCATAAATAGTGTATATTCTATATATAGAATAGGTCATTTTTTTGATTCATAATATTTTCTGTTAAACTTAACATAAAGTTTTAATTTTTTAACACAGCTGTAACAAATAATAAATTTTCTTTAAACAGACTAATTCTTAAAACTGTTTAAATGAAATTAAAAATTACTTGTTTCCTTACACTACTTGTTGTGTTTGGAATGCATTTCGGTTTTTCACAAGGAAAATCGATAACGGGAACAGTAACTTCGGCATCTGATGGTTTACCATTGCCTGGAGCCAATGTCGTTATTAAGGGCACCAATACCGGTGTACAAACAGATTTTGATGGAAAGTATTCCATTATGGCCAATTCAGGCCAAACCTTAAATTTTTCCTATATTGGATTTTCAACTACCGCAATTTTAGTAGGAAGCAGTACTACCATCAATGCTTCCTTACAAGAAGACGCTGAAGCATTGGAAGAGGTCATTGTGGTGGCCTATGGTACTTCAAAAAAATCTGACTTTACTGGATCAGCTGTTCAGATTAGTGCAGAAAAAATTAAGGACAGACCCATATCCAATGTCGTACAAGCGTTGCAAGGAGCTGCTCCAGGTGTAAATGTTTCTGCTGCAAACGGACAACCGGGATCTACTCCAGAAATTCAAATTAGGGGTAATGGATCTTTCAGTTCCTCTAACCAACCCTTATATGTAGTAGATGGTGTTCAGTTTGGTGGAGATCTTTCTAGTTTAAACTCAAATGACATAGAAAGCCTTACTGTACTCAAAGACGCTGCCTCTACTTCACTTTATGGTGCAAGAGCCGCAAATGGTGTTGTATTGATCACTACAAAAAAAGGAAGACAAGGTAAAAGCATTGGAAACTTAACTATCAGTCAAGGGATTACCTCTAGGTCAATACCTGAATATGAAAGAGTAAATGCCGAACAATATTATCCGCTATTATGGGAAGCGAGAAGAAACGCATTGTCCATAACAGGGAGTACTCCAGTGGCAGAGGCAAACCAACGCGCATCTAACGAGATTTTTGGAATTTTAGGTGTAAACCCTTTTAATGTAGCGAATGATCAGATTGTATTACCAAATGGACAACTAAATCCAGCCGCAAGTCTGTTATATCCGGATGATTTAGATTGGCAAGAACCATTGGTAAGATCTGGCCTTAGAACCAATATTGATTATTCATATTCCGGTGGTACGGAAAAGTCAGATTTCTTTGCCTCAATAGGATATCTAGATGACGAAGGATTTATCATTAACTCAGGTTTCGAAAGAATTAACGGTCGTGTCAATTTAAATTCCCAAGTTACAGACTGGCTTAAGACAGGGGTTAATTTGTCCGCTGCAACCGCATTATCTAATCAAGCTTCGGATGGCACATCCAACGCCTTTGTCAATCCATTTTTTACCACTAGGTCAATTGCCCCAATTTATCCTGTTTTTGAACATGACCCAACTACAGGAGAGTTTATATTGAACGAAGACGGGGAACGTATTTATGATTTTAGAAATGATAATAGGGTTGGCAATACCACTGGTAGACACGTGATCCTGGAGACTATTCTCAACACAGACATACAGCAAATTGATAATTTATCCGCTAGGACCTTTGCCGAAGTGAAATTTATGAAGGATTTTACTTTTACTTTCAATGCTACTTTGGACAAACGTTTTTTCTCTAGGGAGCGTTTTCAAACACCCGTAGTAGGTGATGGTAATCCCGCAGGAAGGTCACTTAAGACTACCTCGACTGAAACTACTGTGAATTACAACCAGCTATTGAACTATAATAGAGATTTTGGAAAGCATTCAATAGGGGCTCTTTTGGGCCATGAAAATTATGAATTCAAATTAGAACTACTATCAGGTACAAGACAAGAGATCATTGTTGACGGAAACACAGAGCTTATCAATTTTACGACCACCACAAATTTGGAATCGTATGTTAGAAACCTTACTAGAGAAGGGTATTTTTCTCGTCTCAATTATGATTTTGATGATAAGTATTACCTATCCGCTTCCTACAGAAGGGACGCATCCTCAAGATTTGACCAAGATGTTCGTTGGGGTGATTTTTACTCCTTTGGCGTATCCTGGAGAATAGATTCTGAAAATTTTCTTGCAAATTCTTCATGGATAAACGCTTTGAAATTAAGAGCTTCTTACGGAGAAGTAGGTAACGATGAATTACCAGGATTTTATCCAAGTCAAGCACTTTTTGGTCTTGGCAATAACAATGCCGGTGAAGGAGGTATTCTAGCCAGTGCGGCTGGCAATCCAGAAATAAGATGGGAAACCAATATCCAAACTGATGTGGCTTTGGAGTTTGGCTTGTTCAACAACAGGGTATCAGGAACCATTGAATATTACACCAGGGAATCATCAGACCTGTTATTTGATGTACCCTTACCTCCAAGTGCCGGTTTAGATGAAGTACCTTCTAATATTGGTAGCTGGGTGAATTCTGGTTTTGAATTGGATTTAAATTTAGGTCTAGTAAGGACAAAAGATTTTTCTTGGAATTTTAACATAAATGCTTCTACCTTAAAAAATGAAATTACCAAACTACCACAGGAAGAACTTATCAATGGTTCTAAAAAATTAGTTGTAGGTGGTAACATTTTTGATTTCTGGCTCAGAGATTGGTACGGAGTAGATCCTGCCGACGGTTCTGGACTTTACATTTTAGATCCTGAGTTAGGTGCTGTAGGAGATGCAGATGTTAGGCAAGTAAACGGCACAGATGTAACCACAAACCAAAATAAGGCCTTATTCGATTTTGTGGGCAATGCAACCCCTGATCTATATGGCGCTTTTACAAACACCTTTAATTATAAAAATTTTGAATTAGGATTTACATTTACCTATCAATTGGGAGGTAGTACTTATGACACTAACTGGGCAAGTCTAATGGATCCAGGTAGTGCAGGTAACGCTTTAAGCACAGATATACTTAGAAGATGGCAGCAACCAGGAGATATCACCGATGTGCCAAGATTGGATTCTAATCAAATTGCCCAGTTTGGGGCTGGTTCTGACAGGTTTTTGATAGATACCGATTTCTTATCCCTCAGACAGACAAACATAGCCTATAGTTTTGATGACAACATTGCTGAAAGTATGGGTTTAAGTGGTTTAAGAATATTCTTGTCCGGTGAAAACTTGGCTTTATTTAACAAAAGACAGGGCTTAGATGCTGTACAGAATTTTCAAGGAACAACTAGCAATAGATTTACACCTTCCAGAGCAATTACAATAGGACTTAACGTTACATTTTAAAAAATATATAGATGAAAAAGTATAGTTTATTTTTAGTCTTTATTCTTCTTACAGGAACTTTCCTTAGTTCTTGTGAAAAAGAGTATTTGGATCAAGTACCCACAGAAGATGTTTCTGCCGCTAGCGCAACCGAAACAACAGGGAATTTGTTTTTAGTGATCAATGGGATTCACAGATCTCTCTATATTAGATATGGAGCGCAGGGCAGAACAGGTATTAGTTCTTTGATGCTTCAAAATGAGAATTTAGGTGAAGATTATGTAAATACATCAAGGGCCAATAATTGGTTTATTGCTACCTCGGGTTGGCAATCACATACCAATGCAACTTCTGATGATGATTTATTCCCTTATCGCACCTATTACAGAATAATCAGAAATGCCAATGTTATTATAAATGGGGCCGAAAATGCGGTAGGAGAGGAATCCGAGAGAAATGCTGCAATAGGTCAAGCGTTGACATATAGAGCGTGGGCCCATTTCCAAATGGTACAATTATACGGACAACGGTATGAAGCAGGTGGTGGTAACACACAATTAGGCATACCTATTCGTCTCACCGCAACCAATGAACCTTTGGCTAGAAATACGGTAGAAGAGGTTTACGCACAGGTAAACCAAGATTTAGACGATGCTATAACGATTTTTAGCAGTTACACTAGACCAAATAAATCTCATTTAGATGTGAGCGTGGCCCAAGGATTGAAGGCACGTGTTGCCCTTGTACAAG
Organism: Psychroserpens sp.; assembly: GCA_047612485.1. Classification (GTDB taxonomy): domain Bacteria; phylum Bacteroidota; class Bacteroidia; order Flavobacteriales; family Flavobacteriaceae; genus Sediminicola. Next base: position 16,727 of record JBLGAT010000051.1, read on the forward strand.
GCAATTATGCAGTAGCTGCAAATTTTGCATCACAAGCGAAAGAAGGGTATCAATTAATGGACAATGATACCTATTTCAATAATTTCAGTGATTACAGTAATGTTGAATGGATGTGGGGAAGCTTTATACAAGATGATCAAACCGATGTTTTTGGTAATTTTGGTGCTTATATCTCACGTAATTTTAGTTCGTCGAATATTAGAGGTAATCCTAAAGCAATAAGCAATTTGCTTTATGATCAAATCTCGGATACGGATGTTCGAAAAAAATTATGGGATCCAACTGGAGTACATGCAGATTTACCTCCTGGCGTTGTAATTGCCTCTAATTTCTCCCGTAGACCATATACCAACCAAAAGTTTTTGGCTGCAGGCACTGGTGACAGTAGAATGGATGTTCCTTATATGAGGGCCGCAGAAATGTACCTCATAGAAGCAGAAGCACTTTCGTACAGTAACGAGGCTGCGGCAAGACAAGTGTTGTTTGAACTTGCTTCCAACAGAGATCCAAATTATACCTTATCCGCAAATTCAGGACAGGCCCTTAAGGAAGAAATATATATTCAAAGAAGGGTAGAATTATGGGGAGAAGGATTTAGATTTTATGATCTAAAGAGGTTAGACCTTCCTTTAGACAGAAGAGGTGCAAATCACAGTTCGGATTTAATCTCTGATGTATTTCAGGTTCCAGCTGGTGATAGCAGGTGGCAATGGTTAATTCCACAAGATGCACTTAATGCAAATCCGCTTTTAGTCCAAAATCCCCTTTAATTATTTTATTTGAGTTAGTTAAAAAAACACCTCCTTTGCGGGGTGTTTTTTGTTTAAAGAATAGTCAGGAAACAAAAAGCCCTTTTGGATGTCCAAAAGGGCTTTTTGTTATGATATTAGATGTCGTATTATCTTTTCTTAAAGACAATTTCTGTACCTGTTAAGATTTTACCCTCAATATCTTCCCCAGCAAGAATTAAGCCGCCCTTGCAAATAATGCTCTAATTGGCTGATATTCAAGCCTCATATACTTGCCATTTTACACTACTTGAAATTCAACTTTCCTCAACAGCTGCGGGGATCAAGCATACTAGTATCACTTTATGGAATCTAAACAATATCCAGGAAATAAAACTCCGCTATGGCATGTTCTTACTATGAGACTTTAAGCTCATATTGTTAAATACTTGAGAGTATACTCTTAATAATTCTTAAAATTGTATTTTTTATTGTTAAAAAAAACCAAAAAAGGGTTAAAATTTAGCTAAAGCTATTAAAAAGTTAAATCGTCACCGACGACTAATTCTAAAATTAAATTTAATGAAATTCAAAGACGCATGGTTACTCACCTTATTTCTGGTGTTTGTAACACAAATCGGATTTTCCCAAGAAAAAACAATTACAGGAACAGTTACTTCAGCTGTTGATGGACTTCCGCTACCGGGAGTTTCTGTAGTAATTGTAGGAACAACAAGAGGAGCACAAACCGATTTTGACGGTAATTACAGCATTAATGCTAATGTGGGCCAAAAGCTAAAATTTACCTATTTAGGGCAAAAAACTGCTGAAAGAACTATTGGATCATCAAACACTATCAATCTTCAAATGGAGGAAGATGCCGAAGCGCTTGACGAGGTTATAGTAACTGCGTATGGAACATCAACCAAAGAAGCTTTTACAGGTTCTGCAAGTGTTATTGGCGCTAAAGATCTGGAAATAAGAAGCGTTACCTCCCCTATTGCAGCCATAGAAGGTAGAGCAACGGGTGTTCAGTTCACTTCAGCTTCTGGGCAACCTGGTTCTTCACCAGGGATTGTGATAAGAGGTGTTGGGACACTTAATGGTAATTCTGATCCGTTATTTGTAGTAGATGGTGTTCAGTACGAAGGTGCTTTAAATACAATCAACCAAGAAGACATAGCATCGTTCACCATTCTTAAAGATGCGGCTTCAACATCCTTATATGGTTCTAGAGCTGCTAACGGAGTTGTTTTAA
>JBLGAT010000052.1:0-18583 GCA_047612485.1 Psychroserpens sp.
ATCTTCTTAGAATCATTTCTGTTGCTGTACGGGAGATGAGCGAGGGGGAACTATTACAGATAGAAAAAGCAAGAAGACTGGATATTACCGAGGAGGTGTATTATGAGATCATACGTCAGAAAACAGCCACCCTGATAGCGGCTTGTTGCAGTTTGGGCGCTTGTTCTGTAAAACCTGAATCCGAAGAGGTGGAAACCTTTAGAAAATTTGGGGAATTGATAGGAATGGCCTTTCAGATCAAGGATGATCTCTTTGATTATGGCACGGAGCAGATAGGAAAGCCCACAGGTATAGATATCAAAGAACAAAAAATGACCCTGCCCCTGATCCATGTCCTCAATAAAGTTGCGGAAAAGGACAGAAGGTGGTTGATTAACTCCATCAAAAACCACAACAAGGACAAGAAACGGGTTAAGGAAGTCATCGCTTTCGTGAAATCGAACGGTGGATTGGATTATGCGGTTGAAAAAATGCTCGCATTCAAAACAGAAGCCCTTGGTCTCTTGGAATCATATCCCGACTCTCCTTACAAAAGTTCACTTGAACTTATGGTGAATTACGTGGTAGAGCGTAAAAAATAAACTTTAAACCTGTTTATTGGTATTGTACGGGCAGACTATCTTCTAATTGACGGTCAGCCATCACTTACCTTAACATCAATTGTATTTTATTGGTTATTTAAGTGCCTGAAAATAGGGGTATTTGAAATTAATTTATTTTTTTTACTCCTCCCAAGCAACCTTTTCTAATTTTAGGTCGTCTATAGAAATAGAACCCAATACCAACGCGCTTTGAAGATAATTACCTTTTATAACAATGAAAAATTGCTGATCAAAAAGGCGGTATCCGGCAAGCGTGAGGCACAGCAATGGCTGTATGACAAGCATTCTCCAAAAATGCTAAGTGTCTGTAGGCAGTATATCAAGGACATGCAGTTTGCTGAAGATGTAATGGTTCAGGGATTTTTAAAGGTTTTCACCCATTTAAGCAGCTTTAAAGATGAAGGTAGTTTTGAAGGCTGGATCCGAAAAATAATGGTAAGGGAATGTATTACCTACCTGAGAAAGCGTCAACCTATTATTTTTGATGGGGAGGTTCTTGAAAATCACGCAACAGATTACGTTTCCAATGGATCTGGGCTGGAGGTTGGGGATATCCAAACTTTAATAGACGGACTGCCTGAAGGATATAGATTGGTTTTTGGACTTTATGCTCTGGAGGGGTATAAGCACAGTGAGATTGCAGAAATGCTTCAGATATCTGAAAGTACTTCAAAGTCACAATTGTTTAAGGCTAGAAAAAAATTGCAGGAAAAATTGAAAACTCTGGAGATGTCCGAACAAAGCCGTTCACATTAGAACGTTGATAATGGTTGTTCCTGGGCAAAATGTTTCCATGTGAATTAAAAGATTGACCGTATACAAAACGGTTGTTTAAAAATAAAAACAGTAGTTATGGCACCTATGAAGTTTGAAGAACAAATGAAAGATAAACTCGATCAGCGTACCCTAAAGCCGTCTGAAAAAGCTTGGGAAACAATTGCTTCCCAATTGGATGCTACAAAAGGTTCAAAAAGAAGGAATACATTCTTCTGGTATGGGATAGCGGCAGGATTTATTGGGATTATTTTGCTCTCTGCCATTTATTTTTTGGGTCAGGATCAGGCTACACCTGACCAATATAAGGTTGTGGAAACGGAGAAGTTGGGAAAGGAAGAACCTAAAAAAAGCGAACTGGAACAGCAAGTGACCCTAGGGGCGCAGGAAAATTCTTCTGCTAATATTGTGCCGGGGAACACTGTCAATAACGCTGTGGCGTCTGTTCAGCACAAAGATGGGGATCATTTAAAAAATAGTCCCAATACCGATGCCATCATTAACATTGCCCAACAAGATAAATGGGAGGCCAAGGTGACGTTGCCCAACCAGACCAATGAGGTCATTAACGCTAAAATAGCCCAATTGGTTGAGCAAGCGGATTGGTTGGATCAAAACCAAATGAAGGTGACCGATGCAGAAATTGATTCCTTGTTGAGAAGAGCGCAGCATGAAATAATTCAAGAACAGCTTTTTCGAAAGGATAACACTATAGATGCCATGGCTTTATTGACACAGGTGGAAGACGAAATGGATCAATCGTTTAGGGATCAAATATTTGATGCCCTCCGAGATGGATTTTTAAAGGTTCGTACCGCGGTGGCAACTCGAAACGAATAGGACTTTAGTAGAATATTCATCAATCATTAATCAAAATTCCTTGACCTCCCCAACCAATTTGGATTGGGGAAGGGAAGGGAATGAACAAATCAGAACAATTATGAGAACTTTAAGTGTGGTTTTAGCAGTAGTGGCAATGTTCTTCTTTACGGAGAGGAGTACCGCCCAGGAGACAGCGAACAGTAGGTTGGATTCATTAAAAAATTCGAAGATTAAAGTGACCGAACAGGAGAAGGGAGCTTTGAAAATAGAGATTTTGGAAATTAATAAACGCCTGGAGTCCAAAGAGATTACCGAGCAGGAGGCCCAAAACTTAAAAGAGGAGGCTGCAACAAAAAGGGCCCTGAACATTGAAAATAGAATGGCAATTATTGATCATAAAATAGCGCTACTAGAGCGCAATCCCGATGAAAATTATCCAATGGTATCTTCGGATACCATACAATGGAAACTAAGATTGGGAATTGATTTGGATGATAAACCTCTATTTGCCATCAAAGCGAAGAAAAGGAATGAGAATCCAGAATATGACCGTCGCACCTATTCGGATTTTGTAATGGCCATAGGATTGAACAATGCAATAATAGATGGTCAGGGCTTAGAGGATACGCCATACAAAATTGGGGGCAGTCGTTTTTTTGAAATCGGTTGGTCTTGGAGAACAAGGGTTTTTGAGAACTCAAATTTTATGAGGTTGCATTATGGAGTTTCTTTTCAATTCAACGGATTAAAACCAAATGATAATAACTATTTTGTAATGGATGGCAATCAGACCAATTTAGAAGTATTTCCCAATGATTTGGAGAAGTCAAAACTGCGGATGGATAATTTGGTTTTTCCAATTCATTTCGAGTTTGGGCCTTCCAAAATTCACAAAACAGAAAGCACTATCCGATACTCCTTGGACAAACAATTTAGAATTGGAGTTGGTGCTTATGGCGGGTTCAATATGGGGACACGTCAGAAATTGAAATATGAAATTGAAGGGGATGATGTTAAGGATAAATTGAAAAGAGGGTATAATACCAGTATTTTTATCTATGGTATTAGCGCCTATACCGGTTTTGGGGGAACTTTACTATATTTAAAATACGATCTAAATCCTATATTTAAAGATGCAGTTGTGGAACAGCATAACATTTCTTTAGGGGTAAGGTTTGACCTATAGTAAGAGTTATGTCTTATATACTTTAATGGCGGATTATCTGGATTCCAAGGCCTGTCTCATTTCCTCTGTAAATTCATTTTCATAGTATGCCTTTTTACAATGGGAACATTCCACAAAATGGTTGGTAGAGATTTTAAAAAGTGAGATCCAGAAGAGATGAAAATAGGTAGGAGCTGAAATGGCGTTAAGGGTGTTGTTTTGGCGGCAATAAGGGCAAGGGACATCACCCAATTCCTTGGTTTCCACTTTGCCCGTTTTGGTCCCTAGAAATAAAATCATCCTTTATGGAAATTTAAATGTATATTCTTCGGTATTTGCGTAAAGTTATGGAATAGATTTCTCTTTCAAAAGCGCTCCTATTTTGTTACATTTAACCCCTCAATAAACTACTGCCTTGATTTCAAAATCTACCATAGACCAAGTATACGAAACCGCTAGATTGGAAGAGGTCATTGGGGATTTTGTGCAGCTCAAAAAATCCGGTTCCAATTTCAAGGGACTAAGCCCGTTCACTGATGAGCGATCCCCAAGTTTTATGGTGTCTCCCGTTAAACAGATATGGAAAGATTTTTCCAGCGGCAAGGGCGGAAATGTGGTGGCTTTTTTAATGGAACACGAGCATTTCACCTATCCAGAGGCCATAAAATATTTGGCAAAAAAGTACAATATAGAAATAGAGGAGACAGAACAGAGCAACGAACAAAAGGAAGAGGCCAATGAAAGGGAAAGCATGTACCTGGTCTCCGAATATGCCCAGAAATACTTTACCGAAACCCTAATTGAATCGGAATTGGGCAAGGCAATAGGCCTGAGCTATTTTAAGGAACGAGGTTTTACCGATGAGACCATAGAGAAGTTTGGTCTGGGGTATTGCTTGGATCTGTGGGATGCTTTTACCAATACCGCATTGGACAAAGGGTACCAGTTAAACTACCTTGAAAAAACGGGGCTCACCATCGTAAAGGAAAATACAGGGGCCGGAGGAACCAAAAAATTTGATAGGTTCAAGGGAAGGGTTATGTTTCCAATACATTCCATGAGCGGTCGTGTCTTGGGCTTCGGGGGCCGTATTCTGACGAATGACAAAAAAGCGGCCAAATACCTTAACTCGCCTGAAAGCGACATCTACCATAAAAGTAAGGTGCTTTATGGCATCTTCCATGCCAAACAAGCTATTGCCAAAGAGGATAATTGCTATCTGGTAGAAGGATATACCGATGTCATACAATTTCACCAACGTGGGATACATAATGTTGTTGCGTCCAGTGGGACGGCCCTAACACCAGATCAAATAAGGTTGGTAAATAGGCTAACCAAAAATATTACCGTGTTGTTTGATGGTGATGCCGCTGGGTTACGGGCATCCCTGCGTGGAATAGATCTTATTTTAGAGCAGGGAATGAACGTGAAGATCTGCACATTTCCGGAAGGGGAAGACCCCGATAGTTTTTCCAAAAACAATACCTATGAGGCTGTTGTGGCATACTTGCACGACAACTCAAAGGATTTCATCCAGTTCAAGGCCTCGCTTTTGTTCAAGGAAGCAGCAAATGATCCGATAAAAAGGGCCGACACGGTTAGAGATATTGTTAACAGTATTTCTAAGATTCCGGATCGGATCAAAAGAGAGATCTACATTCAGGAATGTGCGAACATCATGAATATTTCCGAGGCAGTCCTCTTTAATACCTTAGCGCAGATCGGGAAAAAAGATAGTGCCGAGGCGGCCAAAAAGGTGCCCCAAGCGCAAAGGGCATTTGAGGTCGTAAAAAACGATAAAAAGGCTGTAGAAAAGGTAGACATACAATATGAATTGGAACGTAAACTGATAGAGCTCCTACTTTTGTACGGCAACCAGAATCAAAAGTTCGAAGATTTGGTCCTAAAAGAGAATGAATCCGGAGATTTGGTTTTGGAACCCGAGGTTTTGGAGGCCAAAGTGTATGAAAAAATATATCTGGATCTTCAAGAGGACGAGATTGAACTAACCCATGAACAATTCAAGAATATCTATTATAAATTAATAGAAGGCCTTAACGAAAAAGAGGATTTTGCCATTAATAGTTTTATGGCAGAACTGGACCAAGAACTGGTATCCGAAATTTCTTCTATTTTAATGGAAGATGAAAAGTATATGTTGCACGACTGGGAACGAAAAGATATCTATCCCAAGGAGAAACAGGTTGGGGTGGCACAATTGGTAAGTGAAACCATATTGACGCTTCGTTGCTTTTTGATCAAGAGAAGAATAGACGTCCTACAGCAAAACACTCAAAATATGGAAGAGGACCATAGGGAGACCCTTGAAGAAATCATGAACTACTTACAATTGAACAAGCTATTGAACAAAAAATTGAACAGGGTGCTTTCTTAAAATTGAACAACAAAAAAGCCACGGTTTCCCATGGCTTTGAAATATCTATTTAGTGCAATCTTAATAAAGCTCCAGTGCCTTTGCTTGTTGAAGGAGATCTACAAGGTTGTCCACATTTAATTTTTTCATCAGTCTTGCCTTATAGGTGCTAACCGTTTTTTCATTGAGGTTTAATCCAATTGCCACATCCTTATTTCGTTTTCCGCTGGCAAGTAATTTTAAGACTTCAACTTCTCTAGAGGATAGTTTTCTAAAAAATCTTCTTGGTTTTTGGGTGCCTTCATCAAAGGCTAGTCTCTGCGCCAACTCATTGGTAATGAACATATTGCCTTCACTAACTTTTCTTGCGGCTGTGATAATATAATCAATATCGGCAACTTTGGATAAATAACCATAGGCGCCTGCTCTGATAGTGCTAAGTGCATATACATCCTCTGACTGTCCGCTGTAGATCAAAACCTTTACATCAGGAAAATCCTGTTTCATTTTTCTCAAAGCGGCAATCCCATTGATCTCAGGAATATCCATTTCGAGGATGACTACATCGGGAGTAACTATTTCTAATTTCTCAAATAACTCCCTGGTACTCGCAACGTCATCAATGACTTCAAAATCCGAAGTAGCATCTAATACGTGTTTGATGCCCATTCGGACAATAGGATGATTGTCTGCAATTAAAACTTTTATCATTATGCTTTGTTTTATAGATCTTAACGTCTATTACTTCATCACGCAAAAAAATACTGACAGGTAATGTAAGGTTAAAATCGCTAATTCCTAAAACAAATGTTGGTTTTTTTTGACAATACACCCATTTTTTAGCATTTTATTCGTCTTATTTACTCTATTTTCTGCTAAGTGGTTATTTTAACGCAATGGGGATCTCACAAACCGGGATAGGAATCATCTTATGCTGGTTTGCCGAGTTAAATCTATTAAAGATTCTAAAAACCTCTTTTTCCCTACCCTTAAAATCGCTTTCCATTTTTCCTTCTTCCTTCATTTTCATGGCCCATTCCAATTCAGGGTATGATGCTCCAATTTGATCCTCATCCGTTCTGTCATCTCCCCAAAGCCCGTCCGTTGGTGCAGCCTCGATGATCTCTTGGTTAATTCCAAGAACTTTTGCAATGGCGTATACCTCGGTCTTTAATAAGTCTGCAATTGGACTGAGATCTACCCCTCCATCCCCATATTTGGTGTAGAACCCTACCCCAAAGTCTTCTACCTTGTTGCCTGTGCCAGCTACCAGATATCCTTTAAGAGCCGCAAAATAATACAAAATTGTCATGCGCAGTCTTGCTCTAGTATTTGCCAAGGACATAAACCGTTCCTCTTCATTGTCCACTGGTGGCAGGGCATCAATCAATTGATCGAAAACAGGCGTTAGGTTCACATCCTGACTTTTTGCTCTCGGAAAATTATGCTTCAGCCAGTCGATATGTTTGGAGGCACGGGTAACTTGACTTTCCGCTTGGTGGATGGGCATTTCCAGACATAAAAGGTCCAATCCGGTCTTGGCACACAGCGCAGAAGTTACAGCGGAATCTATTCCACCTGAGATGCCTATTACAAATCCCTTGCACTTTGCATTGGTGGCATAATCCTTTAACCATTTCACGATGTGATCAATTACTTTTTCCGTTTGCATTGAAGTCTTTTTTTAAGTTGAAAACAATTAACTTTGCTTCGTAAAAATAAAGCGTAAGCATTTAATATTAAAATGTAGCGGTAATTACTTTAGATGAAAAATCCAATTGTACTCGTTTTAGGACTTTGTTTTATACTTATTAGCTGTGGTAATGACAAAAAAGTTAAGGAAGAGGTTCAGAATATTAATGTAGATGTAAAAGTTTTGCGTTTTGATAGGGATTTTGCCGAAGCAGGGCCATTGGATATCCCAGGGCTCAAAAACACATACCCTTATCTTTTTCCTGCACAGTATTCCGATAGTGTTTGGGAGGCTAAATTAACGGATACCCTTCAAGTGGAGCTCTTGTACGAAGTGGGCGAGGCATTTCCGAATTTTAACAAGGAGACGCAGGACTTGGAATTATTTTTCAAACATGTAAAATATTACTTTCCAAACATCAGCATTCCAACAGTTGTTACAATCACCTCTGATGTGGATTACAATAACCGTGTGATATTGGCCGACTCATTATTGATTATCGGACTGGACAATTATCTGGGGCAAGATCATAAATTTTACGGGGGGATACAGAAATATATTTCATTTGGTTTGGGCAGGGAATATCTGGTAAGCGATGTTGCGGCGACATTTGCCAAAAAGGTGAACCCCTTCCCAAAAGATCGCGCCTTTTTGTCCCAACTGATATATTACGGAAAGGAACTCTATTTGAAGGATAAACTTTTGCCATTGGAAACCGATGCGAATAAAATTGGATACTCCCAAGAAGAATTGGATTGGGCGAAAGTCAATGAGGAAATGATTTGGCGGTATTTTATAGAACGTGAATTGTTGTACAGTACAGACACCAAGTTGGGCATTCGGTTTTTGGATCAAGCGCCTTTTTCAAAATTTCAATTAGAGCTGGACAATGAGTCGCCGGGACGAATTGGTAGGTTCGTAGGATGGGAAATAGTAAGGTCGTTTATGGAAAATAATGATGTGTCTTTACAGCAATTATTGAGCTTGCCCGCCGAGGAAGTGTTTAAAAGGTCCAGATACAAGCCCAGTAAATAGAGGTATTTATAAGGATATCAAAGAAATTAATTAAATAGAATAAAAATATAATTGAAATGTCAAAACTAGAAACTTCAGAAATCACCTTAAGGGTTGCTGTGGATGAAAATAGGGTTCCAGAAAAATTAAACTGGTCAGCGCAAGACGGCGGTATTAACAATGAGGAGGTCAAGGCAATGTTACTTTCTGTATGGGACAGTAAAAATCAAGAATCCTTGAAGATAGATTTATGGACCAAGGATATGCCCGTGGATGAAATGAAGATTTTCTTCCACCAGACTTTGGTATCCCTATCGGACACTTTTATGAAAGCTACCCAGGATGAAAAAATGACGGCTACCATGAAGGATTTCTGTGATTATTTTGCTGAGAAACTTGAACTTAAAAAATAACTTCTAATAACGGGACGTAAGGATTTTATGTTCAAGGGGACTTAAGTGGTGCTATGAAAAATAATAAGACAGAATCTGGTAAGGAAAAATTGCTCTTCATTTATAACGCCAATGCTGGCAAGGGGAATGCCTTGATGGATGTTGCCCATAAAATATTAAGCCCCAAAACTTACGAATGCAATCTATGCGATTTAACTTTTGGAGTGTTTGTGGAGAACAGGATCTGGAAAAAGTTTAGGGAGGCGTCTTCTATTGAAATGGAATTTTTGCACAAAGATGAATTTGCCAAAGCTTATGCCTCTAAATTTAAGCACAAGTTTACATTTCCAATTATTCTAGTTGAAACAGGCAATGGATTGGAAGTGCTTTTGGGTACCCAGGAATTGAATGCACTTAAAAACCCAGAAGATTTGATCGGGATACTTGAGAAAAGTGTCGGAGGGTCCTTGTAAGCTAGATTGCGTTATTTTGTATCTCTTTAATAAACTTTTCGTTCAGATCATCAATAAAATGTAGCAGTTCTTCCCTTCCCGTGTCATTGGAGGATGAGGTAATAAAATATTGTGGTGCCTCTTCCCATATGCCTGCCAGTAAGTCCTTGATGTAAGCATCTATGTGGTTTTCAATTGCCTTGGGTCTAAGTTTGTCCGCCTTGGTAAAGACGATACAGAAAGGGATTGCATTTTCACCCATCCATTCCATGAATTCCAAGTCAATTTTTTGTGGTTCGTGTCTTATATCCACCAATACAAAAGCACATACCAGTTGTTGGCGTTCCAAAAAATAATCGGTAATGTACTTTTGGAAGGTTTTTTTATCTCTTTTAGATACTCTAGCGTAGCCATAGCCCGGTAAATCTACCAAAAACCAGTTGTCATTGATTTTAAAATGATTGATCAGCTGTGTTTTTCCAGGTGTGCCCGATGTTTTGGCCAAACTTTTCCTTTGGGTCAACATATTGATCAAAGAAGATTTCCCTACATTGGATCGACCAATAAAGGCGTATTCCGGTAGTGGATCTTTAGGGCAATGGGTCACTTTGGAATTGCTCATTACAAAGTCGGCCGACTTAATTTTCATTTTAATCTTGCTTTAGAAGTTGCGCTTACTTAGCCAAGTGTCCAAAAGTGCGTTAAATTCCTTGGGGTGTTCCATCATGGGGGCATGCCCGCATTTTTCTATCCAATAAAGCTCGGAATCCGGAAGAAGAGCATGGAATTCATTGGCAACATTGGGAGGGGTTACATGGTCATTTTTTCCCCAAATGATACATACGGGTGTATGCATATTGGGAAGGTCTTTGGACATGTTGTGGCGTATGGCACTCTTGGCAATGGCCAAAGTTTTTACCAATTTTATTCTATTGTTGACGGTGGCGAATACCTCATCAACAATTTCTTTAGTGGCCACCTCGGGATTGTAAAAAACGTCCTGAGCCTTCTTTTTTATGAATTCATAATCCCCGCGTTTTGGGTAGCCGTCGCCCATTGCGCTTTCGTATAGGCCAGAGCTTCCTGTTATTACAAGGGCCTTCACCCTTTTTGGATATAGTTTTGTGTGCAGTAGTCCAATATGTCCTCCAAGTGAATTTCCCAAAAGAATAACATCCTTCAATCCTTTGAACTCAATAAATTGTTCCAAGAACTTGGCAAAACTTTTGACGTTCGTTTTTAATAGCGGCATGTCATAGATTGGAAGTTCTGGGACAAGCACTTTGTAGCCCTTTTCGGGGAAGTGGTTCATCACGCCGTGAAAGTTGCTTAAACCACCCATGAGACCGTGTAATATGATAATGGGTTTTCCTTCACCCATCTCAATATATCTAAATTTTCCTTCTTTAATAATCTGTTCTTCCATTTAAGGATGGCTTCTGGTCTTAGTTCACAAATATAGACAATTCCGCCTAATAGCAATGCATTTGCATGAAATGTAAAGACTGCAATAACGCTCTATTTCAAAGGGTGTTCCAAAAAGTCTACCACTTTTTTTTGAGCTATTTATCAGGATGTTAAGGTCTAAATTAATTCTAAAAATAAGAAATTTATTAACAATGTGGTAATTTGTGGTAAATAGTGGTAATAATTTATATATATTTGAGTTATATAAGTAAACCAACCACTTTTGTGATAAGTTTTATAGGGACATATGAGTGCAAAGCCGATGTTAAGGGAAGGATAATGATGCCTGTTGCCCTTAAGAATCAGATGGCCCCTATGCTTTCCAATGGGTTTGTTTTGAAACGCTCTGTTTTTCAGCCTTGTTTGGAATTGTATCCTATGGAAGAATGGAATCTTTTGATGGAGAAGATGAACAAAAAAAACCGTTTCAAAAAGAAAAATAATGACTTTATCAGGCGGTTTTCCGCTGGCGTAAAGGTGGTGGAGGTAGATGCCACGGGTAGATTGTTGATACCTAGGAATTTGGTTTCCATAGCAGGTATATCCAAAGATGTGGTGCTGAGTTCAGCCATTAACATCATTGAGATTTGGGATAGGGATAGTTATGAAAAAGTAATTGATGAAACTGCAGAGGATTTTGCAGGTTTAGCTGAAGAAGTAATGGGAGATGATGGAGATGAGTTATCATAATCCGGTATTGTTAAAGGAGTCCGTGGATGGACTCAACATCAAAGAGGATGGGGTGTATGTTGATGTCACTTTTGGTGGCGGTGGGCATTCCCGGGAAATACTGAGTAGGTTGGGTGAAAAAGGTAGATTGTTTGCCTTTGACCAAGATGAGGATGCATTGGAGAATGCTTTGGATGATGAGCGTTTTCAGTTGATCCATGAGAATTTTAGATTCATGACCCAATTTTTAAAGTTCTATGGCATCCGGAAGGTAGACGGTATTTTGGCCGATTTTGGCGTTTCCTCCCATCAGTTCGATAAGGCAGAACGCGGATTTTCAACCCGCTTCGATGCCGATTTGGATATGAGGATGAGCAAAAAAAATACTATTTCTGCCTACGATGTGGTAAATGGATATTCTTACGATGAGCTTAGAAGGGTGTTGTTCGAATATGGGGATCTAAGAAATGCCAATGCCATTGCCAAGGTGATCCAAGTTGCGAGAGAGGAAACCCCAATACAGACAACGGATCAATTAAAAGACGTATTAAAGCAGTTTTTGCCGGCCTCCAAAGAACATAAAATATTGGCCCAGATTTACCAGGCCATTCGTATTGAGGTAAACCAGGAGATCGAAGTGATCAAGGAGTTTTTAATGCAAGCGCCAGGTATGTTGGACAAAGGAGGGAGATTGAGTATGATCAGTTACCACTCTTTGGAAGATCGATTGGTGAAGCGATTTATTAGAGCGGGACAGTTTGATGGGGAGCCGGAGAAGGATTTTTATGGGAATATAAATGTTCCCTTGAAAAAGGTAGGGGGATTGATCGTTCCATCCAAGGAAGAGATAAAAAAGAACAACAGGGCGCGTAGTGCCAAGTTGAGGATAGCAGAAAAAATTTAATCGGTTGGGGTGATTGGCCCAAGTATATAATAAGGTATGAGAAAAGGGATTTTGGATATTTTAAAAGGAAAGTTTTTGGTGAGCGGGGATGCTCCCAAAAATTGGCTTTTTATCATTTTCGCCTCCTTTTTGGCCACCATAATGATTGCGAGTTCACATAGTGCGGATAGTAAGGTACATCGTATTGCAAGTTTAAATGAACAAGTAAGGGAGTTGAGGAGCGAGTTTGTGGATGTGCGTTCGGACCTGCAAGGTTTGAAACTGGAGTCTGCCATCATGGGGACTTTGGAGCAGGACGGCTTATATCCATCGGAAACGCCTCCATATAAAATATTAGTAAAGTCGAAAGAATAGTGGCTACAACGGAAAAAAACATATTGACCCGATTGTATATAGTGGTGGGATTTTTCTTCCTGTTCGCTATCGCGGTTTTGGTAAAGCTGGTCAGCATCCAAATAGTGGATGGCGACAAGTACCGAAAGCTCGCCATGGATCGAACTGAAAAGATGTTTACCATTGCCCCGAATCGGGGCAATTTGTATTCAGATGATGGGAGTTTATTGGCAACCTCTGTTTCAAGGTACTCCATACGTTTTGATGCGGAAACGGTAAGTGATAAGGATTTTGAGGAAAATGTAAAACCTTTATCGGATGCATTGTCCAAAACGTTAAACAAGCCTTCTTCCTACTATCAGCAATTATTTCGTAAAGCAAAAGCCAATAAGAACAGGTATAAATTGATAGCCCGTAACCTTGATTATTCGGAATATATGAAGGTGAAGGAGTTTCCTTTATTCAACAAGGGGCCATATAAGGGCGGACTCATTGTGGAGCAGAAGACGGTCCGCGAGCATCCTTTGGGAAAAATGGCTGAGCGGAGTGTGGGCTATGAAAGGGTAGATGAAAACGGCTATTATACCCGCGTAGGTCTTGAAGGGGCCTTTGGGGAATATTTAAGGGGGGTAGAAGGGAAGAGATTAAAACAGAAAATAGCCAAAGGACAATGGAAGCCCATTGGGTTCGATAATATTGTGGAGCCCCAAGATGGGTACGATGTTATATCTACCATTGACATCAATATTCAGGATATAGCTCATCATGCTCTTTTGGGACAGTTGGAAAAATACAAGGCAGATCACGGTAGTGTCATTGTTATGGAGACCAAGACTGGGGAAGTCAAGGCTATTTCCAATTTGGGCATTACAGGTGATGGTAAGTATTACGAGCGTTTAAATTATGCCGTAGGGGAATCCCACGAGCCAGGGTCTACCTTTAAATTGATGTCCTTGGTTGCGGCGTTGGAGGATAAGGTGGTGGATACGAGTACGGTCATCGATACAGAAAAAGGGCAATGGCGAATTTATGACAGAACGGTTAGGGATTCTAAATGGGGAGGTTATGGTAAAATATCCGTAGCCAAGGCTTTTGAACTTTCCTCCAACACCGCTTTTGCCAAGATGATCCATAACAATTACAAGGATAATCCAGAAAAATTTGTGAATAGGCTGATGAACATGGATCTCCATAAAGAATTGGGGCTGCCCATTAATGGGGAGGGCAAACCTGTAATAAGATATCCTGGGGATAAAGGTTGGTCTGGAATTTCTTTGGCATGGATGTCTCATGGATATGAGGTGTCGTTGACCCCGTTGCAGACATTAGCCTTCTATAATGCCATTGCCAATGATGGTGAAATGGTAAAGCCCAGATTGATCAAAGAGGTCAGGGAATGGGATAAGACAATATTGAAATTTGAGAAGGAGGTAATCAATCCTTCCATTTGCTCCAAGGAGACGGTGAACAAGGTGCAACAACTTTTAAAGGATGTTGTGGAAAAGGACTACGGTACTGGCCACAGCTTGTATTCCCCTAATTTTTCGATGGCAGGAAAAACAGGCACTTGTCAAAAAGATTATGTATCCAAGGATCCTAACAAGTTAAAGTACATTTCTACATTTGCCGGCTATTTTCCTGCGGATAATCCAAAGTACTCTTGTATCGTGGTCATTCATGAGCCTGATAAAAGTGTGGGATATTACGGGGCAGATGTTTCCGGGCCGGTATTTAAGTCAATCGCCCAAAAAATTTATGCTACCAATCCATTGATAGATGAGATAGAAGACATGCGGCCGGAGGAAGTGGAGTTGGACAAAAATTACGAAAAATACTACGCAAAAGCGCAGCAGGATTATAAGATACTTCCAAATGTTAAAGGGATGAGCGGTATGGATGCCGTGGCCCTTTTGGAAAATTTAGGCATAGAAGTCGAGGTAAAAGGTTATGGCAAAGTAAGAACGCAGTCTATTTCCCAGGGAACGGATTTGAACAAGGTCAAAAAAATAATATTGGAACTTTCATGATGTTGTTAAAGGATATATTGTATGGGGTTAGCCTTTCCGCTGTTAGTGGTAGTACCAATGTTATGGTCAATGCCATTGTGTTTGATTCCAGAAAAGTGGGATTGGATGATGTTTTTGTTGCCATCAAAGGTACGGTAACGGACGGTCATAAATATATAGGACAGGTTGTTGCGGCCGGTGCCAAGGCTATCATTTGCGAGGAGCTACCCAGTGAGATGGTGAATGGTGTGGTCTATGTGGAGGTTGACAATGGCAATAGGGCCTTGGCGATCATGGCCTCCAATTACTACGGCAATCCTTCTAAAAATTTAAAATTGATAGGGATTACGGGCACCAATGGTAAAACAACCATCAGTAGTCTTTTGTATCAGTTGTTTAAAAAGGCAGGTTTTAAAGTCGGCCTGATCTCCACCATAAAAATCATGGTAGATGATGAGGTATACGCAACCAGTCATACTACTCCCGATGCCTTGACCATTAATTACCATATGTATTTAATGAACAAAGTGGGGGTTGAGTTCTGTTTTATGGAGGTGAGTTCCCATGGGATCCATCAGAAAAGAATAGAAGGCTTGGTGTTTGCAGGTGCCATTTTTACAAATCTGTCCCACGATCATCTGGATTACCATAAAACCTTTGCGGAATATAGGGACACCAAAAAAATATTGTTCGATAAGTTGCCCAAGACGGCATTCGCCCTCACCAATATCGATGATAAAAATGGGTTGGTGATGTTGCAGAACACCAAGGCAAGAAAATTAACCTATGCCCTAAAATCTTATGCGGATTATAGGGCCCAGATTTTGGAAAACCATTTTCATGGTCAATTGTTGAAGATTGATGGCGATGAAATTTGGTCCAGATTAATAGGAGATTTTAATGCTTACAATATGTTGGCCATTTATGCCACAGCCGATCTTTTGGGATTGAAAAAACTAGAGACATTGAGGTTGTTGAGTGAGCTTGAAAATGTAGATGGAAGGTTCCAATCTTTCATATCTAAAGAAAAAATTACAGCTATAGTCGATTATGCCCATACGCCGGACGCGTTAAAAAATGTGCTTATTACGATAAATGCATTGAGGACTGGAAATGAAAAGGTCATTACCGTAGTGGGGTGCGGTGGTGACAGAGACAAGTCTAAACGTCCGGTTATGGGTCATATCGCTACAGAATTGAGCAATCAGGTGATATTCACCTCTGATAATCCCCGTACAGAATCGGCTACCCAGATCATCAAGGAAATGGAGGAAGGGGTAGAAGCACAAAATGTACGAAAGGTCCTCTCCATTGAGAACAGGGAGCAGGCCATTAAAACGGCTTGCAAATTGGCCGAGGCCAAAGATATTATCCTGATAGCGGGCAAAGGACATGAGACCTATCAAGAGACCAATGGGGTGCGGACGGAATTTGACGATTATAAGAAGGTGAAGGAATTATTAACGGTTTTAAATAAGTAGCATTTTCATTTGGGAAAGACGAAAATAGAAAAGATATATGTTATACTACCTCTTTGAATATTTAGAAAAGCATTACCAAATCCCTGGGGCGGGACTGTTCCAGTTTATCACGTTCCGTGCGGCGATTGCGGTATTGTTTTCTTTGATTATAGCTACTGCCTTTGGTAAACGCATCATTCTTTTTCTGCAACGCAAGCAGATTGGGGAAACGGTAAGGGATTTGGGGCTGGATGGACAAAAGCAAAAAGCGGGTACGCCTACCATGGGGGGATTGATTATTATCATAGCCACCCTGATCCCTGTTCTTTTGTTCGCCAAACTGGACAACATCTATATCATCTTGTTGATCATCACCACTATTTGGATGGGGATCATCGGCTTTGTTGATGATTACATAAAAATTTTCAAAAAGGACAAAGAAGGGCTTAAGGGTAGGTTTAAAATTATGGGTCAAGTGGTCCTGGGACTAATTGTGGGTGCAACCCTTTACTTCCACCCCCAAGTAACCATGAAGGAAGTGAACAGGACGTTAATTACCGAGAATTATACGGTTGTTGCCAAATCTGGGGATGAAATTAAATCAACAAAGACCACGGTTCCATTTTTTAAGAATAATGAGCTCGATTACAGTGTCTTTATCACTTGGGCCGGAGAAGGTTTGCAGTCCTATGCGTGGTTGATCTTTATTCCGATCATCATTATTATAGTGACAGCAGTATCCAATGGGGCCAATTTAACCGATGGTATAGATGGCCTGGCTGCGGGTACCTCTGCGATAATTGTATTTACCCTTGGTATTTTTGCATTCGTTTCCGGTAATATTATTTTCTCGGACTATCTCGATATTATGTTTATTCCCAGAGCGGGGGAACTGGTAGTCTTTATAGCGGCATTCTTAGGGGCCTTGGTGGGTTTCTTATGGTACAATGCCTTTCCTGCCCAAGTATTTATGGGAGATACCGGAAGCCTTACCATTGGAGGGGTGATCGCTGTAATTGCCATTATAGTAAGAAAGGAACTCTTGATTCCCGTTTTATGTGGAATCTTCTTTGCAGAATCAATTTCAGTGATGCTGCAAGTGGGGTATTTTAAGTATACCAAGAAAAAATTTGGGGAAGGAAGGCGAGTTTTTCTTATGGCTCCACTTCATCACCATTACCAGAAAAAGGGATATCACGAAAGTAAGATCGTGACCCGGTTTTGGATTATAGGAATTCTTTTGGCCATTGTTTGTATCGTAACCTTAAAAGTCCGCTAATGAAGAGGTTGGTCATTTTAGGGGGTGGGGAAAGCGGTGTAGGAACTGCCATTCTGGGAAAGAAAAAAGGGTATGATGTATTTGTGTCCGATCGGGGTAAAATAAAGGACAAATATAAAAACGTTCTTGAAAATCTTGGAGTCGATTGGGAAGAGGAGAGACATACAGAGGCCAAAATATTAATGGCGGATGTGGTCATGAAGAGTCCAGGTATCCCAGATACCGTTTCCTTGGTTGTAAAGCTTAAGGAAATGGACATTCCTGTTATTTCGGAAATAGAATTTGCCTCCCGGTATACCGAGGCGACCATCATAGGAATAACGGGAAGCAATGGAAAGACCACCACTACCATGTTGGTTTATCACTTATTGAAAAATGGGGGATTAAACGTGGGAATGGCAGGTAATATCGGAGACAGTTTTGCGAAAATGGTGGCGGAACAGGATTATGATTATTACGTACTGGAAATAAGTAGTTTTCAATTGGATGGGATTGTTGATTTTAGGCCGCATATCGCTATAATAACCAATATTTCACCCGACCATTTGGATAGATATGATTATAAGTTTGAAAATTATATTCATTCCAAATTTAAGATCGTACAGAATCAAATAGCAGGGGATTACCTTATTTACGATGCCGATGATGAAGTGTTATTGGATTACTTGGAACATCATAAAATACCATCCAAATTGATCCCTTTCTCTTTGGAAAAGGAGTTTACAGAAGGCGCATATATAAAAAATAATAAAATACAGATTACAACTCAAAATAACACAATGGAGATGGAACAAGACACTTTGGCATTAGAAGGAAGGCACAATCTTAAAAATTCTATGGCAGCATCTACTGCGGCCAAGTTGGTGCAGATCAGGAAACAGACGATCCGCGATAGTGTCCAAAATTTTCAAGGGGCCGCCCATCGATTGGAAAAGGTGTTGAAGATCCATCACGTGCAGTACATCAATGATTCCAAGGCTACCAATGTGAATGCTACGTATTATGCCTTGGACAGTATGAAGACACCAACGGTTTGGATCGTTGGGGGTTTGGATAAAGGCAATGATTATAAGTCCCTAATGCCCATGGTAAGGGAAAAGGTAAAGGCGATTGTGTGTTTAGGGTTGGATAATTCCAAAATAAAAGATGTTTTTGGGAACGTAGTGGATTTAATGGT
>JBLGAT010000053.1:0-18536 GCA_047612485.1 Psychroserpens sp.
GAGGTATTTCCCCAAGCTTCTTTTGCGGCATTGGCAGCATCCAACGCTAGTTCTACATCCTCTTTTTGCGAACGTGGATATTTAGCAATTAAACTATTGTCTATTGGGGACGTGTTTTCAAAATATTGACCACCAATAGGGGGCACAAACTTACCGTTGATGAAATTGGAATATTTTTCTTTAAATTTAGGTTTAGAATAAATCATATTTATATCGTTAATTATGAATAATACATATTTTTAATTAAATAAATATGTATTGTTTACTATTATTAAAGTTAAAGTATCATATTCTAATTATATTGAACGTATTTATTATACTTTTGAACATATCTATTATAGCTGCTTTTCAATAAAATAATTCGCAATATTCAATATGAACCAGTTGTTAAACCATCATAAGAGTACCCGAAAGCTCACCACATTAATTGAGAATAAAACGACATATAGTGCAGCGTATGCAGAGCTTAATGTTTATGAAACCCATGCCTATGCCGAGCAGGTTTCTTTAAAATTTGATTATCCTATCATTGCCAGTATGCTTACCGGAAAAAAAATCATGCATATTGATGGCTTGGATTCTTTTGGTTTTTATCCTGGAGAATCTGTGGTAATGCCTGCGAATCAAGAGATGGTGATCGATTTTCCCGTTGCGACCGAGAAATCACCGACACAATGTCTGGCGTTGGGAATCGATGCCTCTAAAATTGATGAAGTGGTTGAAAAATTCAACCATTATGTGGCCATAGAAAATGAAAATAATAATTGGAATATAGATGATTCTACTTGTCATTTGATCAATAACACCGATGTCAACATATTAATAGAGCGCTTAACAAACACCTTTACTAATAATTCTAAATCCAAGGATGTATTATTGGATCTAATGATTCAGGAGCTCATCGTAAGATTGCTGCAAACAAAAGCCAAGTCGCTTATATTAAATAATACCAACCATTTATTTAGTGATACCAGGATGGGCATGGTCATTAAATTTATAAAGGAAAACTTGACCAATAAGGACATTACGGTAGATGTTTTGGCGGAGAAAGCCCATATGAGCGCTTCCCACTTTCATAAAAAGTTTAAAAATACGTTGGGCATATCACCCATTGATTATATCAATTCTGAAAAAATTAAGTTTTCCAAAAAACTGATGAAAGAAGGAAGGGATTTTAGATTATCTGAAATAGCTTTCAAATCTGGATTTAACAACACCAGTTATTTCAACAGACAATTTAAAAAGCATGAACTGATCACCCCCACAAAATTTATGCAATCTATTTCATCGATCTAATTAAAACCTCAGGGATCTACATTGCGGCTATTGCTATTATACATGTTTATAGAGGTGACCACTGCCTTGGGGAATTGTCAGCCCAGATGTAGTTATACACCTTGTAGTATGTCTCTTTTCTTTATCAATTCTTCACCAAAAGGGCGAGACAAAATCAATAGGACAAGGATGCCACCAAAAGTAAGTCCTATATGAGCCAGATTCATTTATCTTGATAATTTTCTGTTTGCTTTTTGCATCATCCAATATCCAATTCCGATTATCCCAAAAAGTATACAAAAATGGAGGTTAAATAGGTATATGCAATTACATAATAGGTGTCCTTAATATTTAACGCATATATGCTTTCACCACCTAAAAAGCCAAATAACATTAGTATTGGAATCAAAAACAAAAAAAATGAGATGTGGTTTTTCAATGTATTTGTTCATTCAACTTGTAGCTAATTTTCATTTTTTCGCTTTTGTAATGTCAAGGCAAAGAATTAGTTGTTGGGATTGAATGTTAATCAAATAGAGCTTGGATTCGGTCCGTATTAAATGTACGAAAACTTTTGAATTGGGGTGATTATGCAAAACAATGGGTTTAGGTCTTGTTGAAAAACGTTTTTTATTTAATTATTTGTCAGTTTTGTATATTATGCTTTTATAGTTTGTCTGGACCAATAGAATGTTTATGAAGAAGAAAGAAAATGGATCTAAAGCAATTAAGAAGCCTTGGCCAACTAAAGATGCTATGGAACAGGTTTATGCAATGAAACTTTGGGGTGGTTACAAATCTGATTTTTATTCAGGTGCAGGGTCGCATCACCCCGAGATAGTACATCCATATGTAGAGATACTAACATCATTTTTGACTTCTTTTAAAAATCCTCTTGTGGTATGTGATTTAGGTTGTGGGGATTTTAATGTGGGAAAAGAATTGGTAAGGCATACAGAGAGGTATGTCGCGGTAGATATAGTAACAGACCTTATAGAGCATAATAAAGAAAAATTTAAAGAAGAAAATTTAGAATTCCAATGTTTGGATATCGCAATGGATGATTTGCCTTCTGGGGATTGTGCTTTATTAAGACAGGTGCTACAACATTTATCTAATGCTGAAATACAAAGTATAGTGCGTAAGTTAAGTGAATTTAAATATGTTATTTTAACGGAGCATTTGCCTGAAGGAGATTTTACACCCAATAAAGATATTATTTCAGGACAAGGAATTAGACTGAAAAAACAAAGTGGTTTAAACGTATTAGCGCCACCATTTAATTTTAAGGTAAAAGAAGAGAAACAATTATTGTCTGTTATTCTAAATGATTGTAAAGGAGTTATTGTAACAACGCTTTATAGAGTTTTTTAAACTACATCTATGTTGATGCCATTGCTGTATTCAAATGTGTTACAACCTTTAAATTATGATTTAGGCTTGGGATATCCGGCAGGATATCCCAAGATCAGAATTGAAACAGATTCAAGGTAATGAATTTAATCTTTTGAAAAAGGCAGAACAGAATTATAGGCACTATTAGCGCTAATAAGATCTTGTTTCCGCCTGTTTTACCGCCATCGGACTGACAAATATCATTGTTGTCTCTATATTAAAAAAATATATTTCAGTTCACAGACTTCAATATTCTTAATTATGAAACGAAGAATACTTTGTCCTACGGATTTCTCAAAAAATGCTCAAAACGCAATTGATTATGCTATTGAACTATTTAAGAACGAAACCTGTGAATTTTATATTCTCAACACCTTTAATGTAGAAGCTTATACACTGGAGATTGGTATTAGCAGGGATTTGGAGGAATCTAATAAAAAATCGATCGGCTGCTTGAAACTTACCCTCGAACGGATTACAGGTGATGGGGGCGCCAAGAACCATAAATTCCGAAAAATCTCTGAATGCGGGACCTTAATAGACACCTTGAAGACCATTATTGATAAGCAGGACATAGATTTGGTGGTTATGGGCACTAAGGGAGCAACCGATTCCCGATTGGAAATCTATGGGAGTCAAACCGCACTAGCTATGGAAGAAATCAGAAACTGTCCGGTACTCGCTGTACCTGCAAAGACGAACTATAAAGAAATAAAAGAAATTGTATTTCCAACGAACTACAAATCAAGCATTAAAAGACGGCAATTTCAGTACTTGGTCGACATAGCAAAAATCTCCAATTCGTCAATTGCCGTAGTACATGTCATCAAAAAAGATGAACGACTGGATGTAGACCAAATACATCATCAAAACCTATTGAAAGATTATTTTGAAGGACTGGACTACTCCTTTCATACCCTAAAAAATAAGGATGTGCAAAAGGGTGTTAACTCATTCATTCAAAGTCGTGGGAGTGATGTGGTTGCCTTTATAAATAAAAAACACAGCTTCTTTGGAATGATTTTATCACGGCCAATGGTAAAAAATCTTGCCTATAACAGCACTATTCCAATACTTGCGTTACACGAATTTATAAGTTGACAATAAAAGATTGTTAATCGCCTTTAGGGATTTTATGGAACCCCTACTGAATAAAATGCGCAAAATAGGATTGGTGTATAAAGCCCATTCCCCCATACATGTTCTTTATATGATGGATGTCATAGGATATGAATAAACAACAGGATAATTTTAAGTATCGAACCCAAAAACAGTATGCCGTGAGAATTTTAATACCAACAGATTTCTCTGAATTATCAAAGGTAGCCATCCGGTATGCGGTACATTTTAGTAAGGACACAGAGGTTGCCCTTGTTTTACTTCACATAATAGACATCAATGCACCCGGAATGGCTAGAATAGGTTCCAAAAAACTTGGGGAGGCCATAAAAACCAGTTCCGAGGAGGGAATGAAAGAACTTGTGGCGTCTATCAAAAAAGACAATAGCCATAAGATCGATATAAGCTATAAAATTATTCACAGCTCTTCCATAGAAAAAGCGGTAGAAATAGCCGCATTGGAAAATAAGATCAATTTGATCTGCATAGGAACAAAAGGGGCCAGTGGTCTAAAAAAGATTCTCTTCGGAAGTAATGCCGCTGGTATCATAGAAAACAGTAGCATACCTGTCCTGACGATTCCCGAATTTGCAGACTATAAGAGCAATGGGCATATGGTGTATTCTAGTGACCTATACCATCTTGAGGAAGAGATTGGTTATATTATCCCATTTGCAAAATTAATGGATTCATGGATTCATATCCTCCATATCGATAGGGGCAAGGAGGGTTTTGAAGGAGATCTGCAAAAGAAGCAAGAGAGTTTGAGAAAAGATCTTTCTTATCAAAAAATAAAGTTTAGTGAATTAAAAAGCAGCTCTATTATTGAAGGGATCAACAAATTTATTACAGAAGTAGACGCCGACATGGTTGTGATGTTCACCCACCATACAAACTTTTTAGAAAAGGTATTTCAAAAGAGTGTTACTCAAAATACGGCATTCCAAACCAGAATACCACTGCTAACGTTTCAAAAGGAGAAATAGATGTTGAGCAAAGAATGTGAGGACGATACCTTATAGGGATGTTCTTAACCGGTTCTTGCACTGGGAAGGTATAATAAACCATGTATTCCTCAAGAATGCGATGGCAAAAAATATGGTGTTGCCGATCTGTGGATTTCAAAGATCAATGACGTTTACAATACCATAATTAAAGTCCAATAGGTTAAAAAATTGATGTGCATTACCTAAACGAAAGCCACATCCTGCTTTTTCTAGTGCAAATCCTTGTTCTCCTTGGGTTGGCACGGACCCTAGGTGTGCTCTGTGAGTCCTTGAAGATTCCTGCCATCGCAGGTGAGATTCTGGCAGGCGTAATTTTGGGACCAACATTATTTGGACGGGTAGCTCCGGACTTACAAAACATACTCTTTCCTGATAGCGAGCCTCAATACATCATGCTTGAAACTGTTTCTTGGCTAGGTGTCTTCTTTCTTTTGCTCTCTTCGGGGTTTCATGTAAATGTGGAGCATGCGCTCCGTAGTGGTCGTGCATCCATCCTGATCGGTATCGTTGGGGTGCTGTTTCCCATTGCCATTGGTTATCCTGTGTTCAGTACTTTGGACCCTATCTATTGGGGTGATGCGGCAACGGCACTCTCATTCCCACTATTTTTGTCCGTAGCAGGATCTATCACGGCAATAACTGTTGTAGCACGTGTCTTAGGGGATCTTGGAATAAGCAAAACACCTGTAGCTTCCCTTGCCCTTTCATCCTGTGCTATCAATGATATATTTGGATGGTTATTGTTCACTGTGGTGATGTCCTTGGTAACGGCCCATTCTATGGGTGTAATTGACTTGGGTGGCAAGGCCTTACTGGTAATAGGGTTTATCGCCATAAGTATTGCCATTGGGGCCAAAATATTGAATTTTGCGTTAAAGCGTGTCCAAGCTACGTCATTGCCCCAGCCCGCAGCAGCACAGACCCTTATTGTGAGTGTTGGTTTGCTTTGTGGAGCTATCACCCAGTGGATGGGAATCCATGCCATTCTAGGATTCTTCCTGGCCGGCACCATGGCAGGAAGTGCCAAAAGGGTCACCGAGGATCTTCGCAACAGTGTGTCGGACACCATGCACGCCATTTTTGTGCCCCTCTTTTTTGCTACCCTTGGTCTTAAGATAGATTTCTTGGTTGGTTTGGAATTGTGGCCTACAGTACTCTTTTGTACAGTGGCTATTTTTGGAAAATTTGCGGGGGCTTGGCTAGGGGCAAAATTGGGCAAACAGTCCCAGCAAACCTCAATTTTAATGGGCTTGATCTTTATTCCGGGAGGGGCCATGGAGATTGTGGTTGCTACACTCGCAATTGAGTTGGAACTCATAGGGCAGGCTATATTTGTAGCCATAGTATTTTCAGCGCTTTTATCTTCCATTCTCGCAGGTCCTCTGATTGGAATTCAGGTGCGTCGTTTAGGGATAGGGAAACCCAAAGGGGATCTGGGTCCCAAAACTGTAGAATTGTAGTGGATGTGCTTAACAATGGATTTTAGGCCTTCCTTCCATGGAAAGCCCTTTGTTTTTCCGACTTGTTACTTCTGCGACTATTTTATCCGAGCCTACATCTTGCATCATCCACAAGCTGAAAAACAAACATGAATTATCTAAGAAATCTTAGAGATTACCTAAAAAGTTGCTGCCAGCCGCTTTGTTACCGTGCATAAATAACTGAAAGCTACAATGACATAGATTAAGTATTGTAAACTTTTCATTTAAATTGTAAACCTCTCATTTTCAATAATTTTAAGTGGGATAAAACTCCACCCATATAGGTAGTCTGGTTTGGCACGATATTGTTTTCCAAAAGCATATCATACAAAATGAGGTTTAGTTTAGGATAATGATAATGATTGATATGGGGAAATAAGTGATGGGCAATATGATTGTTTACACCACCAAAAATAAAATTTGCTACATCGCTAAAAGGATAAAAATCATTTGAACTTTTTATTTGGTTCATGAACCAAGATGTACCTATCAAACCTTCATTATCGGCTTTAGGATAGTTAGATCCGGATACATGATGTGTAATAAAAAAAGTGAATAGGGTATATAAAGACTGTATCAAGTGCATAAAGACGAAGGCCGCCAATACGATCCAGATGGTTTGATGAGAAAACAAGATAGGTAGGATTAACATATATAAAATGTAGAATGACTTTACGGCAATAAAAGTGGAGAAGTATCTAATTCGCTGTTTTAAACTTTCAGGCGCGAATTTTTTAAGAACTACAAAGTCTTTGATAAATACCCAATAAATGGAATAAGACATATAAGCCAATGGGGCATAGAGATATTGATATTTATGGTACCATTTCAGGTTGCTGTTGGGTAAAACACGAATTAGACCTGTTATGGCCAAGTCTGTATCGAAATGTTCAACGTTTGGTGCAAAATGATGCGAGTTGAGATGTCTTTTTTTCCATGCCTCAGGATGTGCGCCCACCAATGTATAAATAAATTCAAATATCAAATTGTCCCAAAAGGGACGTTTAAAAATTGAATGATGACTTAGGTCGTGAGCAAAATTGAAACAAAGTAAAACGGCTATAAATCCAAACAACACAAAATTTAAAATAAAGACAACAGGGTTGGTTATCGTGAAAATCAAAATGTAGCTGATGGATGCTAATGAGCAATAAAATAATGCCTTTAGCATAAAATATCGATTTGCCTTTTTCTTGTCCATAACAAGTGTTGTATTAATTTGCTTGTAGATGGACTTGAATAAATCAGAATGTGCTGTGACCTTAAGATGCCTTGCTTTCATACGTGAGAGGTTTTATTGATTTTTGATGCCCCATTTTATATAGGAATCGAAAATATGAACTTAGGGCCTGCCCGTAGGGCATATTCATGTAATTAATGTCATATTTTTTTGCTGTATCAACAAAGATGGGTAGTATATTCAGGTAATGCACATGGCTTATATTTGGCAAGATATGATGCATGGCGTGTGCATTAAATCCTCCTAACGTCCAGTTCAAAAAAATGCTATTGGCATTGTAATCTACAGAGGTGCACATTTGTAACGTAGGCCAGCTCATAGGTAACTTTCCGTCCTTATCCGGGATAGGGTGTTCTACAAAATCGGACAAATGTGAAACGCCCAAAACACTGGTAAAAATAATGGAGACCATAAAGTGATTTAGAATAAAAGCAAAAAGGACATTGGCAACTCCGAAAGGCAATAAATACATCGGTAATACCAACATATAGCCTATATAGATCAGTTTAAAAAGAATAAGTTTTATTACCTCAGAAAATGGGATATTAATTGTGATTGTCCTACTGGACTTTCTAAACAACATTAAAATTTCACGGAAGAAAAACCAATTAATAGAATACAAAAGGCTCAATATTGGGGCATAGAGATATTGGTATTTATGAAACGATTTTAGTGGTTGGGTAGAGGTCATTCTCAAAACAGGGTTGTTGAGAACATCAATATCACTTCCCTCAATATTGGTATAAAGGTGATGTGATTCATTGTGGTTTTTCCCCCAGACATAGGCGTTGTTGCCTTGGAGATTAAAACTAAGTGAAAATAATAGTTTGTTCCAATATTTACTTTTTACGGCAACCCCATGTGCCGCGTCATGGGAGACGTTAAATGCTGTAAGTAGAACTGCCAATCCCATTAACAAGTAGAAGGCATAAAACGCTAAGACCGTTGTGCTTGTAATCATGAAGGCATAAAACAACAGGACCGAACCAAAATAAAGGATAATTTTAAAAATCATGGTATTGTTACCTGTCTTTGATATTCCCTTACTTGAAAAGTAATGTTCTATTTTTTCGTTTAACTCTTTGTAAAACTCAGACCCCTTGTCCTTTGTAAATTTTAATTTGTTCATATTTTATGGGTTGTAAAGACTAATTTAGGCATCAGGATTACTTGGTTTTATTTTAAAAAGGTTCAGACACTTGACTATAAACTCCCAAAAATATATCCGGTGTAATATTGGGTTTATAAAATTGGTCATGACACAATAATTACTATTAAAAGATCCGGAATGATGTTTATTGTGATGTTTCTGACTTTGAATAATTTTTAATTGTCGTAAATTTTGAATGATATATGACGTTTCACTTTTCCTTTGATGAGACCACTTATGAATCATATTTCCATTGGCACTAAAAAGCAAGAATAAAAGTAGTTCCCAGGAAAACCCCCAAATTAAACTAAAGCAAAAGATAATAATGGAAATTCTATAGACCCCACCGGTAACTTCCCAATAAGATTGAGAAATAATTTTTTGAGGATTTTTATGATAAATAAGTAGTAAGTTGACAGATTTTGTCATGTATCTCCCATTCATTACCCCATACCTGTCTACAGTAAAATGAAAGACTCCTGTGACGAAGTCTGCAAGAAAAAATAGAACAATAATTTTTATTAGGATCATTTGAGTTCATCAACTTTATTTTACGTTCTATTATATGGCTGTAGGGTATTGATTTAAGCCATATGTAGCGCACGTAATCGGTTGTTTTAAATGTAATCTTTATATTGCTGTAAAATGCGACCTATTTTATAGGCACCTCATTTGCAAGGGGCTGCATGGCCAAAGATCAGCTTTAAATAGAATGGGTCCTTTAAAACTCTATATAGATGTGCCATAAGCACTATTTTATAGCTATGGTTTTTTTGTTTCAATTTCCCCTTTATGCCCCAATTTTTTAGAAGTTACCTCCAGACAGGTATCTTTGAAGGGTTAATCGTGATCATTTATAACAATATGGTCCGGTACTTGAGTTGTTCAGGTTTTTAACTGCAGAGTTTTAATATGGTAGTTCTTTAAATCATTGCGGCAATAGTTACTGACCTGTTCATCGATGTCAACCGTTTCCTTCCCGTAAGTTAATGCAATTTGTCTTTTGGAGTGGTTTCCTTTGGTAAGTTCTGCTAATACTTTGAGTTTAAAGCTCTCGCTATAACGTCTCACATATCCATCATTTTTATACATATACATTTGATTTTTTGTATACATATTTCAGGACGGGTCAAAATGACGCACAACGTGTTTGTGTAAGATTAGTTGCGTGTTTAAGGACCTAGTTTAACAAATAAAAACGGAATATAGCAAATCAGCGAGTCCCGAATCTTCGGGATTCGTAAGCAAACCAAAACTAGCAATTAATTATAAACGGTGTTAGCCACTGGCTTTACTTCATTCTACTTATTAATCTGATGTTTTCATTTCAGTGCGGATTGGGCGTTGTCGTTTCTTTGCAAAATTATAAATTAAAATGCCCTTTATAGCAAAAAACCATAAAGAGCATTTTAATTTGGAACAAAGAAAAGTGTGACTAATTCAAATCTATTGTACCGTTACGTTAAAGGTTGCTGCAATATCTGTTTCTCCACCTGCATCGCCAAGACCTGTATTTGGTTTAGAAGGTTCGTGACGCAAAGTGAATGTCAGCGTTCCAGAACTAGCCGTACCCGTTGTTAGTGTAAATTCTGTTCCAAGCTGGTTTCCATCACCATCAAAATTTCCGTATTCTGTTGTTACATCAAGGCCGCTTCCAATGGTGTAGAAAAATTGGTGATCCAAACTTTCTTCTTCTACTTCTTCGGTAATATTTTCTGATGGATTCACAGTTTCGTTAAGCAGCACAATAGTGCCGTTATAGGTAACACCTGCGGTCAAAGCGCCCGAAACATCAATAACAGGCGCATTTGGGCCATCTCCATCCAAATCACGAGTCTGTAAGATAATGGGCGTTGTGCCTCCATTGGGCACAAGGGTTACCGTCAAAGTGGTTATAACTTCTTCTTCATTTACAGGCTCCGGTGCATCGTCGTCATTTGAACACGACACGAATAATACTGTTACAAAAATCGCAGTTGCTAAAAATTTCAAATTTTTCATGGTTTCTGATTTCAAAAAATTAATAATTGATTTTAAGATTAAATAAAAAGTTTCTGCCCAAATCATCTGCATAAT
Source organism: Psychroserpens sp. (assembly GCA_047612485.1). GTDB lineage: Bacteria > Bacteroidota > Bacteroidia > Flavobacteriales > Flavobacteriaceae > Sediminicola. The sequence continues at coordinate 10,744 of JBLGAT010000053.1, forward strand.
AGCGCAAACGGTTAAGGTAGTTTCGATAGGAAGTGTTCAATATGTTTGTAATTCCAAAACCTACCGTTAGTTTTGATTTCTGGTTTATATTAAAGTCTATACTCGAATTAAAGTAGAGCAAATGGTATGCATCAGGCGGTGTGCTCACGTCAACAATCTCTGTTGTTTCGGTCTCTGGGATAAACACTTCAAAATTGTTGTCGGGATATTCGTTTTGTCTGAAGTTATACTCGCTCTGCAAAGACATGCGGATATTATTGAATTCGGAATTTTGATAGACAATTTCATTCTTTGTGTTTACAGGCGGCATACTAATCAATGGCTCTACTTTGGTCCGATCATAACCCTTTACCAAGGAAAACTGACTGTTTAAGCGGAAGTTTTTGGCTAAAGCATAGGATGCATCCACATCTACACCCAACAATTGTGCTTTGGTTTGACGATATTCCCACACCTGAAAGTTACCTCTTACCGTTTGTTGAATATCTGTGGGTTCAATAACGATAAAGTCTGAAATAGTGTTAATGTAAGGATTCACGGAAAAACTGAATATATCGTTATCCCTTTGAAATGTCAGCGACACTTTATGTCCTATTTCTGAATTAAAACGTAAATCGCCGAGCTCGATTCGGGAAGCAGAATGGTGCAAGCCTTCACTAAAAAGTTCCGAAGGATTGGGCGCACGGGATGCCAATGAATAATTGAAAAATAAGGTATACTCCTCGCCAAAAGAATATGTGGCTCCTAAAGTTGCTGAAGCGTTATGAAAATTAAGTTGTGGATTGGTCAAAATCTGATTGTCCAATTCTTCCACTACAATTTCAGGGAAGAGTTCATCATAATTGCGGGATTCCCAAAAAGAGGTGCGGTAGAATTTAAAAACGTCCATATAGGTATAATCAAATCTCCCACCTGCTTCCACAAGCAGGTTGTCATTCAATCGGTAATCTGCTATGACATAAATTCCCAAATCGTATTTGTCATAATCGGGTATCAGCCTACGCACACCAGTATTTGGGTTTGCAAAGTTATTTTGATATCGTGCCATTAAACCAGTCTTTAGGCTTATTGCGTCACTCAAATGGGAATCCAAATCCAACATCAGTGTATGCGTGTCCAGTTTCAAATCCAACGAGGCATTATCCTTATCTGCACCGCGCCTGATATCGAATTCCAAGCGGTTGTTACGCTGAAAGTCATATTGTAGGCTCAATTTCCCAAAGTCATCAAACCTTTTGAAACCTTTTATTCGGCTTAAATGGTGTGTGACATCTTGTTTTGGGGAGTTGATTTGATATGTAAAATCATTGATGATTAGTGGTCTGTTGCTATTTATTGCCCGAATTTGGTCTTGCGCACCGCCCAAATGAGATGCTCTTAAAATGCCGATTTCATTTTTAAAGAGTGAATAATAGGCCTCGATGCCATAATTGACCTGATTAAGTCCAACGTGTAAAGAAGCGTTGCGTTCAAAAACCCCTGTATTGCTTAATATATAATCTGGTGCTTCAAAATCGCCAAAACGTTTTACTGTTCCCTGCACTTTTGCATACCATCCGTTTTGATAACTTTTGGTCAATTGTGATGTGAGGGAAGAACCACGCCCATTACTTGCTGCTGTAAGTAGGGTTTTGCCATAGAGACTATCTTTCACAGGAATTTTTGAAGCTTCGGCAACAATTACGCCACCAATGGCATCGCCACTATATTGCAACGCACCAGCTCCTTTTATCAAGGTAAGGTTGCCAATGGAATTGATATCTATATTTGGGGCGTGTTCGGCCCCCCAATCCTGGTCTTCCATTCGAACACCATTATTGATTATGACAACGCGACTGCTATGAAGACCGTTAATCAGTGGTTTTATAACGGTGTTGCCCGTGTTTAGAGAAGAAACACCGCTCAAACTATTCAGAGCATCGCCAAGCGAACCGCTACTGAAACGCTCCAATTCTTCTTGGGCAAGAGTGTTTTCGAGAATTGTTTTGGATTTGCTACTATAGGCATTCCCTTTAACGGTGATCTCGTAGAGTTCTTCTATATGATGCTCCAGTTTAAACGATTTGGTGGTGTTGCCCGATAGTTTGACTGTAAAGCCTTTCGTTAAGCAATAAGGATGTGATACCTGTATGGAATAGGTGTAATTGCATAAGTTTGAGATGGTAAAATTCCCGTCCAAGTCTGTCTGTACAGCTTGTTCAATACCCGCAACAATAAGGGTTGCTCCGATAAGCAATGAGCCATCGTGAAGGTCTGTTACCGTGCCAGAAAGTGTGTTGTCACAATTTTGTGAAATAGATGTAATACTGCTGAATAGCAATATAAATAGTGCAAAGTTGCGCATATAAATTCTTAATTAACATAAAACGTATCAGTTTTGTTTATTAAGAAAAAATAGGAGGTGCGCGTAGTTGTGTATTGGTTATTTCAAAGGAATGGAACTGTAAAGATGTGAAGCTTTCATCAACCTTTACAGGGATTCTAGGCAAGAATAAATCAGGATATTTGACTATGTCGTAGTTGAAAGATGCAAGATGGAAACTACATATTTCACATTTCGTGATAGATTTATGAATATGAGTAGTCTTTTCGGAATAAGTGGTATGTTCGTGACCTTCGAACATATGAAAAAACTGAACGGCAGTAGGTAACATTAAAGCTGCAAAGAGCAATACTAATACTACATTGTTACCAATCTGTTTTTTGTAATCCATCGTTCTTTTCAGATATCTAAAAAGCAAAAGTAAATAATTATTGTGATATTTAGATAATTAAATTTTGGCACTAATTGTTAGATGGAATTAAATATCTCAATTTCAATCTTATTTTCGATGTAGTGGGCTAGGGAAGAAACAGCTCTTTTGTTTTTTTGCGTTGGCTTTTGTGCTGGGAAAAAATGAAAGAGCTGTTAGCGCGATGGCGTTTTTTAGTTCGAGGTTTTAATGTTTGTTTGGATTTTTTTTTAGCTTGTGGCCAATGTTGGCATTAGTTTTTTATTGGATCCTTAATATGTTTTAAATGCGTCAACCATTAAATCTCCAAGTCTTCTTTAGACAAATTATATATTTTTTCAACACGTTCTGGTTCAATAATAAATTGTTTCAATTTATCAAGTCCGCAAGATTCTATGAGAAATTCGATAATTGTTGCCGAAATTGGGTATCCGTTAATATCTCCAAATTGGGCTGTATTAGCCTTTTCTATTTCGTTCCAAGTGGGAATGGTATTCTTAAGTAGGTTAGAGTGGATTATTTCACGTTGAGATTCTGTGAGTTGTTTGGCTTCATAAAAGGCATAACCTTCATTTAACCAATTTGGCAAGCCTATAAGTCCTTGTTTTCTGAAATTCAGTACAACGGTATGTGAAATTCGTGAACGATTGCTTTCATTAGGGATTCATAAGTATGTACACTTCCTTGATTTAAAGGGCTAACCATTATTAATTCATTTTTCTTGGCAGCTGCTACAACCCAATCAGGCGCATCAGGTACGTTTATAGCAGTATGAAATGATTTAATATTAGGACAAATGAAAACATCAATCTTTGATTCAAAACTTTTGAATAATTCTTTGATGGTGTATTTTCCTGTGCGCCATTCACAGATAAATTCAATCTTTTGTTCCATAGTTGTTGTTTCTTTCCACGGCATGATAATTTGATTTTGATCTCAAATTATAACCTAAAAAAGTGTAAACTATGTGCCTTTAACTTTGTAAAGGATGTCCCTTTAACGTGCCAAATTAAAGCCAGCGTCCCGTATTTGAAAAGTAGCAGATTTGTGCGAACTATTTTTCGGTTTGTAAATAAAGATAGTAGAAAAGAACCAAACTTTAGATTTAACTCTTAACTGCTATTTTTTATATACATCTTAAGTTTGATTCTCTTTAAATTGATAGTATAATCAGAAAGAACAAAAGAGAGAATTAAGGTTAAGGAGAACTGAGGTAAAAAACAAACAAATTCTTCTTTAATCTGAGACATTATTATTCCAAGCTCATAGATTCAAAAATCAGATTCTTTGTTAGCGGCAGGCTTTTATTACTCTACTAAGGGTTTATATCCTCAGCTTTAAAATTTATGGAACCATCTGTTAAGATTAATCCCGTATTAGATATGATTATTTTTAAATCTTGCATCCCACCATTTTGATGCCCATTGATAAAAAATTCATTATGGTTTACAACAGTTTGTATATGAAGCATAGGGCATTGCAAAGCACTTCCCTTTTGGTTTATTTCTTATTTTATAAACGCTAAGCTCGATTTAATCACATATTAACCAATGACCTATATTATGTTGATAGGCGTATTTAGTTTTTAAAAAATTAAATATCAATCGATAACCTTGGGATAATGAATTAACTTGTGTAACAACCCTAATAAAACATAAAGGCAAATAAAGCCAATATTCCCGCCGTTAATGGTAGTACGAAGAGCAGGAACAAGAACGACACAAAACCCGTTTTAATAAAGGTTAAAAACCATTTTTGTTCGTAAAATGTCCTTAATGCAATGAACAAATAGAATATCGTTGAAACGGCCAGGAACCAATCAAACCCATCTGGAATATCCCAGATCATGTTGATGCCTATTATGATACTGAACACTGTAAACAAAAACGAAAAGTAATAAAAGCTGAATACTAAGTGATGTGAATAGCGTCCTCTTTTTAAATAAAAAATTTTTAATATAAGGGCAAAAATCGGCAGCAAGAAGAACATGGCAATAGGGAGAGTATCATAAAACGTTTGCAAAATACTTCCTCCTTGACGGGTCTTATAGAACTTAAGCATTTGAACAAACAGTTTCTTTTCCCAATATCCAGCGTCATCACTCATGCCCATTTGTTTGTATACCTGTTCTTCTGGTGCATTTATCGCTATAAGCGAATCAATTTCTTCTTCGTTAAAACCGAAGTTAAGTCCATTATCACCTTCAATAACTAAATTTTCACTATTAACAATAGAGTCTATTTGAGACTCGGTCATTTGAGTAAATTTACTTGTCCCCATTAAGGCTTTCCTAGTCGTTGCCTTAGTAATGGAATCATTTCGACTGGTGTCTAATAATTTTACCAAGTTCAAAGTGTCTTTTACTCTTTGGTTCGCAATAGTATCTGTTTCCTTATTTAGGGTTTTCGCAAGGTTTTGGTTCCACTCTTGGGCTTCTTTTCTAACGCTAAAAGAAAATAAGAAGAAAAATACCACCGAAATAAAGAGATATAATTGAGCGGGATGCAGGTAAAGAAGACGCTTGCCTTCAATGAATCGCTTGCCCAAAAATCCGGGCTTTAACATCAGGGGAATAAAGCTCTTGAAAAAACGCGCATCTATTGAGAAATAATTACTTATGGTATTATAAAACAATATCCGAAGGGTCAGTTCGTCCTTGGTTGTTTGTCCACAATGAGGACAGAATTTGAATCCTTCTTTGTGCTCTTTCTCACAATTCTGGCAAGTTTCAATTGATTGGCTCATAAGCTGATGATCGGTTTCATAAAAATACGAAAAGAATTCACCCGAAGAAATCTAAATAGTAATCTGATTATCATGGATATATGTTTTTCATCGGCCACTTCCAGATAGCTATCATTGTTGAGCTTGTCGAGATCCTTTTTGATAAGGCGTTCCTTGAGCAGTATGAATTCTTTCTAGAGTACCTTAATATGGGTTATTTGGTCATTTGTTTACACGGTTGTACGGGTGTTCATTAAATCTTTAAGGTTGTCCTTTCTGATCCAATCATTGATAGTACTGGACTGTACCCCGTAAGTCAATCCAATTTGTCTTTTGGAGTGGTTTCCTTTGGCAAGTTCTGCCAATACTTTGAGTTTAAAGCTTTCGCTAGAACGTCTCACAGAGCCATCATTTTTATACATATACAATTGAATTTTTGTATACATATTTCAGGACGGGTCATAATGAGACATAACGCTTCAGCTATGAGTAGTGCGGAGGCAAGGAAACTTTTATGTTTCCGTCTACGCACGTAGCAAAAGCTTTTTGTTTTGTTTTAAATTTTTTTCGTCAGAGCAAAATCAGAAAGATTTTTCGGACATAGTAAATATGCGCAAACCATTGAGTTAAACACCAAACCCCGCATTACTTATAGGTATTGTTCCTGTTGCACAAGTTAGAATAAAATCTGCTAAGATTATTGTAGTTCTTTGTGGTAGATCGTAACTTAAGGTATGCAGGGAAAGAAAGACTACCAAGAAAAACTGTTCGCCCATTTTCAGTTGAGCGAACGTATACCGAAGCACAATTTTTATAGGCGGTTAAAAGGGGAATTGGATTTGGAGTTCCTCTATCCCTTGACCAAGGACTATTATGGCGACAGCGGCCAAAAGAGCATCGATCCCGTGGTGTTCTTCAAACTGTGCCTGGTGGGTTACTTGGAGAACCTTATCAGCGACCGCAAGCTCATCGACCATTGTTCTATGCGTTTGGACATCCTTTACTTTATCGGTTACGATATCGACGAGGAACTGCCCTGGCACAGCACGATAAGCCGTACGCACCAACTTTTCCCGGAGGAAGTATTCGAGGAGGTGTTCACTAAAGTACTTGGTATGTGCGTGGACAATGGGATGGTGAGCGGCCATACCCAGGCCATCGATTCTGCGCCGGTAAAAGCCAATGCAAGTATGGACACCTTGGAACTAAAGGTTCCCGAAGAAGAATTGGAGGAACATTTGCTCAGGGTACGTGCGCTGAGCGCTATGGATAAAGAAACACCGCACCGTAAGAGCAAGGGGGACAGGTCGGACAAGGGCCAGCGCAGTGTTACGGCCAACAAAAAGGAACTGGACGCGATAAAGGGGCGCAACAAAAAATGGGCAAAGGACCAGGACCAACGCCCGGGAGCGGGGAACCAGGGTTCAAAATATACGAGCAACAAAACGCACTACAGCCCGACCGATCCGGATGCGCGGATAAGTGTCAAGCCGGGCAAGGCGCGAAAGCTGAACTACCTGAGCCAGTTGAGCGTTGACACGGCCAATCATGTGATCACCGACATCAGGGCCTATCACGCCGATGGGAAGGACAACCAGCAACTACGGGACATAGTTCAAAGATTACAAAGACGCTTATGGCAACAGGGCCTGGTGTTCGAGAACTGCGTGGCCGATACGGGCTATAGCAGCGGTGAGAACTATGCCATGCTAGAGGAAAGGGGCCTAAAAAGTTTCATCCCACCGCACGGTACTTTCAAGGGCGGTCCCGATGGCTTTGGTTATGTTGAAGGCCAAGACCATTATGTATGCCCGCAGGGAAAAGTCATCCCGTTTACCAAGGAGTTCTTGGACAGCCGGACAAGGACAAGGAAGAAGGAGTATCGGGCCAGAAAGCATGTCTGCATTGGTTGCCCGATACGCCAACAATGTCTTGGCGAGAGCGCACAGGAGAAGAAGTTCAGTGTCACCTATTACCGCTCGGAGTACTTTCGCAATATAGCACGAGTGGAAAGTCCGCAAGGGCGATACATGAAGGGCAAACGGCAAAGTACGGTAGAGCCTGTTTTTGGCACATTGACCCAGTTCATGGGCCTGAGGAAGATAAACACGATAGGGTTAAAACAGGCGAACAAGGTGATGCACCTCTCTGCGATAGCCTACAACCTAAAGAAATATCTGAAGTTCGAGCAAAAACGCTCAAAAAGCAGGGCGGGAAGGCTCGTTTTGGAACAGGCCGTGAAAATCGTCCTTCAAAGTCTGTTCTGGAGCTGTACAAGGCACCAAAAAACGGTGTTCCAATGACCGGTTTAAAAAGAAAGGGCCAGGCAGAAGGGCT
>JBLGAT010000054.1:0-17978 GCA_047612485.1 Psychroserpens sp.
AGCAGGCCTTACTAGTATAAGGATCCTTGATCAGTCTGTTAGCCCTAAACCTGTTTATCGGGGTTTGTACAAAACTTCCTCCAATGTGGGCTTTTTTTTTAATAATTTTTTAAATTATGGACAGTACAACAATAATAATAAGTATAGTTGGTCTAGCAATTGGTTTCGCCATTGCTAAGATTATGGAAAAGGGAAAGGCTTCCAAAACCATAGACAGTGCAAAAAAAGAAGCAGCCTCCATTGTCAAGGAAGCTGAATTGCTAGGAGAAAGTACTAGAAAGGATAAGATTTTTCAAGCTAAAGAAAAGTTTCTGGAGCTCAAAGCAGAGCATGAGAAAGTAATTATAAGCAAGGATAAAAAGATTGGCGAAGCAGAGAAGCGAACACGAGATAAGGAGTCGCAGATCAGTAATGAACTTGCACAAAGCAAAAAACTTAATGATCAACTAGATGCAAAGCTGCAAGAGATTGGCCTAAAAAGTGAATTCTTGGAGAAAAAGCAGTCCGAGTTGGAGAAGTTGCACAAAAGCCAAGTACAACAGCTAGAAGTAATCTCGGGATTGTCTGCTGAGGATGCTAAAAGTCAATTGATGGAATCCTTAAAAGAAACTGCAAAATCAGATGCCATGGCTTATATACAAACCACGGTAGAAGAAGCAAAATTAACTGCTCATCAAGAGGCCAAGAAAATAATAATCAATACCATACAGCGTATAGGAACGGAAGAGGCGGTAGAAAACTGTGTCTCTGTCTTCAACTTGGAATCGGACGATGTTAAAGGTCGTATTATTGGTCGCGAAGGAAGAAATATTAGGGCCCTCGAGGCGGCAACCGGTGTCGAAATTATAGTGGACGATACGCCGGAAGCTATCATTCTTTCATGTTTTGATTCTGTCCGTAGGGAAGTGGCCCGTTTGTCGCTTCACAAGTTAGTGACGGATGGCCGTATTCACCCTGCGCGAATTGAAGAGATCGTAAAGAAAACAGAGAAGCAGATTGAAGAAGAAATCGTAGAGATAGGGAAACGTACCGTAATCGATTTGGGAATCCATGGCCTTCACCCAGAACTTATCAAAGCTGTTGGTAGAATGAAATATCGTTCTTCTTATGGTCAAAACCTATTACAACACTCCAGGGAAGTGGCTAAACTTTGTGGCGTAATGGCCGCTGAATTGGGTCTAAATACAAAATTGGCCAAACGCGCAGGTCTATTACACGATATAGGTAAGGTGCCAAATACGGAAGCAGAGGTAGAAACACCACATGCCATCCTAGGGATGCAATGGGCGGAAAAATATGGAGAGAAACCAGATGTTTGTAATGCGATTGGTGCCCACCATGATGAAATAGAAATGAAAACCTTGATATCACCAATTGTTCAGGTTTGTGATGCCATTAGTGGCGCCAGACCAGGGGCTCGTAGACAAGTTTTGGATTCGTATATTCAGCGTCTAAAGGATTTGGAAGAAATCGCTTTTGGTTTTGGAGGCGTTCAAAAGGCCTATGCCATTCAAGCAGGTAGAGAGCTTCGAGTTATAGTGGAAAGTGAAAAAGTGAGCGATGAAAAAGCGGCGCAGCTATCCTTCGAAATTTCCCAAAAAATTCAAACAGATATGACCTATCCTGGTCAGGTAAAAGTCACAGTGATCAGGGAGACCCGTTCCGTGAATGTTGCGAAATAATAATCAATAATTTTATATAATCAAAAAGCGAGCATTTATAGGCTCGCTTTTTTTTGATCCTTATTATTTCCAGTTATGGTTTACTTTCATAATTGGAGAGTAATTTATTGGTTTGAATTTGCAACTTCTTTTTAAAGAAAGTGGTCCATCCAAAGAAATATCCTTTGACACCCAACGCCTGTCTGGCCCATTTGTAAAGGTCAAATGTGTCCTTATGGGAAATGATTTTCCCATCTCTAAATTTAAATTCTGCCTGTATTGTATTGTGGATTTTTCGCCCTGTTTTACTGAAAACATAGAATGCCTCCCATGTCGCAATTACCTCATTTTCAAAATTTTCAATTTTGGAAACTTTAACTTTAAATTTTTTCCCTTTCTGGGATGCACATAACATTTTCCACATGTTTTCGGCCTTCTCGCCCTTTAAAATACCAAAAGCGGGATCCTCAAAAATTACATCTTCATGATATTGGGCAACCATTTTTTCAGCATCTAAATTGTTGAACGCGCTATAAAATTGTTCTATTTGTTCTTTCATTATAGGTGGAATATAAACAAGAATGTTTTGTTGAATAACTTCCCAAGTAATAAATGGGAATATTAGTATAGCTCAATATACAATTTGATTGGATAGGGTTAAAAATACTTCAAGATTATTGTATCTTTAAATCCCTATGATAAAAGACACAAAACTGGCCGTATTGATAGACGGCGACAACATCCCTTCCAAATATGTAAAGGAGATGATGGAAGAAATCACCAAGTACGGAACGCCCACTATAAAAAGAATATATGGTGACTGGACCAAGCCTCATTTATCTAAATGGAAAAATATATTATTGGAGAACGCCATTAATCCAATCCAACAATATGGCTATACCGTTGGTAAGAATGCTACGGATTCCGCAATGATCATCGATGCCATGGATATCCTTTATTCCAATAAGGTAGACGGCTTCTGTTTGGTTTCTTCAGATAGCGATTTCACCAAATTGGCCACGAGATTGAGGGAGGCCGGACTTCGAGTATATGGCATTGGGGAAAAGAAAACGCCGGATCCGTTCATTGTTGCCTGTGACAAGTTTATCTATTTGGAGATCCTTAAATCCGACAATGAAAAACAAGATGGACAGGCCGATTCCAAAAAGCAAGAGGTAGATAAGATTACCCCGAAGATTATGCGTTTGTTGAGAAATTCGGTTTCAGATGCCGCAGATGAAGACGGCTGGGCCTTTATGGGCGACGTGGGATCCTTAATACTCAAAAAGCAGCCTAACTTTGATTCAAGGAACTTTGGATTTGAGAAGCTGACACCTTTGTTCAAATCCTTGTCCCAATTTGATGTAGATCACAGGGACCAGCCCAATGCACGATTTAAACTCGTATATGTCAGGAACAAATAGGGTAAAGCATTGCTATTCAAGCTTTCTCTTCCATTGGAAATTAAGGTTCTTGTCAGAATAAAATTGAAACGAATAAATTAGGTGTACCTTTGCAGCTTCATATAGAGGCGACCATAAATTAAAGGTCGTTTCTTAAACAATTTATATGTCATTTAAATCTTTGGGCCTATCCGATGCCCTGTTGAAAGCTGTCAACAAAAAAGGATATACCACACCTTCACCTATTCAGGAAAAAGCAATACCACAAATATTAGAAAGAAAAGATGTTTTGGCCTCCGCCCAAACGGGAACGGGTAAGACCGCAGGATTTACACTGCCTATTTTGCAGATACTTTCACAGGCTCCAATCTTAAGGAAAAGGCCCGTAAGGACACTTGTGCTTACCCCCACCAGAGAATTGGCGGCGCAGGTTTATGCCAATGTTAAGGAATACAGTGAGTTTTTGGATATCAGATCCGCAGTTATTTTTGGCGGTGTCAATGCAAAGCCACAAATCGCGACATTACGTAATGGGGTTGATATATTAGTGGCCACTCCCGGTCGTTTATTAGATCTTCATGGCCAAGGGGAGCTGTCGTTAAATAGTGTCGAAATTTTAGTCCTGGATGAGGCTGACAGAATGTTGGATATGGGATTTCTACGAGATATTAAGAGAATCTTGAACCTAATGCCCGCCAAGAGACAGAATCTATTGTTCTCGGCAACTTTTTCAAAAGAAATTAAAAAATTGGCCGGTGGATTCTTGCACCATCCAGTATTGGTGGAGGCGACTCCTGAGAATACGACGGCGGAAAAGGTAGAACAGCAAGTATACCGTGTGGACAAAAGTAGAAAACCGGAATTGGTCATTAAATTGATCGGTGAGGGCGAATGGCAGCAGGTACTTATTTTTACAAGGACCAAACACGGTGCCAATCGGTTAAGTGAAAAGTTGAATAAAAATGATATTACCTCTGCCGCCATACATGGAAATAAGAGTCAAGGTGCCAGAACAAAGGCTTTGGACGGATTTAAAAAAGGAAGTGTAAGGGTATTGGTAGCTACTGATATTGCTGCCCGTGGATTGGACATCCCTTTATTGCCTCATGTGATCAATTTTGAACTTCCCAATGTGCCTGAGGATTATGTACATAGAATAGGGAGAACCGGTAGGGCGGGAGCCAGCGGGGAAGCACTTTCCTTGGTATCCCAAGATGAAATGGAATACGTTAGGGGTATAGAAAAATTATTGGGACTCAAATTGCCCAGTGCCGTATTGGAAGGTTTTGAGCCCAGTGGCAAGCCAGAAAAGGAAGAAGAGGATGATAGAGGCCCGAGAAACAGAAATCCAAGGCCTAAAGCAAAACAAGGTACAGGGAATAAGAAGCCAAATCGATTTAAAAGTAGAACGGGCGGAAATAGAAATTCCTAAACAACAAAAACGGGACCAATTGGTCCCGTTTTTGTTTATAAACTTTTATTTGTAGCTATTCTTTTTCTGAGGCATCATTCTCTTCCATTTCGGCCTCTTCCGCTTCTTTATTAAGGTTGTTTTCCAAAATGTTGAGCTTTTTGAGTTTCGCATTCCAAGTGCTCAACGCTTCCTTATGATTGTTAATGTTCTTGATAACCTCTTTTACAACTGGGCTATCTTCCGAAGCATTGGAGAAGAACTGTAAATTATTTTCCAATTGGTTGAGCTCGCTTTTGCTTTCGGAAATTTTTCTCCGAATAAAGGTGCGTTCGTTGTAAATGGCCCTTTCATTATCGGCATTCGCCAATTGCTGAATTTTGTTGCCATATTTCATCAATTCGGCCTCCTGCTTGTTAATGTCCAATTTGTTAAAAAGGGCATCCAGGATTTTATTGAATTTTACATTGATATTTTTCTTGTTGAAAGGAACCCGGCCATAGGTTTTCCACTCCGCAATGTATTCTTTGATGCTAGTCAGATCTTTTTGCTTATCACCACTAAGCTCAAAAGCTTTCAATCGGTCTAAACAGGCATTTTTATTTTCGAAATTTTCTTCTTCCTCTTTATGGGCCCCATTTTTCAAGGAATGCAAACGGTCAAAGTAGTGGTTACAGGCATTTTTGAATTCGTTCCAAATTTTGTCCGAGTATTTTCTTGGGACGTGACCAATTTTTTTCCATTCGTTTTGGATACGCTTCATTTCAGCAGTGGTACTGTCATAATCTTCACTATCCTTTAAGGATTCAGCAAGTTCCAATAAAGCACGTTTTTTATCGAGGTTTTCTTGTTGATCTTTTTTAAGGTTCTTGTAATAAGCGTTTTTGTTTCTATTAAAATTGCGAACACCTTCCTTAAATGCCGCCCACGTTTGTTCATTTACTTTTTGTGGCACTTTCCCAGCTTTGAAAAAAGATTCCCTTAATTCTTCCACCTTTTTCATTTGCTGTTGCAGCGCCTTATGATTGTTGGCCATATTGTCGGCGATTGCCTTTATGGACTCTATGATCTCATTTTTTTTCACTAGGTTCTCCTCGTAGACCTTGTCCATCTCTTTGTAATGGTCCTGTCTGCGTTGGTGAAGTACTTTAGTGGCATTGCTGAACGCTTCCCAGATAAGTTCCCTGTGTTCCTTATCCACGGGGCCGATATCCTCTTTCCAGACCTTGTGCAGGGTTTGAAGTTCTTGGAAGGCTTTGCTTAGATCGGGTTCATGTGCCAAGGTCTCTGCACGCTCTATTAATCGGAGCTTTTCCTCTAAATTATGTTTAAAATCGAGGTCGCGAAGTTCCCTGTTAAGGTGAAGAAAATCATAAAATATTTCAATATGGTGGTGATAGGTGCGCCATACATCATTGTAATTTGTTCTCGGGATGGGCCCAGCGGTACGCCATCTTTCCTGCAAGTCCTTGAAATTCTTGTAGGTAGTATTTATATCTTCCTCTACATTGACCAGGCTTTTAAGCTCTTCGATGATGGTGAGCCTTTTGTTTAGATTGTCCTTCAGGTTATGCTCTAGGCTTTTGTAATATTGGTCTCTCTTTTCACGATATTCGGTATAGACCTCATTGAACTGTCTCTTGGTTACTGAATTGTACCTAAAATCAATTTCATTTCCACCATTACTGACAAATTCTTCTTTTTTATGTTCGATAAAATCTTGAAATTTTAAATCGAATTCATATTTAATGCCATCAACATGCTTTTTAATGGCCTGTACTTTTTCGTTCTTGACCAAGCGTTGTAATTCTCCGACCAGATTTTCCATGGACATGGAATGATAGTCCAAAATTGGAATCTGGTGTCTTACACGATTGTCCTCATCCTCGGCATCCTCGGCATTGGATTCATCTATCTCTCCCAGTAAATCTTCTTCTTTCTCATCGGCAGGAACATCCTCATCTTTCTCTACGATAGGGGCCTCAGGTTCTTTTTCCATTGCAGGAACCTTAGCGATGGTCTCCTCTTTCTCATGGGCAGGAACATCTTCCTCTTTCTCAGAAGAAGAAAGTATAGGCTCTTTTTTGGTGGTACTGGAAACATCCTCATCTTTCTCTACGATAGGGGCCTCAGGTTCTTTTTCCATTGCAGGAACCTTAGTGATGGTCTCCTCCTTTTTTTCTATAATTTCAGCGCTTTTCTCTGAATTTGATGAGACTTCAGTAGTTCCTGATTTTTTATCTCCACCTACATTATCCTGTAGTTGCTCGTCTTTCTCTTCTAACATTTTTAGAATGTTTATCGGTTATGCGAAATTGTACTATTATAAGTTAGTGACAACCGCGTTTATGGCAAAGTTAATCAATCTTCTTTTAAGGTGATGTTAATCCTGTATTTAAGAGGGGAGAGGGAATCAATATATCGCTAAGATTGCCAAAATAGTCTTACTTGTAAAGCAATATTCAAAAAAATGCAATGACTAAGGTCCTTTATGTTATTTTTCATTCCAGATTTCCCAGGCCTTTTCAGCCTGTATGCCCAACATCTTATGCCCATTGAGGATAAGGGCACCATGTGCCTCCCCTTCTTTTAGGAACGCCGTTTTTTCAGGGTTGTATATAAGGTCGAAAAGCAAATGCCCTTTATTTAGATAATCATATGGGAGTGAGGGCTTAGCCGTAATATTGGGAGAAGTACCCAAAGGTGTGCAATTTACTAGAACCGTATGTTCCTCCATAATCGATTGGTTGAGATCTTTATAGCTCAATTGATTTGGCCCCGGATTTCGGGATACAGAAGTATAGGATATTCCCAATTCGTCTAATACAAAAGCCACCGCTTTGGAAGCTCCCCCAGCACCTAGAATAAGTGCTTTGTTATGGTGTTTTTTTAAGTGGGGCTCTATGGAGTCCTGAAAGCCAAAAACATCCGTATTATAGCCTATGAGGCCTTGTTCTGTAAACTTGATGGTATTTACCGCACCAATTTTTGCCGCTTTGTCGTCTACCTTGTCAAGATAAGGTATAATGGCCTCTTTATAGGGGATGGTTACATTCAGCCCTTTGAGGTCGTTATTGTTTTTGATAAGAGCTTCGAATTCTGTGATATGTTGTAGGTCAAAATTTTCATAGGAGTGGTGCACAAGATTCAAACTCGAAAATTTTTGGGTAAAGTACCCTTTAGAGAAGGAGTAGGAGATGTTCTTTCCTACCAACCCATATCTATTTTTTATAACTTCTGTATTTTCCATACCGTTCCAATCCTAATAAAACGCCTGCTCCAAGGGCCATATAAAAAACGGCCCACCATGATTCTAGGTTTCCCATGTCTGGTATAAAGCGCTCATAATTGGCAATAACTTCATTTCCGTTGGAATCTATAAGGACATTGCCCAAAGCATCTGTTTTTAATATTGTATTCTTCCAAGGCCAAACCACCCCTAAGGACCCGGTTATAAAACCTATGATGACCGCAGTGGTGATATTTTTGTAATGCTTAAGTACAAAACTGAGGATATGGGACAAGGTGACCAAACCCGTGGCGGAACCAAGGGTAAAGACTGCTAAAATTTTTAAGTTATTCAATCTTCTGGAATTACTTATAAAGCTAAAATCACCTTCCATAATGTCCGCAAAAGTATCATAAAGGGCATTTACGGAATCTACCAACAATAGCACATAATTTCCCAATAGGATAAGTATAAACGAGCCGGACAAACCAGGGAGGGTCATTCCGGAAACACTTATGATACCGCAGAAGAAAATAAAAACAAGGTTATCATTCTCTGTTGCTGGATTCAGGAAGCTTATGGATATGCCCATGAGCAAACCAAGAATTCCCAAGAGAATCGTTTTTCTGTTCCAATGACCAAAGTCTTTGGAAATGAAGTAAATAGAACCTATGATCATTCCAAAAAATGCAGCCCACACATACAATTCATTTTTGGCCAAGAAATAATCGAGTATTTTGGAAACACTAAAATAGCTCACCAACATACCAAATATCAATAATGATAGGAATTGACCGTTCACATATCTATAAAAACTTTTAAACCTGCCTTTGGCAAGCAACATAAAGGCCTTGAGGTTGACTTTCTGCAACGAATAGATAAATTCCTCATAGAAACCCGCAACAAATGCAACGATACCTCCTGAAACCCCGGGCACTTTATTGGCAGCACCCATAAAAAGGCCCTTTATGATCAGAAATATCTTGTCCATAAATGTCCTTTCTGCGCGCATGTACGTTCTATATTTCTTTTTTAGAAGCTAATTTTTCCATTATAAAAATAACAGAAAACCCAAAGATTCCCAGTAGTATGGCATATATTAATTGGGGGTTTCCATCAAAGTTGAAAGGGGATATGTTTACATCGATTACCGTAATGATTTTATCTCCGTAGGTTTTGGTTTCCAACACCTCTTTCCAAGGCCATATTTTGTTTAAAGAACCTAAAATAAACCCGGTCAAGAGGGATAAGGTAATATTTTTATAGTTGCTGAACATCCACTTTAGGATCTTGGCAAAGCTCAAAAGCCCAATAATGGCTCCAAAGCCTACTGTTGCAACAATGGTTAAATCCCGTTCGTGAACGGCATCCAGGATGGTTTTATATGAACCTAAAAGCACCAAAATAAATGCTCCGGATATTCCAGGTAATATCATGGCGCATACGGCCAAGGCCCCTGAAAAAAATAAAAATGGTATGCCATCTGTGTATTCCGATGGGGGAAGGGTCGTAATAAAATAGGCGGATAAGGCGCCAATGATAAGGAAAGTTATGGTGGCCAAATTCCATTTTTCTATGGCTTTACCGACGAAAAATACACTGGCGATAACCAATCCAAAAAAGAAAGACCACAACAATACAGGTTGATTGATCAATAACCAGCTAATGAGCTTTGCCAAAGAAAAGACACTGATGGCTATACCCAGAAAAAGAGCGACCAAAAAATTGCCGTTGAGTTGGGTCCAAAATGCCCTTATCCCTTCTTTTCGAAGGGTTCTGAAAAGCGAAAAGTTGATGTTGTTGATCGAGGTGATCAGTTCCTCATAGATTCCAGAAATGAAAGCTATAGTGCCACCGGAAACGCCCGGTACAACATCTGCCGCACCCATGGCCATTCCTTTAAGAGTAATAATAAAATACTGTAAAAAATTTCGACTTTGCATAAAGAATAAAAAAGCAAAAGTAACTTTTTTATTAAGAAGCCCTTTTTATTTCGGATATAATATCTTGTACCCAATCCAAATGGTAGAATTGTGGAAATTTAGCTTCAAAAGCAGAAAGTTTTTCAACGTCTAATTTAATGGCTTTGGAAAAGGAAGTTTTTGCCTTTGCGGTCTTTTTCAGTAAGAGGTGCACCCCCGTAATCTCGTACCAGAGTTTGGCCTCTTCCGGATAGAATTCCAGGCCTTGCTGTAATATTTGTAGTGCAGATTCAGCATCATTGCAATCCAAGACCACTTCTGTCCAAGAAAGCCAGGTTTGTAATTCATAATTTCCTAGGTCTACGGCTTGTTTGTATGCAAAATCTGCCTCGTCGTAATTCTCAAGGGCCTTGTTTATTTTAGCGCATTTCTTCCAGTAAATGGAATTTTCCTCATCTATATTAATGGCTTTGTTGATATAGTATAAGGCTTTTTTAAAATCCTTTTTCCTATAATAAAAATCGGTGATCGCCAGCCATCCTTTATCCAATAATGGATCTTCATGAACAGTATGGTAGAAAAAGTGTTTCGCCAAATCGTAATTATGAAGTTTTTCATGGCATTTTCCTATTCTCAAGTAAGCATGGGAGGTAGGATCTTCTATAGAAATGGTAGTTTCGTAATTTTCAATGGCCTCGTTGTAACGTCCCAATTTTTCCAGGACTTTTCCTTTTTCAAAATAGGCACCAATAAATGTGTCGTCCGAGATTATTGCAAAATCAAAAGACGCCAAGGCCTCGTTCAGCATCTTTTTGGCCATATATTGCTTGCCCAATTGATGCCATGCAACTTCACAATAGGGATTTCTTTCCAGATAATCGTTCAGATAAAATATGGCCCCGTCATAGTCTTCCATGAACTCAAAACAATAGATGACATTATAAAGGGAGGAGTAATCCTCTTGGTCATACGAAACACACATCATGAAGTTTTCCTTTGCCAGTTGAAAGTTGTCCATAAACAGGTATTCCATCCCTAGAATGGAATGGATATCAAAACTGTCATCGGATAGCTCAAGGGCTTTATGCAGCAAGATTACAGCTGCTTCGTGGTTGTCTTTTTTTGAGTAGATATTTGCTCTCTGAATATAGATTTCCTCATTGGTGCTGTCCAACAATTGAAGTTCGTCCAGCATTCTTTCGGCAACTTCCAAATTGTTTTCGAAAACCATCACTTCCACATCCAACAACTTTAATTCTATGGAGTCCGGATGTTGCTGTAAGCCAATTTTTATGGCCTTCTTTCCCAGAGACACTTTACCATTGTTTAGATAGTGGTGAATGATATCCTCGAAATCCTCCGCATCAAAAAAATAGACATCGTCCGTTTTTAACATGGATTCAAACTTAGTGATCGGTTGGCCTGGTCTTTCGTTAGAATCTAACGCCATAGAAACTTTTTGGTTAAACTATATTTCTAAAATTACTCCTTTGATGCCCTGTTTTTTCACAAATAGGGCCTTTATTATTAACAAATTAATTAACAATTTATTATCTATAATCGTCTAAAACATTGAGGATTAGGTTACATCCCTTCACTATTTCTTCCTTTGAAATTGTCAATGGAGGTGAGATGCGCAGTGCTTTTGGCTCAAAAAGCAACCAGAATAAAATCAATCCCTTTTTGGCACAGCTCAGTACCACGTGGTTGGTAATTTCTTCATTCTCCAGCATAACGGCAAGCATTAAACCTTTTCCGTTAATAGCTTTTATATGTTTGTGTTTTAATAATGTTCTAAAGAGTTCTTCCTTCTCCAGGGTGTCAGAAATCAGGGTGGTTTCCGTAATTTCTTTCAGGGTGGCAAGGCTTGCGGCTGCAATTACGGGATTCCCACCAAAAGTGGTGATATGGCCAAGTTTGGGTTGGTCCTGTAAGGTTGCCATCATCTCTTTTGATGCCACAAAGGCCCCAACAGGAAGTCCGCCTGCCATACCTTTTCCAATGACAAGGATATCTGGGGTGCAATTGTAATTTTCGAAAGCAAAGAGTTTACCGGTGCGACCGAACCCGGGCTGTATTTCGTCCAGGATGAGCAGGGTTCCGGTTTCATCGCATCTTTGCCTCACCTTGGTTAGATATCCGTTCAAAGGTTGCAGAAAGCCTGCAGCACCTTGAATAGTCTCCAGAAGAACGGCAGCTGTTTTATGGGTAATCTTCAATAGATCTTCCTCTTTGTTAAAGGTAATGAAAGACACATCCGGAATAAGCGGTCTAAAGACACTCTTTCGAGGCTCGTACCCCATAACACTTAGGCTGCCCATAGTATTTCCATGATAGGCGAGATGTGCGGAAATGATCTGTGATCTACCCGTTACCCTTCTAGCCAGTTTTAAAGCCCCTTCTATGGCCTCTGTCCCAGAGTTCACCAAATATGTTGTTTCCAAGGGAAAGGGTAGGTGGGAGGCCAATAATTTTGCATACTCCACAGCTGGTTTTTGGATGTATTCCCCGTACACCATTACGTGCATGTATTTTTCAACCTGCTCCTGGACTGCATTTACTACTTTGGGATGGCAATGTCCAAGGCTACAGGCAGAAACACCTGCTACGAAGTCCAAATGGGCATTACCCGCAACATCATAGATATAACTGCCTTTGGCATGTGAAATCTCCATTGCCAAAGGATGGGGTGTTGTCTGTGCCTGATATGTAAAAAAATCCTCTCTCATAGCCTACTTACTGGGCAACGACCCTTAAGATCC
Source organism: Psychroserpens sp. (assembly GCA_047612485.1). Taxonomy (GTDB): domain Bacteria; phylum Bacteroidota; class Bacteroidia; order Flavobacteriales; family Flavobacteriaceae; genus Sediminicola. The sequence continues at coordinate 12,389 of JBLGAT010000054.1, forward strand.
AAGTCTCATCGGGATATTGTCCAAAAAATTTGGTTTCACGAGCCTTAACTGCCTCTTCCTTGGTGTCATATCGAGCCAAATACACATAATTGTATTGGTTTATTTTGCGGAAAAACCATTTTGGTTCCAATCCCTGTTCGGAAAGGATTTGCATGAACCTCTTGTAGTTTTCCTGATATTCAAAAACATTTGCCACCAAATAATATCCTGGGAAAAGTCCGTCATTACTTGCGACATCGTCATAAAGCCCTTTCGTCTTTTGGTCCACTGCCACTGGGATCGTATCTTTTTCTTCAATCTTCTTCTGAGTCGTTACTTTTTCTTTATCCTTATTTTGGACTATTTTACTTTCCTTTTCCTTTTGCCCGGTCATCACGGGTTTTTTAGCTATATCGCTTGCTGTTTTACTCTTTTTAGGTTCTTCTGTTTCAGATGGTGCATCCGTATCAATGGGATTATCAATGCCATTGATTTTTACCAGCGTAAGGTTGTTGTCGTCTTCGTCAAAAATATCGTCCTTGGTTCGTATCCGTTCGTCTCCCCGCCAAATAAATCCCTTAAGTTTACGGCTATTGATGGGCAATTCTTTTTCTGGGTTTACATCCCCTTCAGGATTGGTTATAAATGTGATGTCTGATATTTCGTTATTTTCCAGAACAATGTTGATGGCACTACATGTGGTCTTGTTGATGCCGATGAGCTCTTGGTCATCATTGTACATATAATAGATGACTTCCGTGTTTTGGACCAAGTCGATAATCTTTAATTGGTTATCCTCAAACTTTCCATATAGATTAATGCCCTTGGCCTGGTTGTAACCTTCCTTACTAATGGAATCCAAGGATATGACAAAGGCATTATTGAGCACTTTTAATGAATCTAGTTTTTCGGTTTTTAGGTCTGATAATAAATGAATACTATCCCCGGTCATTTGGTTTTCCCCATTCCATATCACGGGTTTTGTGATCAATTGTGTAATTCCCGTTTTTTGGTCAAAATGGATGGAATCCGATTTACCACTTAAATCGGTCTTGTAAAATTTGGCATTCCGAAACGCCCGTAAGATTCTTTCGTCAGGTTTGCCTGTGATCATCAACGTATCCCCGTGCATATAGAGGGAATCATTTTGTACTTCACTTATTGATACGGCACGTCTAGTGGCAAAAACGGAATCTTTGGCCTTATATACTTCAGCATAGTGTGCCCTCAAAATCCCTTTATTGATGGTGTCGGTAATTTTAATATTGTTGGTCGCCGAGGCGAATTCTGTTCTCTTATCAAAATAGACACTATCGCCTTCAATAATTCTATTGTTGTAATCAATTCTGGTATTCTTTATGCCATAGCCACTTTCAATTCTAGTGTCGTAATATCCTCGTTCACAATATATTTTATAGGCCTTGCCAGTAATGGTTGAAGGGCCGTACATATAGGCGTTTTTGGAGGTGGTGTAGTAATCCAGCTGCTTTGAATCTATTGTGTATTCTGGGTTTTTGATGTTCACGCTTTCCAAAAATTGGTACTTTTTGGTCACCATGTAATATTTGCCCACTTCACTGGTCAGGGTATTGGCAGAGTCTACTACTGTTCCGAAATCTTGGTAGTAGGCCTCTTGTTTTTCCCTATCGAACCGGAGCGTATCCGTTTTAAGGGTCATATCTGTATTGGTCAGGACAACATTTTCATAGGCCTTGGCCAATTTCAAGTTGCCATTGTAGTCTATTTTTCCGCTAGTCATGGTTATGGAATCCCCCTGTTGCAGTCGAACGTTGTTTATGGCCTTAAGCTTATTTTCCTTCTGATAAAATATGGCCACATCACAAAAGAGAACAGCGCCTTGGTGTTCAAATTGAACCTGTCTGTCATCCTTACTAAAAATGGAAGCCCCCGGGTATTTGGCCTCATCTTTGGTAAAGTTTGCCCCATAAACAATATTGATCTGCTTCTGTTGCGGCGTTTGGTTCTGTGACCTTCCTATGGATACAAAAAAGAGTAGACCTATGGCTATTAATAGTTTGTGCAATGCTTCAAATTTTGGTCAAAAATAGAATATTTTACCCGAGAATATTAAAGATTAGGATAGAATTAGTAAAACCCTAAACTAAAAAAAGCCACTTTAAAGTGGCTTTTTTTCTTATCTAACTATTGTTTGTGTTCTATCTGGTCCCACCGAGACTATGGAAATGGGTACTTCAAGTTCCTTTTCCAAGAAATTGATATAATCATTCAAGGTGGCTGGAAGTTCCTCGGCCTTGCTCATCTTTGTCAAATCCTTGGCCCATCCTTTCATTACTGTATAGATAGGGGTCACATTTTCAGGTTCTATGTTATAAGGTAGGTGGGTAATTGTTTTTCCTTGATAATTGTAGGCTGTGCACACCTTTAAGGTTTCAAAGCCACTCAATACATCGGCCTTCATCATGATAAGCTCTGTTACCCCGTTTATTTCAACGGCATACTTAAGTGCCACCAAATCCAACCATCCACATCTTCTGGGTCTACCTGTTGTAGCGCCAAATTCGTTTCCGACCCGGCCCATGGTAGCTCCATCCTCATCGAATAATTCGGTAGGGAAAGGACCGCTGCCCACTCTTGTGGTATAGGCCTTGAATATCCCAAAGACCTTCCCTATTTTATTTGGGGCAACACCCAATCCGGTACAAGCACCTGCAGCAGTGGTATTGGAGGAGGTTACAAACGGATAGGTTCCAAAATCAATATCCAATAAAGAACCTTGAGCTCCTTCTGCCAATATTTTCTTGTTGTCCCTTTGTGCCTGGAATATGGTTTCCTCACTATCTATAAAGGTCAGTTCCTTCAATTCTTCTATAGCCGTCCAAAAATCATTTTCCAATTCCTTAAGGTCGTACTGGATGTCCACGTTGTAAAAACCAATCATGTCCTCATGCTTATTGGCAAGGGCTCTGTATTTTTCTTTCCAATCACTAAATTCCAGATCTCCCACACGCATTCCGTTACGTCCCGTCTTGTCCATATAAGTGGGTCCTATCCCTTTAAGGGTAGATCCTATCTTGGCTTTTCCTTTGGCAGTTTCAGAGGCTGCGTCCAATAAACGGTGGGTAGGTAAAATCAAGTGTGCCTTTCTCGATATGAAAAGCTTGGATTTGATATCGAGATTGAATTTCTTGAGATTCTCCAGTTCTTTTTTAAAAATAACGGGGTCTATAACCACACCGTTCCCTACAATATTGATGGCGTTCTTATGAAAAATACCCGATGGGATGGTGTGCAAAACGTGCTTTATGCCATCAAATTCCAAGGTGTGCCCTGCATTGGGACCTCCTTGAAAACGTGCTATAATATCATAGTCTTTTGTTAGTACATCAACGATTTTTCCTTTGCCCTCGTCTCCCCACTGTAGTCCTAGTAGTAAATCTACTGCCATTAGTTGTAAATTGATTAATTGTTTGAAATTTCTTCCTTGTTTTTAACACCGTAGAAGTACAAGGAATGATTACTGATCTTAATATTGAAAACTTCTTCTATGGTTTTTTTGATAGATTGTATTCGCGGATCGCAGAACTCAATGACTTCGCCAGTATCGGTAAGGATTACATGGTCGTGCTGTCTATCAAAATATGATTTTTCGTATTGTGCCTGGTTTTTTCCAAATTGGTGCTTGCGTACTAACTTGCAACCTAATAATAGTTCTATGGTGTTGTAAAGAGTGGCTCGACTCACCCTGTAATTCTTGTTTTTCATGTTAATATAGAGCGATTCTATATCAAAATGTTCTTCACTTTCATAGATTTCCTGAAGGATAGCATAACGTTCTGGAGTTTTTCTATGTCCGTTTTCTTCAAGAAAGGTGGTGAAAACGTTTTTTACAATTTCTTGGTTTTTATTAGTGCCCATAAAGAGTTTACTGCATTCAACAGCAAAGGTACAGCTAAAATTTAAATTCTGCTTACTTTGTCTATTCCCTTAAGCTGCTTTAAATTTTCAATTAATTTTTTAAGAATGCTGTTATTTTTAACGACTACGGTAATTTTTCCGGTAAATGTGCCTCCATCTGTACTAAAATTTAGATTCCGCATGTTTACATGCATGTTATCTGAAATAATTTCCGTGACATCACTTACCAATCCAAGATCATCAATACCGGTAAGTCGAATTTCGGCAGTAAATTCCTCTTGGCTGCTATCGATCCATTTGGCACTAATGATGCGATAGGCGTAATTGGACTGCAAGGCAATGGCATTGGGGCAGTTTTTTTTGTGCACCTTGATACCTTCTGTGACACTGACAAAACCAAAAACATCATCCCCAGGAATGGGGTTGCAGCATTGGGATAGTTTGTAGGTCAATTTTTCCTCTTCCTTACCGAATACCAGGATATCATACTTGGAGGTAATTTCGTCCTTGTTGATGTCCTCGGGAACATGGTGCCTCCTTATCTTGTTTTTGAAGAAACTGATGAAAGCATTGCTATAAGAGGACGCGAAATCTTTCAACATTTGGTTGTCAATGGCTCCGATTCCGACCCTATAGAAAAGGTCCAAACTTGTCTTCAGCTTAAAGAAGATGACCATTTTGTTGATGGTATCCTCGTTCAGGGATATTTTTTGTGATTTGAGCTTTCTTCTAAGGACTTCTTTGCCATCTAGCGCAATGGATTTCTTCTCCTCTTTTAGGGAAGATTTTATTTTGGACCTTGCACGGGCAGTGGTGGCGTAATCCAACCAACTTTGATTGGGTTTTGCCTGTTCTGAGGTTATTATTTCTACCTGATCCCCGCTGTGCAGCGTTGTGTTCAGGGGTACCAATTTTCCATTCACTTTGGCCCCACGGGTCTTCATCCCTACTTCGGTGTGGATGTTAAAGGCAAAATCCAATGGGGTGGCACCTTTTGGGAGCGATTTTAATTCTCCTTTTGGGGTGAACACAAAAATTTCTTTGGAATAGAGGTTCAGTTTAAACTCCTCTACAAAATCAACGGCATTGGTATTTGCGTTTTCAAGGGCTTCCTGTAATCTATTGAGCCACATTTCAAGACCTTGTTCTTTCTGTTCCCCATGCTTGTATTTGAAATGGGCAGCATACCCCTTTTCAGCTATCTCATGCATCCGTTCACTACGGATCTGTACTTCTACCCATTTTCCTTTTGGCCCCATTACCGTGATGTGCAGCGCCTCGTAACCGGTAGATTTGGGCGAGGATATCCAATCCCTTAATCGTACTGGATTAGGGGTGAAATGATCCGTGACTATGGAATAGATTTTCCACGCCAGGAATTTCTCGTTATGGCGATCCGACTTATAGATGATTCTAATAGCGAATTTATCATAAATTTCGTCAAAGAGGACATTTTGAATCTTCATTTTCCTGCGAATGGAAAAAATCGATTTCATGCGGCCTTTGATGCTATAGTTGAGCCCTTCCTTGTCCAATGAGTTGCTGATTACCCCGGAAAAAGCATCTATATAAGCAACCTGCTCCTCTTTGGTCTCTTCTATTTTTCCTAGGATATCAGTGTAAACTTCTGGTTCGGTATATTTAAGACTTAAATCTTCAAGTTCTGTTTTAATATTATAAAGACCGATTCTATGGGCTAAGGGGGCGTAAATGT
>JBLGAT010000055.1:0-17964 GCA_047612485.1 Psychroserpens sp.
CTCAACGTTATTTTCTAACAGGCACCTTTTTTTTAAGTGTAGGATTGCTGTTGTTGGCTTTTGAAAGTGGAACATTTACCCTTAGCGGTCTAATATCCTCGTTGGATGACATGCCGAAGTATATCGTTCTTATCGCCGCGTTGTGTATCATTGTTGCGGCCATCGTCCAATCCGCAATCTATCCCTTCCATCGCTGGTTGCTTTCGGCAATGACTTCGCCTACTCCTGCTTCTGCCCTAATGCATGCAGGTTTTGTAAATGGTGCAGGAATTCTGTTGGCATTGTTTTCAACGCTATTGTTCGCTTCCAACACCTTGAACATTCTTTTGATCATCGGCGGACTGACGGCTATAATGGCACAGTTTACAAAACTTCTTCAAGTTAACGTAAAGCAAAAACTTGCATGCTCCACCATTGCTCAAATGGGCTTTATGATCATGCAATGTGGTCTGGGCTTTTTTAATGCCGCAGTGGTGCACCTTATCCTTCACGGATTTTATAAGGCGTATTTGTTCCTTTCCTCTGGAGAGGAAATAGCACATTCAAAACCACAAAAATCACCACAGATTAGGATAAGTCCGCTTCAAGCTTTTGGGGTACTATTTTTCGGTATTCTGGGAGCTGTTCTTTTTGCCCTACTTACAGGAAAAGGAATTGAATTGGACAGTGGTGTTTTCCTAACGCTTATTGTGGCCATTACCGCTGGGCAGGCAACCTATAATATTGTCAAACAACAAAGTCTATCGGTTTTCCAGAAAATCATTTTGCCACCGGTTATCTTCATATCCGGTATAGGTGTTTACTCCCTGTTGTATAATGGGGTAACGCTATTGATGGCAGATATGCCCATGGTTGCCGTGCCTCTGCCTCTTTCAATGATACAGATCGTTTTCGGAATCATTTTCTTAATTGGTTTTTTCATTATGAAACTGGGGATTTACCGTAATATTCCTTGGCTCTATGTGAAACTACTGAACCTATCTCAACCTCACAAAAAATCCATATTAATGTATAAATCAAATTTCTAATGAACCAGCAACACATTCTTAAAAGTATTGATGAGGCATCTAAGGTTATTGGAAAAACTTGGCCCTTATACTCCTTTGTGACTTCCAATCCATTATCCGGATATGAAAAATTGCCGTTCACAGATGCCGCAAACCTTGCCAAAAAAAATTTAAACGCAAAGACGTTCCTGGAAGCATCATTATATCGCCAAGCTTGGAAGCAAGGAGAGATCGGAGAAGAAGAATTGGTAAGCCTACTGGAAGAAAACGGGCTATCCAAACCCCCGGAATACTACATGGAACAAATGGAATTCCATAAAAGGACCGAAGAGAAAAACATAAATCACGATTTAGATAGGATCATGGCAAAGTGGCTCGCTGCCTTTATGGATGAAGGTCTTGCAGAATGGGAGATGCCAAATAAAAAAGATGGTTTTTATAAAGCGTGGCGAAAGTTGGCAAAATATGACGGTGAGGTTACAGTAAAGGATATTCGTGAAATACCAAAAACCAGCTACGAGGCCTTGGCACATGTTCTAAAGGACTTTTCAAAAGAGGAATATGTTAACATATTTACCTATCACTTGGCCGCTCTACCGGGGTGGACCGGATATATCAATTATCGAGGTGAATCCAATTCACTTTGGCAGCAAGCATATCCAATAAGTTTAGAGGATTATTTAGCGGTGCGTTTATGGATGGCCCAACAATTAAAGGGCCACATCTTACCCCATAATACTGATAATACAGAAACAGACAATACCATAGCAAAACTGCAATATATCTGGTTGAAAGCCTGGGAAAAAAGTTGGCAAAATCAGCTTATTAAAACCTTAGAGAAGGAATTAATAACTACAATACCTTCCCAAAAGGAGGACCTTGCTCTAGACGCTCAATTGGTTTTTTGTATTGATACCCGGTCGGAGCTCATAAGAAGACATGTGGAATCCAAGGGTAATTATGAAACTTTCGGATACGCCGGATTTTTTGGTATTGCCATGAACTATGAGAATTTAAATGATGGGCTGACCCGCAAATCCTGCCCGCCAATAGTGTCCTCTGCTTATGCCGTTACTGAAATTTCTCAGGCAAATAAAGATGAAAAGAAGTTAGCATATGAAAGGAAAAATGAAATTATCAAATTTGGTGAATATTTCCTTAAGCGAATGAAGAATATGCTTCCTTCTGCTTTTGGTTATGTTGAAGGATCAGGATTTTATTATGGTCTATCTCTGCTAGCCCGGACGGCTATGCCGGGATATTTTTACCGTTTTAAGCAGAAAAACACATCCTCCTACGAGACTATCTGTGAACCAAAAATTGAAAGTATAGAACAGCCAGGAGATGATATTTTTGGAATTCCCTTGGATGAAAAAGTGGCCATTGTGAAATCTGCCTTTGACCTAACCGGTTGGAAAAACTTTGCACCCGTGGTGCTTTTTGTTGGCCACGGAAGTCATTCTGCGAACAATCCTTTCGGTTCTAGCCTCGATTGTGGGGCCTGTGCGGCAAGCCCTGGTAGGCATAACGCCAGAATGCTAGCCAAGTTGGCCAATATGTCCAATGTAAGAGCAGTCTTAGCAAATGATCATTCTATCAATATTCCTGAAAGTACTATTTTCATAGGAGCCGAACACAATACGACCACGGATGAGATAGTGATTTTTGATTTTGAAGTTCCCGATTCTCATCGAGAGAAATTACTACAAGTAAAATCGGATTTGTTCCGTGCTCAGCAAACCGCTACACAAGATAGACTCGGCACCAATAAGAATAGCATTGCTTTAGCTCAACGTAAGGCAAATAACTGGGGGGAGACCAGGCCCGAATGGGGTCTGGCAAAAAATGCAGGATTCATTGTGGCACCCAGGGCACTTACGAAAAATGACAATCTTGAAAGCCGTTGCTTCCTTCATTCGTACGATTGGGAAATGGACGTCACAGGCAAGGCATTGGAAGGGATTATGCAAGGGCCTATGGTTGTAACCCAATGGATCAATAATCATTATTATTTTTCTACGGTCGACAATGATAAATTTGGTGGAGGCTCAAAAATAACGCATAATATAACAGGTAAATTTGGTGTGGTACAAGGGAACGGTGGAGATCTTAAAATGGGACTTCCCCTACAATCATTACGGCAATCCGATGATGAAATGTACCACCAGCCATTACGTCTCTCTGTGTTCATACAGGCACCAATAGAAAGGGTAACGGATATCCTCTCTCGCAATGAAAACTTAAAAACATTATTGGACAATGAATGGATCTATTTAATGGTCATAGATCCCTTGCAACAGAATAATATTAAGCGTTATGAAAAAGGTTTAGAATGGGTTGAGACGACAGTGAACCGTGTAGATGAAGAACATTATTCAGCAATAGCTGAGGTCTTAATGGCGGATTAAATCTCAAAATAAAGGTCATCGCCCCCCAATTGGAAAAGAAATGGTAGTGATTTGCCTAAATAATGATGAATTACCCACTGTTCTAAGTAGGCGATTCTAGGTTCGAAGCCCTTCGCCATCACAAGAAAATCAAGGCTTTCAGGAAACTGGAGGCCATTCTTGTTAATGGGGCTTATGCACTTGGCACAGTTTCCCTCTTTCCAAACCTCTCCGCTATAAACGCTATGATCAACAGCTGTGAGATGTGATAGATCATCACCGGTAAAATATAAATACTTGCGTTGATGCTATGACCAAACATGATTTTGACCATTACAGACCCGTGGACCAAAGATTTTTTAGATCCACAGAATAACGCGGTGACACGGTCTTCAGTTGTAAAACCCAATTTTTTGGAAACCAAGTTCAGCAGAAGAATTACCAATAGAAAGAGTGCTAAAATGGCCGTATACAGGAGCAATAGAACCTTTAGTTGCATTCCGGAAAATAGGTTGGCATTGAAGGAGAGGCAAAAACTTGAATAAACGATAAGCACGATGACTGTTTTGTCAAAATATCCTATCAAGGTCATATTCTTCACCGCGAGATGACCAATTTTATGATGAAGTATAATTCCAAGTGCCAAAGGGAAAACGATTTGTAAAAGCAATTTTGAAATAATGGTTACAGCGGAAACTCCTTGTGCATCATCAATGATCAATCCAAGCCATAAAGGGGTTAGTACAACTCCAAGAAGCCCAGACAGACTGGCATTGAAAATGGCCGCTGGGATATTTCCCTTGGCAATGGAAACCATAACAACTGAGGAGGAAACCGTTGAGGGCAATACAGCCAAAAAAAACATACCAACCCATAAAAGGTGAGCGCTTTCTCCAACCATTAGGCCCTTGAATGGTAGTACCAATAAAGGGAAAAGAATAAACGTGCTAAGGTGTATGAGAAGGTGCAATTTATAATTACGAACCCCGCTTCTGAAAGTGCCCATGGATAATTTTAATCCATAAAAGAAGAAGATAAGGCCGATCCCCACATCCGTAACCTCATTTAAATGGAGAAAGCCAGACCCTTCAGGGATTAGATAAGCAACAGGGATAGCCATTAACAAGGCTATAATAAAGCCATTCAATTTAATTTTATTCTGAAGCACAAAACTATTTTTAAGTAGTTGACAAGCTGTATAAACCAATTGGTCAAATGTAACGTATTTATAACAATGACATTAGAACAGAAATTAGGGCATGTGAAATTATTGTCCCTGTGTGTACTACTCTCTTTTGATTAAAAGAGTTTGCTATTAATCTATTGAAATAGAATATAGTAGGTAAAAAAAGAAATTATTTCAGAAACCCAAAAATAGTTTGTGGCCCGATGATTTTTAAATACAACGGAAGCTTCTATTTTATACTTTTGTCCAAATTATAGAGAAATAATAATCAATGAGTTTACGCCCCATTTTATTACTGACTTTACTAATGGCATTGTCTTTATTGCAAGGCTGTAGTGCCCAATCCCAGCTCTTGGAGGATGAGCAGCGAACCATAACCATAGAAAATCTCAAATACTATTTATATTATCCACCTGGCTATGAGGCGGAAAGTTCCGAAAAGTTTCCTTTGCTTTTATTCTTGCATGGGGGTGGTGATTCTGGAGATAGTATAGGTCGCGTTAAATCAAGTGGCCCACCAAAACTTATTACGGATGGAAAAGATTTTCCATTTTTAATCCTAGCACCCCAAAATCCCCATAAGAAGGAATGGTGGAATACCAAAGCAGTGGTCCAATTGTTGGATACCATCGTTGCCAACAATAATGTGGATACAAAAAGGATATACCTGACCGGTTTAAGTAGGGGAGGTGGTGCAGCATGGCAATTGGCGGTACAGTATCCTGAAAAATTTGCTGCCATGGCCGTGGTCTGTGGAATGACGCCGGTACCCTATGCGGCATGGATAGATAAGAAAATGCCCATTTGGGTGTTTCACGGAGAGGAAGATAAGTCCATTCCCTTTTCAGAATCTGTAAAAATGGTTGAAAGACTTAAAGAGATGGGCTATGATGTTAAGTTTACAAGATACAAAGGGGTAGGTCATAACTCTTGGACAAGGGCCTACAATACACCAGAACTATATGATTGGTTCGTAGAGCAACATCGGAAATAATTAATTTCTCTAATAATTTGGAACAAATTTCGAATATAATTTCTCTCGGACATCGTTCAGTTTGATTAATTGTGGGCATTATTAGAATTTTATAATCATTTAGATAATGCTTTTGGTAGTTGCTCCGATCTTACTTTGAACCATATATTATTTCTTCTAATCAAAATTTTCATTTTTAATTTAACGAGTTTGGGCTTTTGATTTTCCATAGATTGGTAGCTTGTTTTGATAAAAACAGTAACTTAATGCTTTTAATTAAGCAGACAACCAACTAAACAATAGACATGCAAATAATTGAATCATCCACCGTTTATGATGTGATCATCGTAGGCTCTGGCGCTGGGGGCGGAATGGCTACCAAGATCTTGTCCGAAGCTGGACTCAAAGTTGCGGTAGTGGAAGCCGGACCTTATTTTGATCCAGCTGCCCCAGAACAACAGACCCAATTAAAATGGCCCTATGAATCTCCACGAAGGGGTGCTAATACAGTAAGGCCTTTTGGAGAATTTGATAGTGCATATGGTGGATGGGAGATTGAAGGGGAACCCTATACCCATAAAAATGGAACAAAATTCGATTGGTTCCGATCCCAGATGCTGGGAGGACGAACCAACCACTGGGGAAGGATTTCCTTGCGTTTTGGAGAAAGGGATTTTAAACATAAAAGTTATGATGGCCTAGGGGATGATTGGCCCATAGGGTATGAAGATGTGAAACCCTATTATGATAAGGTAGATAAGTTGATAGGTGTTTTTGGTAGCAAAGAGAACATTCCTAATGAACCTGATGGTTTTTTTCTACCCGCTCCAAAACCCAGGTTGCACGAGTTGTTCTATATCAATGGGGCCAAAAAATCGAATATTCCTGTGATTCCTTCAAGGATGTCGATGCTTACAAAAAAAATAAATAAAGATAGAGGGGTTTGCTTTTATTGTGGACAATGTTCTAGAGGTTGTTCCGTTTATGCCGATTTTTCGGCAGGGACCTGTTTAATTTTTCCAGCTCAAAAGAGTGGCGGTCAAATTGACCTGTTTGTAAATTGTATGGTACGTGAAGTAACCACCAATGCGGAGGGCAAGGCAACAGGAGTTTCCTATATCAACAAAGAAGACCGAAAGGAATACAAATTAAAGGGGAAAATTGTGGTATTGGCCGCTTCTGCCTGCAGTAGTGCTAGAATCCTTTTAAATTCCAAAAGCAAGCAACATCCCAATGGCCTGGGTAACAGCGGGGATACTGTTGGGAAATACCTTCACGATTCCACTGGGGCCAGCCGGTCTGCCTTTGTTCCCGGACTCATGAACCGTAAAAAATACAATGAGGATGGGGTAGGTGGAATGCATGTGTATACGCCTTGGTGGCTTGACAATAAAAAGCTCGACTTCCCACGTGGGTACCATATAGAAGTCTGGGGCGGTATGGGGATGCCCAGTTATGGTTTTGGTTTTAATCCAAACGATTTTAATCGCTTTTTTAACCAGAATGTAGGAGGATATGGAAATAGTCTTCGTGCAGATGTCCAAAAATATTATGGGTCTGTGGTAGGATTTGGAGGCAGGGGAGAATCAATACCCATGAAGGATAATTACTGTGAAATAGATCCCACCACGGTTGATGAGTTTGGTATCCCGGTACTGAGATTCCACTATAATTGGACTGATTATGAACGAAAGCAGACCAAGCATATGAACGAAACTTTTGAGGAGCTGTTCCATAATATGGGTGCAGAACCATTACAACCCAGGCCACCAAAAGAAGAAGACTACGGATTGTTGACCCCAGGTAGAATTATACACGAGGTAGGAACAACCCGAATGGGGAATGACCCAAAATCATCAGTAGTGAACAAGTTTCAACAATTGCACGATGCGGATAATGTTTTTATAGTGGATGGGGGACCTTTTGTTTCCCAGGCGGATAAAAACCCCACTTGGACCATTTTGGCATTATCATGGCGTACTTCGGATTTTATCATAGAACAATTGAAAAAGCAAAACATCTAAGGTTATGGATAGGAGAAAAAGTATAAAATCGATCATATTGGGTTCTGTGGCCGCCGGTGGATTGGCATTTGTCGGATGTCAACCGGGAATTGAAGAAGAAGCTGCCATTGCCCAATCTGCTGAAAAATATTTTGGGAGGACACCCGAAGAAAAGGAACTCATTGACGAATTGAACGCGGAACAGTTTTTAAATGAGCATGAAATGGATACTATAAAAGTGCTCTGTGCTTTGATATTACCTGCCAATGATAAATTTGGCAGCGCTACAGATGCAGGAGCACCCGATTTTATTGAATTTATGAGCAAGGATTATCCGCCATTCCAAATTCCGCTGAGGGGAGGACTGATGTGGTTGGACCATAAATGCAATACAGAATTCAACACAGAATTTATAGCCTCCACGCCAGAACAACAAAAACAGATTCTAGATATTATGGCCTACCCGGATATTACTATTCCTAATGCGGAACAGCCTTTAGAGATCCAGTTTTTTTCATTGATGCGCAATTTAAGTCTAACTGGCTATTATACTTCAAAAATGGGGATAGAAGATCTGGGCTATCAAGGAAATATGCCCAATGTTTGGGATGGGGTACCTGCTGATGTGCTTGAACAACATGGGGTTGCTTATGACGAAGCTTGGTTGGCCAAATGCGTGGATCAAAGTAAAAGAGGAGATATGGCGGAATGGGATGAGGATGGAAACTTGTTGACCTAGGGTTTTGTAAACCAACTTAATTATGAATAAGGGTGTCTATTTTTGTTCTTGGATTATTTTCTTTGCTTTTGTTTTGTCAATTCTTTCCAATGAGAAGACCAATGTGGTCTTGGGTACTGGGGAGGTAAATATTCCTGCCCTTGTTGCTGAAGCTAAAAGATAGGGATACCTTATTTATAGAGGACGAGTCTTCCCGAGTGGTGGATCAGATACCACAAAGTTTAGCATTTCTTAAAAGTATTTAGGGATTGATTAGAACTATAAAAGGGCTTCAATTGAAGCCCTTTTATAGTTTAATATTCTATTGTTCTAGAGTCTTATGTCTTTCAATGTCAGATCAATTCTCTTTTATGGCCAAACCGACCATGGAATCCGCTGTTCCGTAATATAGGAACCACTTATCTTTAAAATAGACCAATCCTTCTATAAAAGTAGTTCCAGCGGCATATTGCCCAGAAGTCTCATGCGGAAGGTCAGGACAGATAAAAGGTGTTTCCAATCGATCGAGCATTTTGGTTGGGTCATTCTTGTCAAATAAGACCTGGCCGCCACAATAGGTGCTGGGTGCTACCTTGGTGCTTGCTCCTTCCCCTTTTAGGTTTTTGCCGTTGTATAGCAACAGGATCCCATGCTCGGTATATAAGGCAGGAGGTCCAGGTTCGGTAAGGTGACTATCAAATTCTCCTAGGGTTGGCTCAAAGACTCTTAAAAGTTCATCTTGGTCATCAACCATAGGCTCCCAGTCAACAAGGTTATCAGATTGTGCCAGGTTTACAAAGAGCTCCCCCCAATACATCAAATATTTTCCATTGACTTTCTTAGCTATTATTTTGCCATCTTTTAATTCTGTAACGATTGATCCAGATTTGCTCCAAACGTTTAAAAATTTACCATTATAGGCATCTTCAAAGGCTGGTCCGTGTTTGGTCCAGGTTCTTAAATCTTTTGAGGTAGCACTCGATAAGCGGGCAACATCCTTGTTCCAACTGGTATAAAGGATCACATAGGTGCCATCCTCCTTTTCTACTATCCTTGGGTCTTCACATCCTCCCGGAAATTCATATTTTAAATTGTCATCATTGGATGGGTAAAGAACAGGCTCGGGATATTTTGTAAACTCTATTCCGTCAGTACTATATGCCAAACCAATTCTAGAGGTTCTGCCCCCTAAAATGGCGTCCGGATTATCCTCTGCCCTAAAAAGAACAAAAACGGTATCGTTTCTTACGATGGCTGCAGGATTAAAAACATCGGCTTTTTGCCACTGCACTAGTTTTTTCTCCATGGGGCAATTGAAAACAAAACTAGAATCTGCCTGCATTATGGGGTTTTGTGCTGGTTTTTCAAATCCCAACATCCACTTGTCTTGGGCTTTGGTTTGACATTGAAAAAGCAAGGAGCTAATCAATATGATAAAAGAAATTGTTTTTATGGATTTCATAATAGTATATCTAAGGTTGAATTTTTTTTTGAATCAAATGATTGATGTAATTTGCAACGACTGTTTAAAAATAATATGAAAAGCAAGTTAAGGTATTTCAAGATACTCTGGATGTTTGTGCCATTAATTTTAATGGGCTGTAAGGAGGTGAAACCTAAAAAGGAAGAAACTATTGAGTCAAAGCAAGAAATTGTGGTAGTGGACACTGTTGTGGTGTCTGAACCTGCTAGAAAAGCTACGCCGTTACAGTTGTTGGTGGATACCACTTTTGTGCGATTAGCCGATTACAGCGATGATTTCGTGTACGATTTGAGATATGCGACAACCAATAATTTCTTAAAGTCCAAGGTCTACGATTGTCCGGAGTGCTATACGAGGGCCAAAACGGCAAAAGCACTACTTAAGGCAAATAAGGAATTGATGGCAAAAGGCTTTAAAATTAAATTCTTTGATTGCTACAGACCAAACTCAGTGCAATATAAGATGTGGGACATAGTACCCAATCCCCAATATGTTGCCAATCCGGTAAAAGGTTCCATACACAATAAAGGAGGCGCCGTGGACATAACATTAACCACCTTGGAGGGGCATGAATTGGACATGGGAACCGATTTTGACTTCTTTGGTAAAAGGGCCTATCATGACAATTATGATCTCCCGCAGGTTATTTTGGACAATAGAAAGTTACTGAAAGAAACTATGGAGGCACATGGATTTTGGTCCATACGCACAGAATGGTGGCATTATAACTTATCGGCAGCGACCAATGATAAGATCGCCAACTTTAAATGGGATTGTTCCCTAGATTGAAATGGTAATTTAGGTTGTGGTCAAGGTGTAGTAGGGGCATAAATGACAATAGATTCTTAGAGTTGCATTTGGATTGACAAAGATCCAAAAAAAAAGAGCCCGTTTTAGCGAGCTCCCATATTTTTACATTATAAGATTTTGAATTAATCGTCCAGTAAATCGGCGTACTCTTTTATTTTGTTTTTTAGCAGATCAGCCAAATCCCTATTTCCGTCCTCATCATTTGGATGTATTTCAATAAGGCCGTCTTCATTACCATCTTGGGCATTAGATAAATCTATAATGGAGAGTACCATGTCCAAATTGAAATTAATGGTCACATTGTTAGTGCTGTTTTCAATAATAATATCTGAAAGGGTATCCTCAAAGTCAATTTCAATTTCTTCTTCAAAGGCATACCAAAATTCAAATGGAACTGTATTTATGGTACCCGTGAGCAGAATTGTTTTATTGAAAAGTGGGCTAGCTTCATTTTTGTTGATGTCAAATTTGAATTCGATTTCTTCGTAAGTTCCATTAGGGATTCTTACGTCAACAAAAGTCAATGGACCATTTAACAAGTCCAGCTCAAAGGGACCTTCAAGCTCAAATTCATCCTCGTGATCATAGTACCCATTATCGTCATAATCTTGGTCATTATTGTCCGAGTCACTGTTGTCTTCATTTTCGAATTCGTCGTCAATTTCAAATTCAATTTCTTTGATATTTACCAAAAAACTGCTCAGCACTACTTCGGCATTGCTTGTTTTGGCCCTAGTCCCTTTGTTGGATAACCCAGTATAAGAAGCCTTTGCAGCAAGACTGATATTTCCGTTGCCCTCTAAATCTGAATTGTTGTCCTTATTACAAGAAACCGAAAACAATACAAAAATCGCCATTAAAATTTTTGATGTTACATTTGTAAGATTCATAAGATATGTTTTTAGATGTATTGTATAACAACCCAAGCACTGAAAACCCTACCCAAAGACTTGTATTTTTTTGCAAATAAGAATTGTTTTTTCTTTCAAGCAGTTGGTTGTTAGGAATACATAGTCATTTCCGCCATCCTTTATTTTATGTTTTTTTCTGAAGCCTTCAACACTTTCAGGGAAGTTTCTGGCGGTGACATTGGCCTTCTGGATTCCAAGTTTTTGAATGGATTTTTTGTTGTAGGGGATAATTTTTTCTATGTTGAAAGTCCTACCTGGAAAGTCTACTAGCTTGTCGGCGGTGTACAGATGTGAATGTTCTTGTAATTTTTTAAGCCCGAAAGTATTACCTATTGTTTTGAATGCCCCTGATTTTAGGATAGCCGAATTGGGTTCATAGAGATAGGTTTTGGGGAGTCCAAATTGAGAAATATTCCTTTTCTCATCGCCCCAACCAAAATCAAACTTTTCATCTTTCCCTGTATTGAAATTGATGGTTTTAATACTTATCTCGCCGAGATAGTCCTTTTCTAAAATCCAAAGTAATTCCTTGACCTCGTTTTTAATTGCGACCACATGAATTTCTTTTACAGAACGCAGCTCATTTATCCCGATGGTGAAATCCAAAAGGGGAGAGGTCTTTATTAAAATACTGGTAGCTTTTTTAAAAAGGAGGGATAGATTATTGGGAACATCTGGAAGGCAATCCGAAAGCATGAAAACCTTTCCTTTGACATTATTTCTTCGCGAT
This sequence comes from Psychroserpens sp., assembly GCA_047612485.1. Lineage (GTDB taxonomy): Bacteria > Bacteroidota > Bacteroidia > Flavobacteriales > Flavobacteriaceae > Sediminicola. The sequence goes on from JBLGAT010000055.1 coordinate 12,209, forward strand.
GGGTCTACATAGATCCAATCAAATTTTTGAGTAGAATCTTCTAAATAATCAAGTCCATTTTTAGGTAGGCAGTAAATGTTTTTCACCCCTAAAATATCATAATTGTATTCTGCGATTTCGGACAAATTTTTGTCTAGTTCACAATGAACTACCTGCTCCATTTTTTTGCTGAAAAAGTAGCTGTCCACACCAAGGCCGCCGGTAAGGTCTATCATTGATTTTCCATTCACCAAATTTGCCTTATATTGAGCAGTGATTTCGGATGAAGTCTGTTCAATATTCAACTTATCCGGATAGTAAATACCAGTGGTCTTGAACCAGATTGGAAGCTTGGTGTCACACTTTTTCTTGGCTTCGATCTGTTGGACCAATTCTTTTGTGCCTACCCCGTCAAATGAAACTTTTTTTAGTAATACTGACACGATGTCAGTATTCAAATTTTCATTTATAAAATGTTGTACACCAGTATGTAATATATTTCTATTCAAAGTAAAGCTATAAATTCCTTGTTAGGGATCTTACAATCTTATTCTCCGTCAAAAATTCCTTTAATATTACTTTTATGGCGGTATAACCAGGTACTGCAATGATCATTCCGACCACCCCAAAAAGGAGTCCCGCAATAATAATGATCAAGAATATTTCCAGGGGATGTGACTTTACACTATTGGAAAAAATGAAGGGTTGTGAAAAGAAATTATCTACCAATTGACCGATGGAAAATCCCAATAAAACCCATCCTGTTTTAGGTAGAATGACAGCGCTAAAATCGGCTCCTAAATTACTGGTCATTGTCAGTAGGACCATGATGGTAGCACCTATGATCGGACCCAGATAAGGGATGATGTTGAACAGGGCACATAGGAAGGCTATGACCACCGCATTTTCGATACCCACAATCAGTAAAACAAGAGTGTAAATAACGAAGAGAATAAATATCTGTAATAGAAGTCCAACAAAATATCTGGACAGTAGATTCTTAATTTTTTCAATGGAATTTATCATCCCACTTTCTTTATTGTTTGGAATAAAAATAAGAATTCCCTTTTGGAATAATTTGCTATCCTTTAGAAAGAAGAATGAAATAAATAAAACAGAAAAAAGCCCTATGCTCACCGTGCTCAGAACATCTACAAACGAGTTTAGAAAATCGGGAATGAACCCCATATTCAACCCTTTTAAAATATTCTTTTCAATGTCTGCCTCTTGTATCATTTCATTGACCACCGATGGGGATGCTCCAAAGTATTGTGTTGCTTCTCCATATAGGGAATTGAGGCTTTTCTGAAGGTTGTCTATATCCAACAGGGAAAGATTTTTACTCTGTTCTGTGATCAAGGGCACAAAAAGAGCCACTACCCCGACGAAAATGGAAACCATCAACAACATAGTTAAGATTACCGCTATGGTATTTGGTAGTTTAAGTTTTCTTCGAAGGAATAGGACAATTGGCCTGCCAACCAACGCTACCACAGCTGCGATAGCTAAATAGGCGATGACGGATTGGATGGTGTACAGAAAATAAAGCAATAGTAGAACCCCTGTAATGATTGCCACGGCCCTGATAATGCCATAGGTGATTGTTTTTGATGTCATGGTTTTAGCTTTTAAAGACGTATGAAATAATATTGGCACCCATCTGTAAGGCTTTCAACCTCACTTCCTTGGGGTCATTATGCACCGCCTCATCCTCCCAGCCATCACTAAGGTCACTTTCATAGGTAAATAACAATACCAAACGTCCTTCATGGTATATCCCCAAGGCCTGCGGACGCTTACCATCGTGTTCGTGGATCTTTGGCAGGCCATCAGGAAAATTAAACTGCACTTGGAAAATAGGGTGGTCTTTTCCCAATTCTTCCAATTCCGTGTCAGGGAATATTTTAAATAGCTCCTTTCTTAAATAGGGTTCCATGCCATAATTATCATCAATGTGTAAAAATCCCCCGGAAAGTAAATAGGTTCTGAGATTCTCTGCCTCTTCTTGGGAAAAGAACACATTCCCATGCCCCGTCATATGTAAAAAGGGGTATTGAAATATATTGACATCCCCAACTTCCACTGTTTGGGCCTTGGAATTGATCTGTGTCCCTATTTTTTCATTGCAAAATTTTATGAGATTTGGAAGTGCCGTGGGATTGGCGTACCAATCTCCGCCGCCATTGTATTTTAAAACTGCAATTTCCTGAGAATCAGCGTTAAAACTCACAAAAAAAGTTAAAAAAAAAGTTAAAAAAGTAATTCTTTTCATCAAGTTACGTACCTTTACATACTTCAAATTTACTAATAAAATAGGGTCAAAAAAATCATTATTCACCAATAGTTTAAAAGCTGGGCGTGATTCATAAATTTGATAAGACAAAAAAGCAATTGGTGGCTGCATCCCATTAAGGGGGTATAAGTTAGCATAAATACCGCTTATAAAGTATTTTACTTGCCAAAAGTGGTGTTTGTATAAAGGTATTATTCGGTGTTCGTCGTACTGGATAAGTTAGTAAGTGTTTATTGTGGTTCCGCATTTCCAATCAGTAATAATTGGAAGTGCGGAATTTTTTTTACTGGTTTATTAATGCTAGTGTGGTACAGGCAACAATGCCAGCCGTTTCGGTGCGCAATCTTGTTTGGCCAAGGGCAACGGGCAAGAATCCTTTTTCCAGGGCCATTTCTATTTCAGTGGCAGAAAAATCCCCTTCAGGTCCAACAAGAACAATAGTTGGGGTTTTAGGTCTCACTCGCATGTTGAGTTCGGTTTTCTCATTTTCCTCACAATGCGCTATAAAAAGGTCTCCGGTCATAGCTGTGTTCAAGAATTGCTTAAAGGTGACTGCTTCATTTAGCTTTGGTAAATAGGCTTGTAAGGATTGTTTCATTGCGGATTGGATCACTTTTTCCATCCGGTCCTTTTTAATTATCTTTCTTTCCGAATGGTCACAAATGATTGGGGTAATTTCATCAACGCCTATTTCTGTCGCTTTTTCCAAAAACCACTCAAATCTGTCATTGAGCTTAGTTGGGGCAACTACCATATGAAGACTATAAGCTTTGGGATCGTAATGTTTCTTTTCAATTATCCTGGCAGTGCATTTTTTATGATCAGGAAACAGAATCTCTGCTTGGAACATATCCCCATGGCCATTGGTAATCTGTAGGGTATCGCCCGTTTTTTTGCGCAATACTTTAACTATGTGCTTGCTTTCGTCAATAGGGAAAGTGAACTGTTCGGTTTCTAAATCTATGTCGGGATTATAAAAGAGTTGCATATGTTGCTGCGATTTATTTTGAGTTTCGGATTTTGTCCTTGGCATGCTCCAACCCCAATTCAATCCAAGGTAGAAGTTCTTCCTCTGCTTTAAAGGCTTCTTCTGATACAAATACAAATTCTTTCATGGGGCGGTTTGTGAAATCCATGGGTCGTGTTTTTGGATTTTCTAAAATCATCTCCATTTTGTCACTGATGACCCTTACAATGAGCTCGCCCTGTATTATGCCAACCGTCATTTTGCCTTGGTATAAAAATGAGAGTACCCCGAACATTTTTTTTTCGGTAAACTTTTCTGGAAACAATTTTAAGGTTTCCCTTATTCTAAATGCCAATTCCTCATTGTAAGCCATGCCGACGTTTTCTATATCACATAACGAGCCTTAGCGGTAATACTCTGGTCGCTAAAATTACCTTCCAAATATTTTAAATACCCTACAATACCTATCATTGCCGCATTGTCTGTGCAATATTCAAATTTGGGCACGTAGGTAGTCCATCCGTATTTAATTTCTGTCTCTTTTAAGGCATGCCGAATACCTGAATTTGCAGATACGCCGCCACCAATTGCGATTTGTTTGATGCCTGTTTGTTTGACTGCCTTTTTAAGTTTGCTCATAAGTATGTCTATGATTGTAAACTGTATGGAGGCACAGATATCATATAGGTTCTCCTCAACAAAATTCGGGTTTTCCTTCACTTGTTTCTGAATAAAGTAAAGGATACTGGTTTTTAAACCACTGAAACTAAAATTTAGGTCCTTGACCTTTGGTTTTGGGAATGGAAAGGCCCTAGGATTGCCCATTTGGGCATATTTGTCCACTAGGGGTCCGCCAGGATAGGGCAAGCCTAAAATTTTTGCGCTTTTATCAAAAGCTTCACCTACAGCATCATCCAAGGTTTCCCCCAAGATTTCGAGATCAAAATAATCTTTGACCAATACTATTTGGGTATGTCCTCCACTGATGGTAAGTGCCAAAAAAGGGAATTGTGGTTTTTGATTATTTTCCTCATCAATGAAGTGCGCCAATATATGGGCTTGCATATGGTTAACCTCGATTAGTGGGATGTTTAAACCCAATGCTAGTGACTTCGCAAAAGAGGTGCCTACCAATAATGATCCCATAAGTCCAGGACCACGTGTAAAAGCTATGGCGGATAACTCTTTTTTATCGATATTTGCTTTGGCCAATGCTTGGTGGACCACAGGTACAATATTTTGCTGATGGGCCCTTGAGGCAAGTTCGGGGACAACACCCCCGAATTCCTCATGAATTTTCTGTGTTGCCACAATATTGCTAAGCCTCTTGTTGTTGTGTAAAACAGCAGCTGAGGTATCATCACAAGAAGATTCTATAGCAAGAATATATATATATTTATGTTCCACTTGGTTTTGGAATAAAATTTGAAAGAACAAAGGTAAAACAATAAAGCCCTATCAAAAAATTAAGAAAAATACTCCTTAGGATTCTATTGGTGATCCTGCTGATATCTGTTCTAGGTACTGCTATATTGTCTTTGCCCATAGTCCAAACAAGATTTGCAAAATATGCGACCGATACCATCAACTCAGAATTTGGGACCAATATTCATATAGACCTACTTAAATTTTCTCTTATATCCTGGGAAACTTCCTTAAAAGGAGTATATGTGCAAGACTATCAAAAGGATACGCTGTTTTATATCGACAAGCTTTCTACTTCCATCCTCAATATTAGAAACTTGGTAAATGGAAAACTGGAATTTGGCGATATAGCTGTTGAAAACCTAAATTTTAAATTGAGGACCTACAAAGGGGAGAGCAATAGTAACCTTGAAGTTTTTATAGACAAATTGGATGACAGGAAACCTAGGGATCCAGCTACGCCACCATTTTATTTTTCATCCTCAGACGTAAAAATATCCAATAGTAAATTTAAGCTAATTGATGAGAATAGGGAAACGTATGAGGTCCTGGATTTTAAGGACCTAAATATTAATGCAACTGATTTCCTGATATTGGGACCAGAGGTGACCTCAGAGATACAGAATTTGTCATTTTCCAGTCAAAGGGGCATAAAAGTGGAAAATATGGGAACCTCCTTCAAATATTCCAAACAACAGATGAGGTTTGATTCCCTTCGTATAAAAACGCAAAAATCCAATATCAAGGGCAATCTGGTGTTTAACTACAACAGGGAAGATTTTGAAGACTTTCTAAACAAAGTGAATATTACCGCTGTTTTTGAAGAATCTACCGTGTCATTTGATGAGGTGAATTTATTGTACAGCGAATTTGGGAGTGGGAAGGAAGCTTATTTTTCCGCAAACATAAATGGGGTGCTGAACGATTTGTATACGACCGATCTTTTTTTGCAATCGGACAACACTGGGGTGCGGGGCGACTTTAATTTTAAAAATTTATTTACCAAAGCAGATCCCTTTGTCATCAATGCACAAATGAGGAACGTGACCACCAGTTACTACGAACTTAGATCTTTAATGCCCAAAATTCTTG
>JBLGAT010000056.1:0-17646 GCA_047612485.1 Psychroserpens sp.
GCGGGAGGTACGGCCTATGGATTGAAAACCTTTTTCAACGCTGAATTTATCAGTGGAATAGAATTTCTTTTTAAATTGGCAGGAATTCCACAGTTGTTAAAAGAAACATCCATTGATTATATCATTAGCGGCGAAGGAAAGATAGATGAACAAACACTTCACGGAAAATTGATAAAAGGTGTCATGGATATTGGTTTACATTATAGCATTCCAGTAATTGCGGTTTGTGGAAAACTGGATGTTGCAGAGGCTGAATTAAAGAAGAAAGGTTTAGAGGCGGTTTTGGAAATAATGGATCCGTCCCAACCCTTGCAATATAGTATGGATAACGCGGCCGAATTGATAGAAAAAACTATTTTCAACTATTTCGAGCAACATAAATCCGTTTAAACCCAAGTGCCTATGAATGTTTTTCTAGTACTTTTATTGGTGATTGTTTTTATCATTATTGCCACCGTAAAACTGAAGATACATCCTCTATTTTCATTGGTCATCGCCGCCTTGATGGCAGGTGGCATGTTAGGGATGAAGGCCGAGGTGATTTTGGAGACGATTGCCGAAGGTTTTGGAAAGACCCTGTCCAGTATTGGACTTATCATTGCGTTTGGGACCGTAATAGGTATCTTCTTGGAAAAAACCAATGGGACCAAGGTCATGGCGAATACCATTCTAAATTTGGTAGGCCTTAAGCGTTCCCCCTTGGCCATGAACATTACCGGGTTTGTTGTTTCCATCCCTGTTTTCTGTGATTCAGGGTTCATCATTTTATCTTCATTGAACAAAGCATTGAGCAAAAAAACAGGGTTGTCCTTAGTTGTGTTTGCCGTTGCACTGGCATCGGGCCTCTATGCTTCCCATGTTTTTGTTCCCCCCACTCCGGGGCCTTTGGCCGCAGCTGCAGTTTTGGAGGCAGATTTGGGATTGGTAATGCTATTGGGTCTATCCGTGGCCATTCCAGTGTCCCTAGTTGGATTTCTTTGGGCCAATTATATAGGAACAAAACTTGTTGCTGGTATTGACAAAACAGATTACATTGAAGATAATTTACATTCTGAAAAGGAAGACGAATATACAGTAAGTACCTTATCTGCATTTTTGCCCTTATTGGTTCCCATACTATTGATTGCTTTAAAATCTATTTTGGAGTATCCCGGGTTTCATTTGGAAACGGGATGGTTTATAAGTGCGATCAGTTTTTTGGGCAATCCCACTATTGCACTGCTAATTGGAGTTGTATTTGCTTTTAACATGGGTAGGAAAGCGAGTTTGAAAATCCGCTATGATTGGGTGGTGAGCGCTTTAAAGGAGGCTGGACTTATTGTCTTGATCACGGGTGCAGGCGGAGCTTTTGGAAGTGTGCTAAGAGCGATGGATATAGCTAGCTATATTCCAATTGGGGAAGACCTTTTATTTGGTGGGATATTGATCGCTTTTTTTATAGCTGCCGTATTAAAAACGGCCCAGGGAAGTTCAACGGTTGCCATCATTACCACTGCTGCAATTATGGCTCCCTTACTACTATCATTAGGCTTGGAAACACCAATTTCCAAGGCATGTACCGTGCTTGCTATTGGAGCAGGAGCCATGACCGTCTCCCACGTGAACGATAGTTATTTTTGGGTGGTGTCCCAATTTTCCAATATGGACGTGAAAACTGCTCTTAAAAGTCATACCGTAGCCACTTTTCTTCAAGGAATGACAGGATTGATATTGGTATTGGGCATTCAATATTTTTTTGGGTAATCAAATTCCCTATTCAATAACCAAAGAGAGCCTATTGGCTTCAGACATTGAAAAATAACCTAACGGATAACCGTCAGGGTTTGTGGTATTGACCATGTTGCCCCTAATGGTGGAGGGTGCAGATTCAAATGGGCCACCTCCGTTTTGACCACTTTGGTCAAGTAAAATAGTCATATAATTATAAAATTGCCTATCTACCCCGTTTATGGTGATGGTCACTTCCTTTCCAGGTTCTAGATCCTCATAAAAATAGGAAAACACAAACTGTTCTCCTTGATAAAACCGATCTTCAGTAGGTAGATATAGATCAAAATCTAAATCAAACAAATAATAATCATCCCTACTATCATCGTCTGTAAATTTTACCAAGACCTCTGTTTCGTCACCTGTAAATAAAGTGCCGTCTCCCTGACTAATTTCGTCTATGGGAACAGAAGGGATAAGTCGTACACTTCCTTTATAGGTGTCAGATGCGTAAAGTATGGTTAACTCATATTGATCATTAAAATTGGGAAGGTCAAAGGGCTGGGCTGGCTCATATATTCCGGTATTCCCATTTTCTTCGAATTCATAAATACTACCATCATCTAAATTGGTTATAAAAACGGTTGCATTGTTGGCCGGTTCCAATTCTTCTTGATAAAAAGGAGCCGACAGTTTTAGGGTGACGGATCCCTCCATGGTCATTGGAAATTCATTAAAAAATACGCTGAAATTGGCATCTATGATCAGTCTTGGCTCAGATGTAGGCAAATCAACTTCAATCACATCTTCACAGCCTAAAAAAACCATCATTAGCAGTACTATAAATAACCGTTTTGTTGCCATATTAAAATTTAAAATTATAGGTTACTGAAGGTACCAGTCCAAAAATAGCGGTACGTATTGCTTCGTTACTTCCTGTATCCTGGTTCTGCTCAAAATTTATGGAGGCCGCATTTCGTCTGTTATAAATATTATAGATACTAAAAACCCATTCTCCCTGCAAGTTTCTATTTTTATTCTTACGTGGGGTCAGGGTAGCTGCAATATCCCATCTATGATAAGCGGGTAAACGTTGTTCATTGCGACCACCATAAACAGGTATGACTAAGGCTTTAAATTCATACTGGCCAATTGGGTAGTTTGTAGGCTGTCCGGTTTGAAAAATAAAATTACTATTAAAGCTCCATTTAGAATTCAATTCATAGCTGGCATTTATTGAAATGTCATGTGTTTTATCATATCCAGTATCATACCAATTCCCCATATTAATTCCAGGTTCAAATGAAGTTCGTCCTGGTGTGCGTTGTTCAGATTTGGAAAGGGTGTAGGCTACCCAACCTTGTAAGGCTCCCTCATTTTTATTTAAGGAGAATTCCAAACCGTATGCTCTAGCCTGTCCGTTGAGTATAACCTGTTCTATGGCGTTGTTAGCGATTAAATCTGCACCGTCTATATAATCAATTCTATTGTCAATATCTTTATAAAAAATTTCGGTTGCAAGGGAGTATTCATTATCCTTATAATTCTTGAAATAACCCAAGGCATATTGATCTAAAAGCTGTGGTTTCACATAAGGGCCACTTGGGGTCCATACATCAAGAGGAGTAGGGGAACTCGTATTGGACAATAGGCTTAAATATTGGGCCATATGATTATAACTTGCCTTAATTGAACTTTGGTCATTTAGAGCTAAAGCCAATGCCAATCTTGGTTCTAAGGTGTTAAAGGTTGCCAAACGTTCTGTTCGCTTGCTGCTTTCATTACCTATAGGTCTAGCTTTTTCATAAATTTGAAATTCATCATTGAATACTACTGGATTGTTATCTTGATACTTATTTAGCTCATCCTGTCCAAGCCTCATAAAATTGCTCCAACGCAATCCATATTGTAATGTTAGTTGGTCTGTAACTTGATGTTCTGCATCAATATAAGCTGCAAATTCATTGGCGTATTTTTGAGTCAACTGTTCAGCTATAATACCCGAATCTTCCCTGTTTGGTTCAATCTCGCCAGGATTAAAGTTGTAATATATTTCGTTTAAACCATAGTTTAATTGAAATGTATTGGATATGTATTGTTTAAAATCGTATTTAATATTGAAGTTTCGTATCCCTGAATTCCATTTGAAACCCACAAAATCCAATTCTAATCCATAGAAATAATCAGAATATATTAAGGATAGATTTGAAAAGAGACGATCAGAAAATAAATGATTCCAACGCAAGTTAAATACGGAATTGCCGTAAACGTTCACAAACCGTTCTGAGATACTGAAGACATCCCTTCCAAAATATCCAGAAAGGTAAATATTGTTGTTGTTGTCTATTTTATAGTTGAGTTTTGTGTTTAGATCATAGAAATAGGCCTTGTTGTCATTATCAAACAATGGAAGAAATAAATGTGCATAAGACGCCCTCCCGCCGATAAGAAAGGCACTTCTGTCTTTTTCCAAAGGACCTTCTACCAGTAGTCTACTGGAAACAGCACCTATACCACCGCTAATCTTTAGCTCCTTACTATTACCGTCTTTTTGATAGATATCTAATACAGAAGATAGTCTTCCGCCGTATTTAGCCGGTATACCCCCCTTGAACAACTTTATATCTTTGATTGCGTCTGGATTAAAAACGGAAAAAAAGCCAAATAGATGGGATGAATTGAAGATTATAGCCTCATCCAAAAGAATTAGGTTCTGATCTGCTGCTCCGCCTCTCACATTAAATCCAGAAGCGCCTTCGCCAGCACTTGTCACTCCTGGAAGTAGCAGAATTGATTTAATAACATCTGCTTCCCCCAAAACAACCGGGATCTTTTTTATGGTCCCAGCACTTAAAGTATTGACACTCATTTGAGGTTTCCGGATATTTAGTTTTTCGACATCCTCCACTAGGATTACCTCTTCCAGTTCTTCAGCCTCTTCGTCCAGTTGGAAATTGAGTTTCAGGTTTTCGGTCAAGGCAATGTTTTGAATGACCTCTTTAAAACCGATGGCACTTATCTGAATCTTATAAGTTCCTTCGGGCAGGGTGATGGAGAAAAATCCGTATTCATTGCTTACCACACCCGTTTTTAATTCCGGTATGGCCACTGTTACCCCAATTAATGATTCATTACTACTAAATTCACTTATGGTACCGCTAAGGGTATATTTCTGCTGAGAAAAGGAACAAAGGGAAAATAAAAATAACCCGAAAAAGATGGGCCAGTACTTATACTGCATTTAAATTTTTTTGGATAAAAGTAAACAGAATAATTAGTACCTGAAAAATGTTAACAGTTATTTAAATCAAAAAGGCCCAACAGTTTAGGTTAGGCCTTTTTTTTATAATGAAAAGATCGTTAAATATGATTTAAAATAGTATTGAACGTATTACTTGGCCTCATAGCTTTAGCCATAAGGGCTAAATTAGGCTTGTAATAACCGCCAAGGTTGTTTGGCGAGCCCTGGGCTGCATTTAGCTCTGAAATGATCTTGGATTCGTTTTCTTCAAATTCTTTGGTAACTTTTGTAAAAATGGCTTTGAGCTCTTGGTCCTTGTTTTGGTTGGCCAAAGCTTGTGCCCAATAAAGAGCTAGGTAAAAATGACTTCCCCTATTGTCCAATTCACCAACTTTTCTAGACGGTGATCTATCATTGTCCAAGAATTTTTCCGTAGCAAGGTCCAATGCATCGGACAAAACCAAAGCTTTTGGATTATTATTCTTTGCGGAGTAGTGTTCCAGGGAAACCCCAAGTGCCAAAAATTCTCCTAAAGAATCCCATCGGAGGTGGCCTTCTTTCAAAAACTGTTCTACATGTTTTGGTGCGGAACCTCCTGCACCTGTTTCAAATAATCCCCCTCCATTCATTAAGGGAACAATGGAAAGCATTTTTGCACTGGTACCAACCTCTAATATTGGAAAAAGATCCGTTAGATAATCTCTTAAGACGTTACCCGTAATGGAGATGGTATCCTCGCCTGCTTTTAGTCTTTTTAAGGTAAATAACGAGGCATCGTTAGGGGATAATATACGAATGTCCAATCCAGAAGTATTATAATTTGGAAGGTAAGTATTCACTTTGGTAATAAGCTCCATATCATGGGCCCTATTTTTGTCCAACCAAAATACGGCAGGGGTTCCCGTAGCCCTTGCTCTGGAAACCGCAAGTTTTATCCAATCTTGGATTGGGGCATCCTTTACCTGGCACATTCTCCAGATATCACCTTGCTCCACGTTGTGTTGGATAAGTACATCCCCAGAAGTGGTGTCTACAACATTTACGGTACCATGGGCCTCTATTTCATAAGTTTTGTCATGAGAACCGTATTCTTCCGCTTTTTGCGCCATTAGTCCAACATTGGGAACCGTCCCCATTGTTCTCGGATCAAAAGCGCCATTCTTTTTACAGAACTCAATAGTGGTTTCAAAAACACCTGCATAACTGCTATCAGGGATAACGGCTTTGGTGTCCTGGGCTTTGCCTTTGGCATTCCACATCTGGCCTGAATTTCGAATCATGGCAGGCATGGAAGCATCTACAATAATATCACTGGGCACATGTAGGTTGGTAACTCCTTTGTCAGAATTCACCATGGCCAGATCTGGCCCATTGTCAATCGCCGATTCAATGTCTGCTTCAATTTCCTTTCTCTTGGCCTCTGGAAGTTCTGATACATTGGTTAATAGATTTTCCAATCCATTATTGGCATTGACCCCGATTTTTTTGAAAGTCTCGGCATGTTTCGCGAATACGTTTTCAAAAAACACCTCAACGGCATGTCCAAAAATGATAGGATCGGAAACCTTCATCATGGTAGCCTTCATATGCAAGGAGAACAAGACACCTTTTTTCTTGGCATCAATCACCTGCTCTTTTAAGAAAGCCAATAAGGCTTTTTTGTTCATTACCGTGGCATCGATGATTTCACCGGCCAATATAGAAATATTATCCTTTAAAATTGTGGTTGATCCATCTGCTTTGACCAATTCAACCTTAATGGTGGTTGGCTTGTTTAAGGTCAGAGATTTTTCATTGGAATTAAAATCACCATGGTCCATAGTGGACACGTGGGATTTTGAATCTGGACTCCAAGCCCCCATGGAATGTGGATTTTTCTTGGCGTAATTTTTTATTGCTTTTGGAGCTCTTCTGTCGGAGTTTCCTTCGCGTAATACTGGGTTAACCGCGCTTCCTTTAATTTTGTCGTATCTGGATCTAATATCTTTTTCCTGATCATTCTTAGGCTCGTCCGGATAGCTGGGAACGGCATAATCTTGTGATTGAAGTTCTGTAATTGCCTCTTTAAGCTGTGGTATGGAAGCAGAGATGTTAGGTAATTTGATGATATTGGCTTCTGGTGTTTTCGCCAATGCCCCCAATTCGGCCAAATCGTCTGAAATTCTTTGATCGGTATTCAAAAAATCCGGGAAAGTGGCGATTATCCTACCGGACAAAGAAATATCTTTAGTTTCAATGGTGATTCCAGAGGTTTTGGTAAATGCTATAACAATGGGTAGAAATGATTCAGTAGCCAGCGCAGGGGCCTCATCAGTTTTAGTATATATTATTTTTGGCATCTCTTTTATTTAAGTGTTTGAGCGGTGCAAATATACGATTTTCGTACTGCTTAAAACCTTGCAAATATTTAATCTTTTTGCCAATTCTTTGTAAATAATGTTATTTGGAAATGCTTGTGCTGAATTATTCCATAATGATGGATATTTGGAAGGAGGGAAGGTGGGAAACCCTTACCTATGTGCCCTTTTTATTGAAGAAATTAAACAGGTTTGATGACCTATTGGGGAGGTCTATGAATGGTCTAAAATAACAAAAGCCATATCATTGTACGAATACATTGATATGGCTTTTTAGAAATAGCTTTCAAACTGTGTGTTTTGCATTTTCTACAAAACGGCAACCATTGATTGCCTTCGATCCACTATTTCAACGTTTGAAACATTTTTCGTTCTTAATTAGAAAACCAAGCAACTACTCTATGTTTCTTCTCGTTGTTTTAACTATCTAATGTCTTTGTGGTCAAATTTACATTGAACCTGTATGACATCAGTGTTAACTTCAGAACCGATTACATGTGCAATTGGCAATAAGAAACTTAATAATTTGAATACACATTGCTGCATTTTCATCTTAAAAAGCCAAACAACAATATAAAGAACGCAAACTTTATAATGATTTGGAATCCTCTAAAAAGATTTTCCCTTTAAATCATATTTGAATATACGAATAATATTTCAATCATGAAAGATTTATGTAAATAATTAATAATCAACACGCTATGAACAATAGCGATGAACAATTGTTGAAAACAAAAAATCCACCAAGAAGGTGGATTTTTTAATATATGAAGGGTAAATAAGTTACATTCTAACTTCTTTAATTTTTGCTTTTTTACCTGTAAGGCCTCTAAAGTAGTAAATACGAGCTCTACGTACTTTACCTTTTTTGTTCACCTCTACTTTTTGCAAAGCAGGCATATTCACTGGAAAAATACGTTCAACACCTACAGTACCGGACATTTTACGGATTGTAAATGTTTCTGTGGTTCCAGATCCTTTTCTTTGTATAACAACTCCTTTAAAGAACTGGGTACGGGTCTTTTCACCTTCCTTAATCTCATAATACACAGTGATTGTATCTCCTGCCGAGAATTTCGGAAAGTCCTTCTTAGGAACAAATTCGTCTTGAACAAATTTAATTAATGATTCCATCTTGATTTTATTTTTTAAGTTTCTTAAAATCAACATCCACGGATATCGCCAGAGGTTAATTTTAACAGGTTGCAAAATTACTTTATTAATTATAATTTACAACTTATTTCAGTTCTTTTTTAGGATCTATGCGATTTATTTACTCCAATAGGTCGGGTCTAAGTCTTTCTGTCCGCTTTTGTGCTTCGTCTTCCCTCCATTTTTCAATTTTAGGAAAATTACCGCTCAAGAGGATATCCGGTACCTTTAGGCCTTTGTAATCTGAAGGGCGCGTAAATACCGGAGGAGCCAATAGGTTATCCTGAAAACTATCGGTCAAGGCTGATGTCTCATTGTTCAAAACTCCCGGAATAAGTCGAATGATAGTGTCACAAAGGACAGCCGCTCCCAATTCTCCACCAGAAAGGACATAATCACCAATGGATATTTCCCTTGTGATCAAAGTATCCCTTACCCGCTGGTCTACTCCCTTATAATGACCACAAAGAATAATGATATTTTCTTTCAAAGAAATGCCATTGGCCATTTTTTGGTTCAATGTCTCACCATCAGGGGTCATATAAATGATCTCGTCATAGGATCTTTCCGATTTGAGTTTGGTGATACACTTGTCTATGGGCTCTATCATCAGCACCATTCCCGCGCCGCCACCAAATTGGTAGTCATCTACTTGGTTATAGCTTAATTCCGTGTAATCCCTAAGGTTATGAAAATGGACCTCGACCAATTTTTTTTCTATGGCCCTTTTCATTATGGAAGCCTCGAAAGGACTTGACATAAGTTCAGGTAAAACGGTGATGATATCAATGCGCATTTGGGTGATTCTTTAAAAGCTTGTGCAAAGATACATTTTATGGCCCTTTTATACCATAAAAGGTAAGGAATAGAAATAGGAAACTCCCGGTAAAGGATAGTGCCCCAAAGACCAGAATTAAAAAAAGCTCCCTTAGGAGCTTTTAGTTATTTTGTTTTTTTGTGCTTGTTGAGTTCGTCCTGAAGTTGTCTGCTAATCTTCTGTTCCCGCTCCAAAGCTCTTCTTCTGTGATCCTCATATTCCATTTCTAGATCTGAAAGTCCGGATTTGGCATCTTGGGTCAAAATATTGCTCTCCCTGAATTTATAGATGAAAAATATCAACAAAAGTAAAAGGCCCGATATAATGGTCCACAACATAAAGTTATAGGTTCCCTTTGCTATCATAATTCCTAAAAAGGAAATACTGTCCTTTTCTTCATTAACAGCCGTCAAGTTGTTGGATGTTTCCTCCAACTTTTTGTTGAGCATATTTATGGTTACCTCACTTTTTCCAATTGTAGCATTTAGTTCGGCAGCTTTTTTATTGTAAACTTTTAAGCTATCCAACACATTTTGTCTTAGCTTATCTATATGTATCAACTTAACCACTTCATATCTAATGCCATTTGCGTTATAGTTTCCGGAATTGGAAGTGAGGTATTCGAACTGACTGCTAATTGGTCCGCCGTCTAAAGAGAGACTTTCTTCCTCTTGAACTTGTTCCTGTGCAAATTGTAGGTTGAACGCCAATAATGCAATTACAATAAATATGACTTTGTAAATTTTCATTTATATAATGCTTCTTGTTAATAATTAGTAAGGGAGCCTAAAGTAAATTAATATTGTTAAATAATAAAACATATTAAACAATACCTTTTTATATACGGACAAAATATAAAATCGGACTACAAAAAACCAATTATGATAATTGTAGCCCGACTAGAAATTAACCAGAACATTATTTTATGGATGTCCTATCTATTAATAATAGGTAAACCTTCTTACTTTTGAGATATATTTTGCCAATCGAATAACCTGATGGGAATACCCGTATTCATTGTCATACCAAATATATAGTACTATATTTTTTCCATCAGCAGAGACAATCGTAGCTGTACTGTCATAGATGGAAGGGGCATTGGTCCCAATGATATCCGTGGAAACCAATTCGTTGCTCAAGGAGTATTTTATTTGCTCCACCAGTTCACCCTCCAGGGAATATTTTTTTACGATATCGTTTAGACGTTCTTTTGAGGTCTTATTTTTTACTTCCAAACTTAGAATGGCAAGTGATCCATTAGGGACAGGGACACGAATGGCATTGGATGTCAATTTGCCTTTCAGGCTTGGCAAAGCTTTTGCAACTGCGTTACCTGCTCCTGTCTCTGTAATTACCATATTTAATGCGGCAGCCCTTCCACGTCTGTATTTACTGTGCATGTTGTCCACCAAATTCTGGTCATTGGTATAAGCATGGATGGTTTCCAAATGCCCTTTCTTAATACCTAAAGAATCCTCTATCACTTTTAAAATGGGCGTAATTGCGTTGGTGGTACAAGAAGCTGCTGAATAGATCTTGGTGGTATCCGGGTCGTATTCGTTATGGTTTACACCATGCACGATGTTGGGGATCTCCTTGCCTGGAGCTGTCAACAAAACCCGAGAGGCACCTTTGGAGGACAAATGTCGGCTTAGAGCTTCCTTGTCCCTAAAAGCACCGGTATTATCAATGACCAGAGCCCCGTAAATACCGTATTTTGTGTAGTCTATATCTTCTGGCTTATCAGCGCTGATGATATGAACAGTGGTTCCATTGATCAAAAGTGCTTCATTCTCCATATCTACCTCTACGGTACCCCTAAATTGACCATGAACAGAATCTGTTCGTAATAAATTTGCCCTTTTCTCTAGAATATCCGCATTTACACTTCCTCGGGTAACAATGGCTCGAAGTCTAAGCTGGCTCCCTTTACCTGTTTTCGCCATCAATTCCCTGGCTACAAGTCTTCCAATTCTCCCAAAACCATAAAGAACAACATCCTTTGGTTTTATTTCCTTGGTGCTACGGGCATCTTTTAATTTATCTACAACAAAAGCTTTTACATTATTGTAGTTGTTATCATCAGAATGGTACTCGAATGTCAGTTTTCCGATATCCAATTTCGCTGGGGGCAGATTTAAGTCATAAATGGCCCTAAGTAGTTCAACAGAGTCGAAGATAGAAATTGGTTTTTGCACAAACTGTCCTGCGTACTCATGTAAATTGATGATGTCGCTAACATTTTTATCAATGATCTGATTCTTAAAAAGCACTACTTCAATTGAGCTGTCATACCAAAGATCGCTGGTGATTTTAATAAACTCGGTTGTCGCTTTTCTTCTATCGGCTTGGAAAGCCAATTCTTTTTCGTATTTGTTGGGACTCATTAAATAGGTTTGAAACTGTTAATTTTCGGCAAAAGTATATATTTCAATCGATTTCGTAAAACATTTGTCCAATAAAAAAAGCGCTCATTTTTGAGCGCTTTTTTTATTATGTAATTGGCTTATTGGAAAATCAGACGTTCCCGTTCGCCTTTCTCGTTGATCATCGTGATACTGGTTTTTCCATATTTGGTAATTCCACCAAATAGATTTTTGGCATCCGTAATATTATTGATCTCTTTATTGTCAACAGCAAGCAATACTTTTCCCTCTAATCCATATCCTCTAAAGCTCTCCGGAACACCCACTATTTTGACCCCTTTTTTGGTTTTGAATTGCTTTTGATCCTCCGAATTGAGATTTTTGACCTCCAATCCCATTACAGGGACCACCAATGTCTGCCTTTCTTTTAAAATGACAGGAATTTCCATCATTTTACCTTCCCTATCAATGGTCACCATAATTTCATCCCCTGGCCTTTTTGTTGAAATATAGCCCACTAGGTCTGGAAACTTATGGACTATGATAGCATCCACTTTTTTAAGAACATCACCTTCTTTTAACTTGGCATCAAATGCTCCAGAATCCTCTTCCACACCGGTGATATAAACGCCATCCACGTCATTAATGCCATTCTCAACGGCATAAGGGGTAGAGGTCCGGATTGTATTTATGCCAAGTATGCCTTTTTGTACGTTCCCGTACTCCATAATATCTTCCACCACTTTTTTGGCAATATTACTCGGTACCGCAAAGGAATACCCTACATAGGAGCCTGTTTGGGAAGTTATTGCAGTATTGATGCCTATAAGGTCCCCATTGGTGTTCACCAATGCCCCGCCACTGTTGCCTGGATTTACAGCGGCATCGGTTTGAATAAAGGATTGGTTGGTCATGCCTCCTAAGTCCCTCGCCTTTGCACTGACAATTCCGGCAGTAACTGTAGAAGTTAGGTTAAAAGGATTCCCTACTGCCAGTACCCATTCCCCAATCTTGGCATTATCCGAATCCCCAAATGCCAAATAAGGGAGTTTGTCCTTTGCTTCAATTTTAAGCAAGGCAATATCTGAATTGGGATCTGTTCCCACTAATTCTGCAGTATATGTTTTGTTATTGTTCAGGGTGACCTGTAGTTGTGTGGCATTGGCTACGACATGGTTATTGGTTACAATATATCCGTCTGGCGATATGATAACTCCAGAGCCAGTTCCAACTTGAGGCCTTTGGCTACCACTAGAACCGTAGAGAAACTCCATAATGGTGGTTGGACCACTGCTCATGGTGACATTTTTAACGTGCACAACAGAATTGACCGTATTTTGTGCCGCAACGGTAAAATCTACTTCATTGATTCCAGCGCCCTTTGCAGAAGTAGGGGAGTAACTGGTGTTGAAATAACCGTGACCAGTATCTTCCGTAACGACGGTATAGTTAGGCTTTTCTATAAATAACTTATAGCATCCCAAGGTTATTGCACCTCCAAAAATGGAAACCAATAATAAAGTGGCAATTTTTTTCATATCGACTAATATTTTAAGCTTATACTAGTGTAAAATTAATTCATTTATGTAGTAATAATTTAGGTTTAACGTCTTTTTAACTGCCAAAAAACCCTTAATAAAGCTTTATATTTGTACTACAAAACTAGATATGAACCTTACATTTTACAAATATCAAGGAACGGGAAATGACTTTGTCATGATTGACAATAGGGATAATGTATTTCCTAAAAGTAATACCCAATTGGTGGCCAGACTTTGCGATCGAAAATTCGGGATAGGTGCAGACGGACTCATTCTGTTGGAAAATGATGATCAGACCGATTTTAAGATGGTGTATTATAATTCCGATGGGAATACAAGTACCATGTGTGGTAATGGCGGTAGGTGTTTGGTGGCTTTTGCCAAGTATTTAGGAGTCATAACCGATGAAGCAACCTTTATGGCTGTGGATGGCTTACATCACGCTTCCGTAAATGGCGAAGTAGTAAGTCTTCAGATGCAGGATGTTAAAGAAGTACAGGAAAATCAGGATTTTCTATTTTTGGATACAGGCTCACCACACCATGTGCAGTTGGTGGAGGACATACATAAAGTAGATGTCAAAATGGAAGGAGCAAAATTGAGATATGAACTATATGGGGAAAATGGCAGTAACATTAATTTTGTGACACTTGAAGGGCAGGACAGCTTTAATGTGCGGACCTATGAAAGGGGGGTGGAAGATGAAACCTTGTCCTGTGGAACTGGTGTTACAGCCGTTGCTTTGGCGATGCATAAAACTGGCAAGGTCATTGGGAATAAGGTGGCCATTAAGACGCTAGGAGGAAACCTAAGTGTTCATTTTGAGAGGGATACTAATGGATATTACAATATCCAATTGGTGGGACCTGCAAAACAGGTTTTTAAAGGCGAGATTTTATGTTGAATTTAAAGGGTAAAAAAAGCTATTTAAGGGCTTTGGAGCCAGAAGATCTGGATTTCCTTTATGAGCTTGAAAACAATACGGAGTTATGGGAAATTAGTGGAACCACGGTTCCCTATTCCAAACACCTTTTACAGCTTTATTTGGACAATGCCCATAAGGATATTTACGAGGCAAAGCAATTGCGTCTATGTATTTGCAATTCCTTTGATAAGGCCGTGGGATTGATAGATTTATTTGACTTTGACCCCCATAATCACAGGGCAGGTATAGGCATCGTTATTTTGGAAGAAAAGGATCGAAATAAAGGTCTTGGTCTAGAAGCCTTACAGTTGTTGGAAAACTATGCCTTTAATGGGCTACATTTACGGCAATTGTATGCCAATGTTTTAGCAGATAATGAAGGGAGTATCAATTTGTTTAAAAAAATGGGTTACAGAGAAGTAGGGGAGAAGAAGGATTGGGTATTGCATAACAATGAATATAAAGGTGAAATTTTATTTCAAAAGATAAACAAGTAATGTATATAAAGAAAATTTTACTGGCTATCCTATTAATAGGACTAATTGCAGGCGGTGCCTTTGCCTATATGGTATATAATGCCGTTTTTGCCCCCAATACGAAATTCAATAACCAAGAGGCTTATGTATTTGTAAGGACGGGAGATGATTTTAACAACGTCAAGGAAATGCTGACCCCCTTACTTAAGGATATGTCCACTTTTGAGCAGGTAGCCGAGCGAAAGGGATATCCAACCAACGTTCGTGGCGGGAAGTACCTTATAATAAATGGGATGAACAACAATGATATTGTAAATTCCCTGCGCAGTAAAAACATACCCATTAGGGTTTCTTTCAACAATCAGGAAACCTTGGCCGATTTGGCCGGAAGGATATCTGCACAATTGGAACCTGATAGTCTTTCTTTATTGAAAAGTTTAAATGATACCGGTTTCTTAAAAGCCCATGGTTTTACCGATGAGACTAAATTGGCCATGTATATTCCCAATAGTTATGAGTTTTTCTGGAATTCATCTCGTGAAAATTTTAGGGAAAGGATGCACAAGGAATACCAAAGGTTCTGGAATGAAGATAGAATGAAAAAGGCAAAAGAAATTGGAATGACGCCCAATGAGGTCATTACCCTAGCGTCCATAGTACATAAGGAAACTGCAAAGGTGGACGAGAGGCCTAGGGTGGCAGGCGTCTATCTCAATAGGCTTAAGGTGGGGATGTTGTTGCAGGCAGACCCAACAGTTATTTATTCACTGAAGCTACAAAACGGCGATTTTAATGCCGTTTATAAAAGGGTTTTGTATAAAGACCTGACTCTGGATTCTCCCTATAATACCTATAAATATGCCGGATTACCACCTGGTCCCATAGCTATGCCCGATATTTCAGCAATAGATGCGGTACTGAATTCCGAGCAACATGATTATTACTATTTTGTGGCCAATGTGGAGAATTTTGGGTACCATAAATTTGCTAAAAATCTAGCACAGCACAACCAAAATAAGGAACAATATGTACGTTGGATCAACGCTCAAAAGATAAACAGGTAAACCTATCATCCTGATTTTAAGACATTTTGGCTAAAAAATCGCATTTTTAAGACAATCTTTGGTTTGTAAGGATAAATTAGGGTGTATATTTGCCTCTAGAAATTTAAGCATCTCTTTTTCAAGCGAGTAAGTCTTAAGAAATCAAAACTATGAGAAGATGGATAAACGTCTTTTGTCCGCTAATCATGATGTTTATTTTAATGAGTTTTGGGTTTAATTCAGCTTCCAGTAAAATTACGGAGGTTCCCTCAACGCTTAAAGTAAAAGAACCTACTGAAGTTTTGTTTCCCAAAAGCAAAACTATTTTCAACCCTGTTGTTATGGTGACACCTCCCTTTTTGGGGAGCTCGTATATTGGATTCAAGGAAGCTTTGGCTTTCAAGGAATCACAGGGTGATTATTTCACCATCAATGCCTTGGGGTACTTGGGTAAGTACCAGTTCGGAATTGGTACATTGCAATTAATGGGTGTATATAATGCCACTCGTTTTATCAATGATCCAATGTTACAAGAAAAGGCATTTCATACCAATATTGCCCGGAATAAGTGGATTTTACGAAGGGATATTAAGCGTTTCAACGGAAAACGTATTGGAGGTTTGAAGGTGACAGAATCTGGAATCTTGGCTGCAGCACATTTAGCTGGTGCCGGGAATGTGAAAAAGTTCTTGCGCTCTTATGGAGAGTATAATGTAAGTGATGAATTTGGAACAAGTATCGCCTATTATATGAGAAAATTCTCAGGGTATGATATTTCACATATTTCTCCAGTGAGGAACCCAAAAATTTAATTTTAATCTTGAAAATTAGAAAGAACCTTAGTGGAAACACTAAGGTTCTTTTATGCTTGAATGATAAATATAGTAGGTCTTTTATGTAGGTCTAGTGGTACCTTTTGCCATACAAGAACGCTTTTGGTAGCTATGTATTCCGTTGAAAGGGTAATATCACATGCAATACAAACCATACAGCCATTGGAGAGGGTTCTCAATAAATCGGCCATTAACTTATCATTTCTATAGGGCGTTTCAATGAATATCTGCGATTGGTTCAGTTCCCTAGAAATTTTCTCCATTCGTTTAATGGCGCTCTTTCTTTCCGAACCGTCAATTGGCAAGTACCCGTTAAAGGTGAAACTTTGACCGTTCATGCCACTTGCCATAAGGGCTAGGAGGACAGAGGATGGTCCAACCAAGGGAACAACCTGAATCCCTTTTTGATGCGCGAACCGAACCACATCTGCACCTGGATCGGCAATTCCGGGACAGCCAGCTTCTGATATTATACCAACATTATGACCTTGAAGGCAAGGATCTAGAAACGTGGGAATTGCTTCAGGTTCTGTAAACTTATTCAACAATTCCAAATGAAGATCAGGTTGTGATTTTTTGGAATATATTTTTTTGATAAAACGCCTAGCCGTCTTTTCGTTCTCAACAATATAGTAATCTATTTCTTCAATAGCCCTTTTTATGGAAATGGGCAAGACTTCTAAGGGTTCATTGTCACCTAGGGTGGTGGGTATCATATATAATTTACCTAAAACAATGTCCTTGGGGTTTTCCATGTATGTTTTTTAATTATGTTGAAGTTGAAATGCAATGGCATCGCAAGCTTTATCAATTAAGGTAAAGACTTGATCAAACCCATCTTCTGTATCGTAATAAGGATCGGGCACTTCCTTGATGTCTATATTGATCTCATCCAAAAGCAACTTTACCTTTTTAATGTCTTTCTCATTTTTTGCCAAGGAGATTATATTTCGATAGTTGCTCCGGTCCATGGCATAAATGAAATTATAATCATTGAAGTCCTGACGTGAAAATTTCCTACAGCGTTGGTTATTTATGTTGAGACCATGCTTTTGGGCCACGGCAATGGATCTGCTATCGGGTTTTTTTCCAATGTGAAAGCCAGCGGTTCCAGCTGAATCCACTTCAATTTCATTTTGGTCTACTTTACTTTTTAGGATGCCTTCGGCCAATGGTGACCTACAGATA
>JBLGAT010000057.1:0-17204 GCA_047612485.1 Psychroserpens sp.
TATATGGTAGGCCATCAGGATGGTACCTTTCCTGAAATTGGATGGCATATTAAAGGGGAAATGGGAGGTGTTTGGGATCATCCAATTAAATTGATGGATGGCTTTCATGTGGAACTATTTTGGGAAAATGAGGCTCATGCCCTAGAAAATGCCCTAACCTTTGTTAATTACCCTTTTGCCAATAGGCATAGCTATTCGCTTCCAAACAAGAATCTGGAAGTTGATAGATGGCAGTTTGTTCCGGATGATAAGGAAGGGATAAACATTCAATATGTCCTTAAAAACACTTCAGATAAACCCCAAGACATAAAACTTAAATTTACAGGCAGCACAGATCTACGCCCAACTTGGTTGGGGGAACGAACTCAAATGATAGATGGAGTGGATAAGGCGGACTTTGACTCCAAGTTGGACGTTTGGATGGCAAAGGACGGGAATAATCCATGGAATGTAATTTTTGGTGCAGATAAAAAATCTGTTGATCACCAAGAGGCAGAGTATAATTATGGTGGGAAAGGAACGTCCGCTTCCTTGATGTATTCTGTAAACATCCCAAGCAAAGGGGAATGGGTAATTACATTTGCGGTTGCAGGGTCCTACATATCCAAAGATGCCGCCATACAGAACTATAGGGAAATCAAAGCAAATCCAAACGAAGACTTGAATCGTAAAAAGCTGCGCTACCTAAAATTGGCAAATAATTCCAAACTGACCATTCCGGATAAAAACGTACAGCAAACCTTTGAATGGTTGAAATACAATTCAGATTGGCTGGTAAGAACAGTGCCAGAAATTGGAACTGGCATAACCGCTGGTATTCCAGATTATCCATGGTGGTTTGGTGT
Source organism: Psychroserpens sp. (assembly GCA_047612485.1). Lineage (GTDB taxonomy): Bacteria > Bacteroidota > Bacteroidia > Flavobacteriales > Flavobacteriaceae > Sediminicola. Next base: position 846 of record JBLGAT010000057.1, read on the forward strand.
AGACAGCGAATATGCATTAAAGGGCTATATGGCGATTGGACAGTCTGAGGTAGTGGAAAAGACCATTAAATTATTGGATAGCATGTCCAATGTGGTCAATGGAAATGGTCGGATCATTCATGAAATGTCTACCAATGGTGCGGTGTTCAACAAGGGCAATATCAATGAAACTCCACAGTTTGCTTCCTTGGTTTGGGAAACCTACTTATGGAATGGGGATACAGAGTTCTTAAAAAAATACTTCCCTACCATCAAAAAAGGATTGCGATGGTTGATGGAAGGGAACGATGCTAATAAAAATCTATTTCCCGATGGATTTGGGATGATGGAAATACATGGGATGGACAGCGAAATGATAGATGTGGCCGCCTATACCCAAAGAGCTTTTGCAGATGCCTCAAAAATAGCTAAAGAACTTGGCGATGAAACATCGGCTAGTTCCTATGGAAAATTGGCAACGACCTTAAAGGATAAAATCAACAAGGAATTTTGGTCCGAGACCTTTAACTCCTATGCTGATTTTATAGGGACCGATCAGCAGGCCTTGAGATTGATAGATGATGCTATTGTAAGGGCGGATACATTGAATAAACCTTGGGCCGTTCAGGAACTTCAGAAAACCAGGGTATCTATTTTAAAACATCCTTCAAAAACACCAAGACCATTTGTCCTGCACCACAACTGGGTGGTGAACACCCCTATGGAAATGAAGATTGCAGATGGCCAAAAGGCTATTGCAGCACTGCAAACAGCCGAAAAATATGTAAATCCATTTGGAGTTTTTGTCACTGGAATTGATCGGGATGCATCTGCCGGATCGGATGAAGGTTCTTTTAAGGGGAGTAAAGTTTTTTCATATACCGGGGCCGTGATGACATTGCCCACTGGCGTACAGGCCATTGCGGAAAATAATTATGGCAATCCCGATAAGGCTTTAAATTATCTAAAAAGAATGTCAAGAACTTTTAGCTATGCCCTTCCTGGTAGTATGTACGAGGTTTCTCCAGATTATGGGATGATCGCCCAGGCATGGAATATTTATGGCTTCGCGATCCCCATTATCCACCAATTTTTCGGTATCCACCCCTATGCGGCACAAAAAAAGGTGACCATTGAACTACAAATGCCTGAAGCCTGGAAGGAAGCAGCATTGGAAGATGTTATAATTGCCAACAATAAAATTTCCATCTTCTATAAAAAATCCAATGGCCGTATTGCACTTAAAGTACTTCAGCAGAATCCGGAATGGACGGTACATATCATTTTTCCAAGTAGTAGGGGCAAAGAACAATATAAGATCATTAAAAGTCCAACAGCGATCAATTCCGTTAACGACCACTTTGAAATTAGTTCCAAGCAGGTTTCGACTGAACTTTTGATTTCCTATGAATAAATACAACCCAAAAGTAAGGGAATCGGATTTTATTCGTCCAAGTAGTTTCATGTTCTTTTAATTTTTTCCCTTCCTATTTATTTGATTACCAACGCATTTACAGTGTCTCCCAGACGATAAGGCTAAAATCTTATACTTAGCGCTATTTTCATTGAGATGCCCCATTATTTCTATGCTAAAGAGCTCTTTAACTTCAATATTTCGTTATAAATCAAGGGTATTTAGTGACATAAATAGGGTAAGAAAGCATAGGGGACAGGAAAAGGACGATTGTAATTTTGTTCTGTTGGATTGGGCGTATCCTTTTAAAAGTTGAAAGAAAGAAAAGCGTTAAATTTTTTACCCTTAGAAATAATATATATGAATATAAAAACATCAAATAAAAAAGCCTTGATCGCGTTGGCAATAGGTGGTTTCGGCATAGGGATGACAGAGTTTGTCATCATGGGTATTTTACCCGATGTGGCAAATGCCCTGAATATAACTATTCCCCAAGCAGGTCATTTTATTGCGGCCTATGCTTTGGGGGTTGTGGTTGGGGCTCCCTTATTTACTAGTATAGGAGGGAGATGGCCCGCACATAAAGTGTTATTGACATTAATGCTTTGGTTCACTGTCTTTAACACATTATCAGCATTTTCAGACAGTTATGGCATGTTATTGGTATCCAGATTTTTATCAGGATTACCACATGGCGCCTTTTTTGGAATAGGGGCCGTAGTTGCTGGGAAACTGGCCAAACCCGGGAAAACTGCTTCTGCAATTGCAACTATGTTCGCCGGTCTGACCATCGCAAATGTAATAGGAGTACCCATCGGGACGTATTTCGGACACCATTTTGATTGGAGTGTTTCCTTTTTATTGGTGGGCGTGGTAGGTATTTTGGCCATGTTGAGCGTTTACTTTTGGATGCCAGAACTATCCAAATCCTCCACAAGAGGATTTAAAAAGGATATAAAGGTCTTTAAGCGTTCTGAACTTTGGGTCCTGATACTCCTTACTACCATTGGGACAGGGGGCTTTTTTGCTTGGTACAGCTATATTGCACCCCTGATCACTAAAGTATCTGGATATCCAGAGAGCATGGTAGGTTATGCTATGATCATTGCCGGTTTGGGGATGGTTGTCGGGAATTTCCTTGGGGCTAAATTGACTGAAAAATTAGCACCCATGAAGGCCATTATTGTCAGTTTGTCCTTAATGGTCACCGTGCTGGTGGTGAATACCTTTGTTGCCCATAATCCAATCGCAATATTGGTTTTGACATTCTTTATAGGGATCATAGCTTTTAGTGTGGCCACGCCCTTACAAATGGCTATTATAAAAGCATCCAAAGGTTCTGAGATGTTGGGTTCCTCCATGAACCAGAGTGCCTTTAATATGGGAAATGCTTCCGGAGCTTATCTGGCCGGACTACCCATTGCCATGGGATACGGTTTTACATCTGCGAGTTATGTGGGTGCTGCTATGGCAGGATCGGGAATAGTAATAGCCGTGGCCATTGTTTGGAGCAAAAGGGAACAACGAACCAAAGAAGAGAAACGTAAAATAGCCTTTAACAATTAATGGGCATTGAATATTTGGAAACTAAAAAATCCTTGTCACCAATAGTAAGGAGACAAGGATTTTTTAATGTAATTAAGTTCCGATGAAACTTACTTTTTGCCCCAAACCTAATTCTTAAAGCCTTAGATGTTTTTGGCCAACCAATTGCCTACTTCACTGGTTTTAAAAGATTTGCCGCCATCTGCCAAATCTTCTGTAACATAGCCTTGTTCCAAGGATTTGTTAACGGCATCACGAATGGCTTGAGCCTCTTCGGTGAGATTGAAATCATCAAACATCATAGCTGCAGATAATACGGTGGCCAATGGATTGGCTATATCCTTCCCAGCGGCCTGGGGATATGATCCATGGATTGGTTCGTATAATCTTGTCTTGGTTCCCACGGATGCGGATGGCATTAAACCCATGGAACCTGAAATGACAGAGGCCTCATCGGTAAGGATATCACCAAAAAGGTTTTCGGTGATCAAAACATCGTATGAGTTTGGCCACTGTACCAAGCGCATGGCCACAGCATCCACAAATTCATAGGATACGGTCACTTCTGGGTAATCTTTTTCCATGGCTTGCACAGTTTCCCGCCATAAACGAGAAGTTTCCAGTACGTTGGCCTTGTCCACACAGCATAGTTTTTTGGAACGCGTCATGGCCAATTCAAATCCTTTTTTGGCAAGGCGTTGAACCTCATGTCTCTTATAGGTACAGGTATCAAAGGCAGTATCACCATTGTCCAACCTTCCTCTTTCCCCGAAATAGATTCCACTGGTCAATTCCCTTAAGAATACCAGATCAGTACCTTCAATGCGTTCCCTTTTTAAAGGGGATTTATCAATTAGGGACGGAAAGGTAAATGTGGGCCTCACATTGGCAAACAACCCCAATTTTTGGCGCATTTTAAGCAATCCTTGTTCTGGTCGTACCTTAGCGGAAGGATCGTTATCGAACCTGGGATGTCCTATGGCACCAAAAAGTACGGCATCCGCGGCCAAACAAATCTCATGGGTTTCATCCGGATAGGGCTCGCCTACGGCATCAATAGCGGCAGCACCTGTAAGGGCCGGCGTCCAATTGATTTCGTGCTTAAACTTGTCAGCTACTGCATTACATACTTTTACGGCCTGGTCTATTACTTCTGGTCCAATTCCATCTCCTGCTAAAAGAGCGATATTTAATTTCATTTGATTGTATTTTTGGTTTTTAATGCCCATATAAATTCTATAAGAAATTATATGATATTCAACATTTTTTCTGTGGCTTTAATTGCTGATACGGTCTGGTCGGAATCCAGTCCTCGAGTGGTAAACTCCTTGCTGTTGTGTTCCCAAGTAATTAGGGTTTCACAAAGGGCATCGGAATTACTTCCCGGGGGAATCCTAACCGCATAATCCACCAAATTTGGCAGTATTATTTTTTTTGAGCGATATACTTTTCGAAGCGCATTCATAAAAGCATCGAACTGTCCGTCTCCATGGGCGTGCTCCTCATAGGATTCCCCATTAATTTCCACGGCCAAGGACGTTGAAGGTTGCAATCCCTTGGAATGGGTCAGGACGTATGATTTTACAAATACTTTCTGTTGCATGGATCCACTGTCCAAAACATCTGAGATGATGTATGGCAGATCCTCCTTGGTGACCCTTTCTTTTTTATCTCCGAGCTCAATGATACGCTGGGTCACTTTTTTTAGTTCCTCATCGTTCAAGGTCAACCCCAATTCCTGCAAGTTCTTTTGAATATTGGCTTTTCCAGAGGTTTTTCCCAAAGCATATTTACGCTTTCTTCCAAAACGTTCCGGGAGCAGGTCATTGAAATAAAGGTTCTTTTTGCTATCCCCATCGGCATGAATTCCGGCCGTTTGTGTAAAAACATTGTCCCCAACGATGGGTTTGTTGGCGGGGATCCCAAAACCTGTAAAGGCCGATACCAATTTGCTGACTTTAAAAAGGGAGGGTTCTTTGATGGCTATTTCTATCTCCGGCAAAAAATCGTTTACCACAGCTACAACACTTGCCATTGGGGCATTGCCTGCCCGTTCCCCCATGCCGTTGACGGTCAGGTGTAAACCATGACAGCCTGCTTTTATAGCTTCCATGACATTGGCAACGCTTAAGTCATAATCGTTATGGCCATGAAAATCAAAATGCAATTTGGGGTATTTTTGAACAATCTGTGAAATAAAACTGTAGGTTTCATAATGGGTCAAGACCCCTAAGGTATCGGGTAACATTATTCTTCTTACCGGCTGCTTGGCTAAAAATTCCAAGTACTCAAATACATATTCCGGTGAATTTCGCATACCATTGCTCCAGTCTTCAAGATAGACATTGGTCTCAATACCTAATTCATTGGCTTGCGCAATAGTTATTGATATTTCTGCAAAATGCTGCTCAGGTGTTTTTTTTAGTTGGTGTGTCAAATGGTTCAAAGAGCCTTTGGTCAATAGGTTCTGAACCTTTGCACCTGCGGCTTCCATCCATTTTAAAGAGACCCCATTATCTACAAAAGTCAACACTTCAACACGGTCCAAACACCCTTTTTCAAGCGCCCATTTGGTAATTTCCTGAACCGATTGTAGTTCCCCTTCAGACACTCTTGCAGAGGCCACTTCAATTCGATCCACTTGGAGCTCTTCCAAGAGGAGTTTGGCCAACGTCAGCTTTTCAGAGACCGAAAAAGAAACCCCGGAAGTCTGTTCCCCATCCCTCAAGGTGGTATCCATTATTTCTATCTTTCTCTTTTTCATCTAACAAGTGCTCATAAATTTCATAGAAACCCGATCAAAAAAACTAGGGTTTATCTTGATTGGGCCTGTGCTTTTTGGGTTTTTTATGGGATTACAATGGCAGGTCCTGTGAAAATTCTGTAATTTCTTCCTTCATGTTCAACAGGTAATCAATATCGTCAAAGCCGTTCAGCATATTATCTTTTTTGTAGACATTGATATCAAAAGACTCTTTTTCGCCTGTAGCTAGGATGGTGATAGCCTGCTCCTTTAAATTGATTTCCAGTTCTGATTTAGGATCTGCTTCAATGGAAGCATATATTTTTTCTAAAAACTCTGCACTTACCTGAACGGGAAGAACTCCTACGTTCAAACAATTGTTCCTGAAAATATCAGCAAAAAAACTGGAAACTACGCAACGGAATCCATAATCATGGACAGACCATGCTGCATGCTCCCTTGAAGAACCAGAGCCAAAGTTTTTACCTCCTACCAGAATTTTTCCACTGTATTTAGATTGATTTAGTACAAAATCCTCTTTAGGGGATCCATCGGGGTTGTACCTCCAATCCCTAAAAAGATTGTCCCCGAAACCTACACGTTCTGTAGCCTTTAAAAACCGAGCGGGTATAATTTGATCGGTATCCACATTTTCAATAGGAAGTGGAACCGCACTACTTTTTAGTATTTCGAATTTATCGTATGCCATTTTGTGTTCTTTTTTTGTTGACCGATGCGGCCCAAATTTGTATGCGGGTTAGACGGCTTCTACTTTTTCCATTAAAATTCGTGGATCTGTCACCTTGCCGGTTACGGCGGCAGCGGCAGCTACTAGGGGGCTGGCCAATAAGGTTCTGGAACCTGGGCCCTGTCTCCCTTCAAAATTCCTATTGGAGGTACTCACCGCATATTTTCCGGCAGGCACCTTGTCGTCATTCATGGCCAGGCAAGCAGAACACCCTGGTTCACGAAGCTCAAATCCAGCTTCGTTTAGGATATCCAAAATACCTTCCTCTTTAATGGCCGATTCTACCTTATGTGATCCTGGAACCAACCAAGCGGTAACATTCGGTGCTTTTTTTCTCCCTTTTACAATAGAGGCGAAAGCCCTGAAATCTTCAATCCTACCATTGGTACAACTTCCCAAAAAAACGAAATCTATAGGTTTCCCGATCATAGAATCCCCTTCCCCAAAGGCCATATACTTCAAGGATTTTTTGTAGGTAGCTACCCCTCCCTCAACAGCTTCGGCATTGGGAATATCATGGGAAATGCCAATTCCCATACCAGGGTTGGTACCATAAGTGATCATAGGCTCAATATCGGTACCGTTGAAGGTCACTTCCTTGTCAAAGGCAGCACCCTCGTCGGTTTTTAATGTTTTCCAATAGGCCATGGCCTTATCCCAAGCCTTACCTTCAGGTGTAAACTCACGACCTTTGACATAGTCAATCGTTTTTTCATCTGGCGCGATCATCCCACCACGGGCACCCATTTCTATACTAAGGTTACAGACGGTCATTCGACCCTCCATACTCATATTTTTAAATACATCCCCGGCGTATTCTACAAAGTATCCCGTAGCACCGGATGTGGTTAATTGAGAGATAATATAAAGGGCCACATCTTTTGGAGTTACCCCAAAGTTCAAATCACCTTTAACATTGATCCGCATGCTTTTGGGCTTGGTCTGCATAATACATTGTGTGGCCAAAACCATTTCAACTTCGGAAGTTCCGATTCCGAATGCGATGGCACCAAAGGCGCCATGGGTAGAGGTATGTGAATCTCCACAAACTATGGTAGCACCAGGTTGGGTAATCCCATATTCAGGGCCTATTACGTGAACAATACCGTTTTTCTCATGTCCCAAGCCCCAATAGCTAATCCCATGCTCTTTGGAGTTTTCCTCCAGAGCTCTTAACTGATTCGCCGATAAGGGATCCGCTACAGGTAAATGTTGGTTGATGGTTGGCGTGTTGTGATCTGCGGTTGCAAAGGTGCGTTCTGGATGTTTTACTCCAATCCCTCTACTTTTTAAACCCAAAAAAGCGACCGGACTGGTAACTTCATGTATCATATGACGGTCTATGAACAATACATCTGGACCATTTTCAATTTTACGTACTACATGGGAATCCCATACTTTGTCAAATAATGTCTTTTTCATTTTCTAAACTAAATTTTCAACTAAATAATGGATAAATTGGACAAAAGATCTATTTGTAGATGGTATGCCTTCCAAAAGAAATCAAATTTAACATATTGAGCTTACAATTCTCCTACCAACCTTAGTTAGAAATACGATGTTCAACACTAAATTCTGGGCTATTTTAGTTTATGAAATATGAAAGGGATAAGGCCCTTCCTTGGATGGAATCCTAAAAAAAATGTGAGGGGTTTATTCTTTGGATAGGGGAAGTGTAAGTGGTGCTATTGCCCATTTTAACTGATGTAATTCCAAATATTCTTGTATTTTATCAATTGGGCGTAGGTATATCGTATGACATGGTTTTCCTCTTTTTGGAGAGACGGATCCTCTTTTAATAATTGTAATACGTGGTATCTGGCTGCCTTTAAAATATCATTGTCTTTTATGATGTCCGCTATTTTCAAGTTGAGAACACCGCTTTGTTGGGTGCCCATTAAATCCCCTGGGCCCCTAAGTTTAAGATCCACCTCCGCTATTTCAAATCCATCATTGGTACTCACCATTGTTTCCAATCTGGTCTTTGCCTCGGCAGAAAGCTTATGGCTCGTCATGAGGATACAAAAACTTTGATCCGCTCCACGGCCAACCCTTCCTCTCAATTGATGTAATTGGGATAATCCAAAGCGCTCAGCACTTTCAATGATCATCACTGAGGCATTTGGGACATTTACGCCAACCTCGATAACCGTGGTCGCTACCATGATCTGGGTTTTTCCCAAGACAAAGCGTTCCATCTCATAGTCCTTATCCACAGGTTTCAGTTGGCCATGAAGAATAGAAATTTGGTAGTCGGGTAGGGGGAAGTCCCTTGAAATACTGGCATGCCCATCCATTAAATCTTTGTAATCCAGCGCTTCGGATTCTTGAATCAAAGGATAAACGATGTAGATCTGTCGTCCTTTTTTAATTTCATCCTTTATAAAGGCAAAAACCTTCAACCTGTTGGAATCGTACCGATGTACCGTTTTAATGGGTTTTCTTCCAGGGGGCAGTTCATCTATGACCGAAATATCCAGATCTCCGTAAAGGCTCATTGCCAATGTCCGAGGAATAGGAGTGGCAGTCATCACTAGGATATGTGGCGGCATTTCGTTTTTATGCCATAATTTAGATCGTTGGGCCACCCCAAACCGATGTTGCTCGTCAATAATGGCAAGCCCTAAATTCTTGAACTGTACCTTATCCTCCAACAGGGCATGGGTGCCCACCAAAATATGAAGTTCCCCGTTTTCCAATTGTTCATGTATGATTCGCCGGGCCGATTTTTTTACTGAGCCGGTCAATAGGGCTACCTCTATCCCTATGCCGTTCAATAGTTCTTTGATGCCATTGAAATGTTGATTGGCCAAGATTTCCGTGGGTGCCATTAAACAGGCCTGAAACCCGTTGTCAATGGCCAATAACATGGTCATCAGGGCTACAATGGTTTTCCCGGACCCAACATCCCCTTGTAACAACCGGTTCATTTGGGCATTACTGCCCAAATCCGTTCTAATTTCCTTGATTACCCTTTTTTGGGCATTGGTAAGTTCAAAAGGGAGATGGTTGTTATAAAAATTGGTGAATATGGTGCCAACCTTATCAAAGTTATACCCTTTGATCTTCTGCTTCCGCAAGAGTTTTTTTGAGATCAATTGCAACTGCACGTAGAAAAGTTCCTCGAACTTTAAACGGAATTGGGCTTTGGCCAATAGTTCCGTACTCTTAGGAAAGTGTATATTGAACATCGCCTTACTTTTGGAGAGCAGGTGCAGTTCTTTTAGTAATGGTTCGGATAACGTTTCTTTAAAATGTCCCTTGGTTTCTATAAACAGTTGCTGCAGCAGCTTATTGATCACCTTGTTGGTGATGCCTTTGTTGCTAAGTTTCTCTGTAGAGGGATAAATGGGCTGCATGGCTATCTGAATCCCTTTTTCATGTTCGGATTGTAGTTCCATTTCTGGATGGGGCATGGAAAAAGTCCCATTGTAAAAATTGGTCCTGCCAAAGATTACATAGGGAATGTTCAACTTTATGTTTTCCCGTATCCATTTTTGTCCCCTAAACCAGACCAGTTCCATTTGTCCGGTGTCATCCACAAAGGTCGCTACCAGGCGTTTACCTTTCTTTTGATCAACGGATTTTAAATGGACAATCTTTCCCAATACCTGTACGTCGGCGTTATTGCGTTGTAACTGGTTTATTTTATAGTATTGGGTCTTATCAATGTATCTATTCGGGAAAAGGTTGATAAGATCTTGGTAGGTATGTATTCCCAGCTCCGATTGGAGTGTTTCGGCCCTATTGGGGCCTACTCCTTTCAGGTAAACGATAGGCGTTTGTAGGGAATTGGAATTCATGCGTCTAAAATAGTGGTTACTGCATACAACTGCAACAAACCAAATTCCTTATTTTGGTACAGGTTTTGACAATGAGCCTTTTATGCAAAAAGTTTTTTTAAGTATTTTCATCTGCCTCTTCCAGATCTCTTTCGCCCAGCGCCAAGATAAGGTAGATTTCACCCACGCCAATGTTTCTATAACTATAGACCCTTATTCGCGAGAAATTAAGGGATCCGTGAGCTATACTTTTCAAACGCTTGATAAGGCATCTTCCATTTTTTTGGATGCCAAGGGAATGTCGTTTAGCACAGTATTGCTGAATGATAAAAAAGTGAAGTACAATACCGATGATAACAAAATTACCATCTTCAAAAAGCTAAGAACAAATAGTTCCAATAAATTGTTGCTGACTTACACGGTGAAACCTTCCCAAGCGGTTTATTTTATTGGTTGGGATCAAAAGGATTCCAATCCACAAATTTGGACCCAAGGCCAAGGTAAGTATACCAGCCATTGGTTGCCCAGTTTTGACGATATGAATGAGAAGGTCGAGTTTGATCTGCAGGTTACTTTTGATAAACAGTATACCGTCATTGCCAACGGCATCCTAAAGAATACTGATGTTTCCGGGGATCTGAAAACATGGAGCTATGATATGGCAGCACCTATGAGCAGTTATTTGGTGGCTTTTGCTATTGGTGACTACCAACAAAATGCAGCCCTGTCAATTTCCGGAATTCCCTTGGAAATGTACTACTATCCTTCTGATAGCCTCCATTATGAACCAACCTTTCGGTATTCCAAACGAATTTTTGATTTTTTGGTAACAGAGATTGGGTTTCCCTATCCCTGGCAGAACTACAAACAGATTCCTGTGAGGGACTTTCTTTATGCGGGAATGGAGAATACGGGCACCACCATTTTTTCTGACGCCTATGTGATCGATTCCATGGCTTTTGTGGATAAAAATTATGTAAACATCAATGCCCATGAATTGGCACATCAGTGGTTTGGGAATTTGGTGACGGAAGAGGATGCCACACATCATTGGTTGCACGAAGGTTTTGCAACCTATTATGCATATCTATCCGAAAAAGAAATATTGGGAGATGATCACTTCTATTGGAAGTTATACGAAACGGCACAGCAATTAAAAGGGTCATCCGAAAAGGGTAATGGGGAAGCGTTGACCAACCCCAAAGCCTCCAGTCTTACTTTTTACGAAAAGGGGGCATGGGCGTTATTTATGTTGCGAGAGCAAATGGGGGAACTGACCTTTAAAAAAGGCATTGTGGAATATCTCCGAAAGAATCAATTTCAAAATGTGACCCTTTCAAAATTTATGGAATCCATGGAAAATACTAGTGGTTTGGATCTCAGTGAGTTTGAAACGGTTTGGTTGGGGAATACCGATTTTCCATTTGAGCAGGCCATTACAAGTCTTAAAAAGCAATCAACGTCAATTGCCGCTTTTATGGATCTTCAGCGGGAATTGATGACAACGAAAGGTAGTAACGAGGATATTATAACAAGATTTTGGAATGGAACCCGGTCAGATTTTTTCAAAATGGCAGTCGTCCAAAATTACCATACATCCCTTTCCGAGGCCTTTATGGATAAAATCATGAAGGATGGAAGTATAAAGGTCAGACAAGCTTTGGCCAAAAGCATGTCCAAGGTGCCCATTGGGCTGAAATCGGAATTCGAATCCCTTTTAGATGATGCAAGCTACGTGACCAAAGAGAATGCCCTCTACAAGCTTTGGGTGTATTTTCCCGAAAATAGGAGGACCTATTTGGATAAGACCAAGGAATGTTTTGGCCTTCCCAATAAAAACGTACGTTTGTTGTGGCTTACATTGGCACTGATCACCAAGGATTACCAGCCAGAAAATAAACCGGCTTTCTATTCCGAATTAAGGGGTTACACAGCATCAAGTTATTCGATGGAAGTGCGCCAGGGTGCTTTTCAATACCTATATGATACGGTAGGTCTGTCCGATCAAAATCTTTTGGATTTGGCCAATGCCTGTATGCATCATTCTTGGCAGTTTAAAAAGTTAGCAAGGGATCTCCTGGACCAACTCTTGCAGAACGATGACTACAAAAAGCGCATCAATAGGCTGCAGGAAAAACTAAACACTGAAGAAATGCGTTATATTAACAGTAAAACAAACTAGTATGAGGGCAATGGTAATTTCTGGTGGTGGAAGTAAGGGTGCCTTTGCTGGTGGTGTGGCCCAATACCTCATGCAAGAACAGAAACACAATTATGACCTTTTTTTGGGAACCTCCACGGGAAGCTTATTGATTTCCCATTTGGCCCTTCACAAGATTGAAAAAATCAAGGGGGTTTACACCAATGTAAACCAAGATAACATTTTCAGTAATTGTCCCTTTGTCATTAAAAAGAAATACGGCATTGAAAATATTGGAATAGATCATATCAATGTTTTAATAAATTTTATTAGGGGAAGTAAAACATTTGGTGAGAGCCATTCCCTATTAACTTTGATTAGGAACACACTAACGGTCCAAGAGTTTGAAGCGCTGAAGAGTGGCCCAAAAGATATTGTGATTACGGTATCCAATCTTTCGCTCAATCAAGTGGAATATAAGTCCATCAAGGATTTTACGTATGATGAATTTTGTGAATGGATCTGGATTTCCTGTAACTACACCCCGTTTATGACCTTGGTAAAAAAGAATGGATGCGAGTATGCCGATGGAGGTTTGGGAAGTATGGTTCCCATAGAGGAGGCCATTAAAAGAGGGGCCACCGTGGTAGATGCAATTATTTTACAGACGGAGGTTACGCATTTGAACCGCATGCCCTCAAAAAATGTATTTTCATTACTGACCAGTATGTTTGCGTTTATGTTGGATCGGATCGAGCATCAGAACATTCGCATTGGCAAGTATGTGGCCAAACATAATGATGCCATTATCAATTTTTATTATACCCCCGCTGTGTTAACCACCAATTCTCTCATATTCAATAAAGAACGGATGACCACGTGGTGGGAAAGCGGATATGATTTTGCAAAACACAAAAATTTAGAACTTAATCCGATAGAACCTCAATGAGAGCATTAGTAATAAGTGGAGGAGGAAGTAAGGGCGCCTTTGCTGGAGGTGTGGCACAATACCTTATGGATGTAGAAAAACGGGAGTATGATATCTTTGTTGGCACCTCTACAGGTGGCCTTTTAATCCCCCATTTGGCTACAGACAACTTGGGCAAGTTATATGACATCTATACCAATGTAAATTCTCTTTCCATTTTCAGTCTCAATCCATTTATAGTACGTAAAAAGGGAGATAGAAAATACGTTTCCATCAACTTTTTTACCATCTTACTTCAATTTATAAAGGGTAAAAGAACCTTTGGGGAAAGTAAGGCCCTAAAAAGGACGATTAAAAGAAATTTTATTTTTGGTGAATACCAACATATCCTAAAGACCAATAAGGATGTGGTGGTCACGGTATCCAATCTCTCCAAAAATAGGGTGGAGTATAAGTCCATTAGGGATTTTTCCTATGAGGAGTTTTGTGAGTGGATCTGGATTTCCTGTAATTATATTCCTTTTATGTCCCTTGCCAAAAAAGATGGTTTTGAATATGGCGATGGTGGATTGGGATGTGTGGTTCCCATTCAGGAAGCTATCCGCAGGGGCGCAACGGTTGTGGATGCCGTGATCTTGGAATCAGAAAATATGGATCGGAGCAAAGTACTTGGAAAAAACCCATTTTCCTTGATGTTGAGCATTTATGGGTTTGTATTGGATCAAATCGAATTTCATGATATTTCCGAAGGCATCTTGTCTGCCAAACATAACGGGGTAGAGCTAAACCTATATTACACGCCCACCAAGCTTACTGAGAACTCCTTGGTCTTCAATAAGAAATTGATGAAACAATGGTGGCTCCAGGGCTTTGAATATGCCCAAAATAAGGCTTTTGATGTCAATAGGGACAAGTAGTATCTACCAGAGTTCGCTTATTTCTTTTTTTACATAGGCCAAAGCGGTTGCTGATGGGGATTGCTTGTCCATGGTCTCGGTTAGGATATCCTCCCTTAATTTATCAGACGTATCAGATTGACTCATGGCTGCACTTCTAATAGCCTTTATGGTAGCATTCTTAGATGCTTTTATCACACTCCAACACTCATCGGAAAGATATATTTGTTGGGACAGGTTGTGTTCAAATTCATTTTCTATATTCTTGATCAAAAGGTTTTCATAATCCATTTTGTTGGTGGATACTGGGGACACCCTAACCACAAGGCTTGGAATGGATATACGTTCCAAGAACAGTGCCATGCGCTCATATGCCTGTAATCGAATAGGTAAGGTGTTTTTCTGGGATTCCTTGTGCAATAAATACCTTCTGCGGCCCTCTTCATTTTTGGTGTGCAATCTGAAAAAATAAAAGGCAACGGCCCCAGTAACGATTGCGGGTAATAAATAGGCAAACATTTGATAAATTTGGTCTCCAGTCATAGTTGGTTTTTTTGGTCCGAAAAATTGGGATAATTTTAGTTTCAGTTAAAGAACGGTGTATTATTTAAATTAGTATATCAATACGTCTTTTTGAAATACACTATTTTGTTCCATTTTCAGGACTTTTAGGCTATACTTTCTTGATAATGGCCATTGTTGATTTTAGGAAATGGGATTGTAATGGACTGTTGTTTTGTTGTTTTAAAACAATAGCGCTTGGTAAACCATTACTTTAAGTGTATATGCTTTTTTTAATGCTTCATATCATTGCGGACCATTAAATAAAAGGTATCAAAATTAGGATGAACTTTTATATAAAGAGCGTCTCCGGCACCAATTTTAGAGACTGCACCTATTCTTTCCGGGACGATCTGATGGGTATTGGTAAATACATCCACTAGGGCAGCTGCGCGTCGTGTTGCCAAATCTAAGCCAGAACCTGTAGCGGTATTACCTTCCACCGAGATGAACATGGATCTATGTGATTTAAGAACAGTCGCCAATTTTTTAAGCAGGGGATTGGCATCGGTTTCAACCTTAACATTAGCGGCATTGGAACCAAATAACTGGACCTTATCCAACCTTATGGATACGGCTCCGTTTTCCACAGTAATTGAAGCCTCTTCGCCCAAGGTTTTTTTGAAATCGGTCAACAGCATTAGCGCTGTGGAATCATTGGCCTTAAGGGTTTCGTTGATGGTCTTTAGTTTCTCTTCCTTTTCTCTAAGAGTTTCCAAGGCCCGACCTATATTATCCGTCTTTTGGGTAGAGGTTTCCATAAAAGTACTCATGCTCTTCAATAATTGGGCATTGGTTTTTTTGAGATCTTCCAATTGGGCCTCGAATGATTCAGCCCGTGCCAAGCTAACATTTTCCTTGTTCCTAGATTCGGATAGTGCGGATTGGGTGGTGGATAGGGTTTCTTTTAGACCATCAATTTCCGCCCGAAGTTCCCTCTTATTTTGAGCGTTTAGTATATATGTAGAGGAAAGAAGGATAAGAAAGGAAACGTAAATTTTATTCATATGGAGAATCATTTTAAAAAATAGGCGCCACAAAAGTAGCGCCTATTTTTAATATTTAGAAAATTTATTTTGCTGCAGCATTTAGGTAATCCAAACTCATTTGGGTAAGGGTCTTTACGCCCAAAAGCAAGCCACTGTCATCTATTTTAAAATCTGGCGTATGATGGGGAAAGGCATCTTTGCTTCCTGGGGTCATCCCACCCAAAAAGAAGTAAAAACCAGGTACAACCTTTTGGAAATAGGAGAAATCTTCAGCTCCCGTAACCGCTTTTTGGAATTGTACATTTTCCATCCCAGCGACCTTTTGCATGGTGGGAAGCATCTGCTCTACTAAATCTGGGTCGTTAAAGGTAATCTCGGTACTATTGGTTATTTCAATGGTGGCTTCCCCTCCATAGGCTTTGGCCAACATAGGAACCATTTCTTTCATGCGCCTGTTGATCAACGCCTGCATGTCATAGTCCAACGTTCGGATGGTACCGATCATTTCAGCACTTTCAGGAATGATATTAAAACGCACCCCACTGTTGATCTTGCCTACGGTTATAACCGCGGCTTCATTGGTAAGTTCTGCCTCTCTACTGATGATGGTCTGTAGGCCATCTATAATTTTAGC
>JBLGAT010000058.1:0-17186 GCA_047612485.1 Psychroserpens sp.
TTTTGGAAGAAATAGAAATGCCAACATCACGGATTTGATCGAGTTTGGAAAGACGATGGATTTTGATGTTGAGGAAATTCCTGCCCAAGAAATAGAAGATGTGTCCGTGAGCTCCACAAAAATCAGGAATGCTCTTTTGGAGGGAGATATTGAAACGGCCAATACTTATTTAGGTTATCCCTACATGCTTACCGGAACCGTTTCTAAAGGCAAAGGTCTCGGAAGACAAATTAATTTCCCTACCGCCAACCTCCATATCCCGGAAGAATACAAATTAATTCCTAAAAAAGGAGTTTATGTAGTGAAGAGCAGCATTGATGGGATAACAGTTTATGGTATGATGAATATTGGGTACAACCCAACCGTATCGGGAACGGAGAAAAGTATTGAGATCCACTTTTTTGATTTCGAAAACAATTTGTACGATAAAAAATTACAGATCGATATTCTAGAGCGGATAAGGGATGAACATAAATTTGATACTCTTGAGGACCTTAAGGCCCAACTGCAGGTAGACAAAAAAACGTCCTTGGCCATACTATCAAAATAGATGTGGGATAAACTTATTTTCAAAAGAATAGACAATAGCCCTTTACTCATCTTCCGCATATTTTTTGGAATCCTGATTAGTTTGGAATGTTACGGAGCCGTCCTAACGGGATGGGTCAAAAGAACCCTAATAGATCCACAATTCACTTTTGCCTTTATTGGTTTTGAATGGCTACAACCTTTACCGGGATATGGTATGTACATTTATTTCCTTTTGATGGGCACTTTAGGGATATGTATCGCCCTGGGGTATAAATACAGGATCAGCATCATCTCCTTTACCCTACTTTGGACGGCCGTTTATCTGATGCAAAAGACGTCTTACAACAATCATTATTATTTGTTGATCTTGATTTCCGCAATCATGATTTTTTTACCGGCAAATGCGGACTACGCTTTGGATGCCAAACAAAACCCTGCAAAGGGATCTAGGACCATGCCCGCATATGTGAATTGGATCATTGTATTTCAACTTTTTATCGTGTATACCTTTGCCGCCATCGCAAAATTATATGGGGATTGGCTCGACTTTGGGTTTATAAAGGTATTGATGGCCCCTAAGGCAAATTACCCTATAATAGGCAGCTTTTTACAACAGCACTGGGCCCATGTTATTATTGGAAGTGCGGGAATCCTCTTCGATTTCTTGATTATTCCGGCCCTGTTATGGAAACCAACCCGAAAAATAGCCTTCGTTGTCGCTATTTTCTTCCATATATTCAATTCTATTGTTTTCCAGATCGGTATATTCCCATACCTGTCCCTTGCCTTTTTAGTTTTTTTCTTTGAACCAGAGACCATCAGGCGTATATTCTTTAAAAACAGAGTCCCTTTTCAAGGAAATGAAATCCAAATCCCACCCAACAGGAACTTACTCCTATCAGCTTTTGGGGTTTATTTTTTGATTCAATTGGCACTCCCTGTTAGGCACCATTTTATAAAAGATGATGTGCTTTGGACCGAAGAGGGCCATCGCATGAGCTGGAGAATGATGCTTAGGTCAAGAACTGGGACCATTAGTTTTAAGGTCGTAAACAAAGAGGATGGCACCTTTAAATTTGCAAGACTGGATGATTACCTCACCAAAGCACAGCAACGAAAGATTGCTTCCTATCCCGATTTTATATGGCAATTTGCCCAATATTTAAAGAAAGAATCAACTGATGGTGGAGAGGAAATTGCTGTTTATGCCACCTCAAGGGTCAGCATCAATGGCAAACCGTTAAGAACCTTTATTGACCCCAAGGTAGATCTGGCAGCGGAACCTTGGTATCATCTTTCCCACCATAGTTGGATTTTACCCGCTCCCAAGTAACTTTCAAAATTAAAGAAGAGCTTATTTTAACCTTCATAAAACTTAAGCCCAAAACTCTTAAAGTAATTAAGAGTAATCCATTAAATTTGTGCCATCAAAATAAAGATCAATGTTACAGCTACAAGCTATACGTGAGAATACGGCCGGTATTGTTACCGCCCTTAAAAAGAGAAATATAGATGCGGCCCCGCTTTTGGACAACATTATCCAATTGGATGAAAAAAGGCGTGCCATTCAAACAAAACTGGATAACACTTTGGCAGAGTCCAACAAACTCTCTAAAGAGATCGGTATGCTGTTTAAAAGTGGCAAGACGCAAGAAGCCAATGGCCTAAAGGAACAGACCGCTACCCTAAAAGAGGACTCTAAACAATATTCCGAGGATTTGACGACCACGGCAGAAGAGCTGCAGACCTTATTGTACCAAATACCCAATGTGCCCCATGATTCGGTTCCTGCAGGTAGCTCGGAAGAGCACAACGAGGAAATTTTCAAGGAAGGGGACATACCCGTATTGTCTTCTGATGCATTACCACATTGGGAACTAGCAAAAAAATACGATATTATAGACTTTGAGCTTGGCGTTAAAATAGCGGGTGCAGGATTTCCCGTATACAAAGGAAAGGGAGCCCGACTACAAAGGGCATTGATCGCCTACTTCTTGGACAAGAACACAGAGGCAGGATACACGGAAATTCAAGTGCCCCATTTGGTAAATGAGGCTTCTGCTTATGGAACAGGCCAATTGCCCGACAAAGAAGGACAAATGTACCATGTGGGCGAGGACGATCTTTATTTGATCCCAACGGCAGAGGTACCGGTGACGAATATTTTTAGGGATGTAATTTTAAATGAAAGCGATTTCCCGATCCGATATACCGGATATACCCCTTGTTTTAGAAGGGAAGCCGGAAGTTATGGCGCCCATGTTCGTGGCTTGAACCGCCTGCACCAATTTGATAAAGTAGAAATTGTAAGGGTAGAGCACCCTAGCAAATCTTACGAGGCCTTGGATGGGATGGTGGAACACATAAAAAACATTTTGAGAGACCTGAAGTTACCTTATAGAATCTTAAGACTATGCGGGGGAGATTTAGGATTTACCTCGGCATTGACCTATGACTTTGAAGTATTTTCGACTGCCCAGGATCGATGGTTGGAAATAAGTTCTGTTTCCAATTTTGAGACTTATCAGGCAAACCGATTGAAATTGCGTTTTAAGGATGAGACGGGGAAAAATCAGTTCGCACACACCCTTAACGGTAGCTCTTTGGCGCTTCCCAGGGTATTGGCTGGAATTTTGGAGAATTGCCAGACCCCAGAAGGCATCATGATCCCTGAGGTACTGCGCCCATATACCGGTTTTGATAGGATAGATTAATAAAAGAGTACCTAAAAAATAAAGCCCGGACTCTCGTTCGGGCTTTTGTTTTAGACTCCCTTAACACCTACTTTCCATATTCTATGGTATATTTGAATAAAAACCTATCGTGCGGCCGGTTCTACTCATACTAACTTTTTTCTTCCTTCAGATTTCCCATTCCCAGGATGATTTCTTGGCGAAGCAATATTTCAACGATGGAAGTTTTGAAAAGGCATTGATCTTCTATCAAAAACTTGCAGATAAAAATCCTAGACGCCCAGATTTTTTGGAAGGGCTCATTGCATGCTACCAGCAATTGGAACGCTATGGTGAAGCGGAAAAATTCTTACTTCAAAGCATCCAAAATGGCAATACCTACCCTACACTCCTTATTGAATTGGGCCACAATTATGACCTACAAGACCTTTCAGAAAGAGCCTTGGAACAATATGATAGGGCCTTGGAACGGATTGACGAAAACCCCAATTACGGTTATGTTATCGGATCCAAATTCCAACAATATGTACTATTGGATTATGCTTTAAAGGCCTTTACAAAGGCCATGGCCTTAAATCCCAAATTGGATTATAACTTTCAAATGGCTAGGATCTATGGGGAGCAGGGCGATATTGAAAAAATGTACCAATCCTATTTAACCCTCATTAGCAATGGGAGCACCTCCAAAAGCAATATCCTAAGAAACATAGACGATTTTATATCATCTGATCCTGCCAATGAAAACAATATTAAATTAAAACGGATACTCCTTCAGAATGCCCAAAAAAGTCCAGATATCCTCTGGAATGAACTATTAAGTTGGCTTTTTGTACAACAAAAACAATACAACAGTGCCTTTAACCAAGAAAAGGCGATTTATAAGAGGGATTCCGGGGGCACATTGCAACGCTTGGTGAGTCTGGGCAACCTGGCCTTAGAAGACCTCGCCACTGAGGATGCCAAAACCATATTTGAATATATCGTGTCCAACGGGTATGAGGGCAGCATTAAATTAAACGCTGAGTTGAGCCTTATAGAGATAGACCTCTTGGATGCCGATGTGAAAAAAGTAGAGGCCATCAATAAAAATTTCCAACTGCTGATGGAAGCCTATGGATATAATAGTCAATCCCTGCAATTGCAGATAGCCTATGCCAATTTCCTTACGTTTAAAATGGACCAACCAGATACTGCTATTTCGATTCTCAAAAAATGTTTGGAACTCCCGCTGAACAAATATGGGAGCGCCTATATTAAAATGGCCTTAGGGGATATTTTAGTGTATAACCAAAAATTCAATGAGGCGTTGATCGCCTTTTCCCAAGTCCAAAACGACCTTAAAAACGACGTCCTTGCCCAAGATGCGCGCTATAAGGTGGCACAGACCAGTTTTTACAAGGGCGATTTTGATTGGGCCCTTACCCAGTTAAAAGTGTTGCGCAGTTCCACATCCCAGCTCATTGCCAACGATGCAATGCAACTCAGCCTCCTGATTTCGGATAATTCCTTGGAAGATTCAACCCAAACAGCTCTAAAAAAATATGCAAAAGCAGACTTGTTGGCCTATCAAAAAAAAACCAAGGAAGCCATTGCTGTATTGAACGACATCTTGGAAAATCACAAAGGCGAAAAAATTGAGGACGAAGCCCTTTTCAAACAAGGGGAATTACTGGAAAGCCTAAAGGATTATGAGGCGGCCAAATTCAATTACCAAAAGATCATTACCTTCTATAGTAATGGCATCCTAGCAGATGACGCCTACTTTGCCCTGGCCGAATTGCACAAAAATATATTCAACGATCCAGAAAAGGCCAAAGAACATTACGAAAGGATCATTTATGATTATCAGGATAGCTATTACTTTCCCCAGGCACGCAAAAACTATAGGATTTTACGAGGGGATGCCATTAATTAACTATTAAAATAAAACCATGTACATTTATAACGTTACTACCAATATTGAAGATTCCGCACACGACCAATGGCTTTCCTGGATGCAGAAAACGCATATCCCAGAAATGTTGGCCACAGGGAAATTTACACAGGCCAAAATATGCAGGGTCTTGGTAGAGGAGCAAATGGGAGGCTCCACTTATTCGGTTCAATACGCCACCGACAGTAAGGAAACCTTGACAAAATATTATACCGAAGATGCCCCGGATATGCGCCAAAAAGCCCTGAAGCTTTTTGCGGACAAAATGGTGGCCTTTCGGACAGAGCTTGAAATTATTGGTGAATTTTAGATTTTACAATCCTTGAAAGATCCCATCCAGCTTTTTACGTACGGCACCCTACAGGACCTGGACATTCAATTGCGGTTATTCGGAAGGAAATTATCCGGGGACCCAGATATCCTGATAGGCTACCAATTGTCCGACAAAAAAATCATGGGGAAATATAAGGGCATTCATGAAACATGTGCCCAAGAAGACCGCTTGGAAGGTGTCCTATACGTCCTAAAAACTCAGGAATTATTGGATACGGACATCTACGAAGGGGAAGCCTACAAAAGAATATTGGTTACCTTAGCATCCGGCAGAAAGGCCTGGGTTTATGTGGAAAATGCCATTTAAATACGAATCAAAATAGTTCCATGTCCAAAAAAAAAGGAAAAAAGTACAGTCCTAACTTTACAGACCACAAAAAGGATTCCCATAAGGACAAGGGTCCAATAAAAGCAAAAAAATACTTAGGGCAACATTTTCTTAAAGATGAAAAGATAGCCCAGGAAATTGCGGACACCCTTTCATTCGTAGGTTATACAAATGTGATTGAAATTGGTCCCGGCACAGGGGTGCTTACCAAGTACTTACTGCAAAAAGATATCGATCTGGTGGCCATGGACCTAGATGAGGAATCTATCATCTACCTCAATCATAGTTTTCCCTTGGAACACCACAAGGTGATGCAACGTGATCGCAGTTTTAAGGTTTTGGAGGCGGATTTCCTAAAGTACGACCTCACCACTATTTTTGGGAAAGAGCAATTCGCCATCACTGGCAATTTTCCTTATAATATTTCCACCCAGATTGTCTTTAGGATGCTGGAAATGAAGGAACAGATCCCCGAATTCTCTGGAATGTTCCAGAAAGAGGTGGCACAGCGGATCTGTGAAAAAGAAGGGAGCAAGGCCTATGGCATCCTATCGGTCCTGGCACAAGCATATTACGATGCAGAGTATTTGTTTACCGTACCCCCACAGGTATTCGATCCCCCACCAAAGGTGCAATCGGGCGTACTTAGACTTACCCGAAAAAAGGACTTGACCATGGATTGCGATGAAAAGCTATTTTTCAAAGTGGTAAAAACCGCCTTTAACCAACGTAGGAAGACCCTGCGAAACAGTTTAAAAACCTTTGAGCTATCAGATATTCTTAAAGAAGATGTTATATTTGACAAAAGACCGGAACAGTTGGCTGTAACGGATTTTATTGCGTTGACAAAGAAGATAGAGCATGATACCATTTAAGCTAACCTCTGACCTTATAGCTGAAATTGAACAGCTGATCAAAGACCAAAAGGATTCTGAACTTTCATCCCTTTTGGAAGAAATCCATTACGCGGATATTGCCGAGATCATCAACGAGCTTAACGATGATGAGGCCACCTACCTTATAAAATTACTGGACAGCGATAAGACTTCCGATATTCTTACAGAATTGGATGAGGACATCCGAGAGGCAATTTTGGGGAATTTATCCGCCAAGGAAATTGCCGAGGAGCTGGATGAATTGGATACCGATGATGCAGCGGATATCGTTGGTGAACTTCCCAAGGAAATGGTCCAAAAGGTCATTTCACAATTGGAGGATAAGGAGCATGCGAAGGACATAGTAGACCTCTTGCGCTACGATGAGAATTCTGCGGGTGGACTCATGGCAAAAGAATTGGTCAAGGTTAACGAAAATTGGAACGTCCTTACCTGTGTCAAGGAAATGCGGACACAGGCAGAAAACGTGACCAGGGTCCACTCAATTTACGTGGTGGACGATGAAGAAAAACTAAAAGGCAGGCTTTCCCTCAAGGATTTGTTGACCACCTCTACCAAAACACATATCAAGGATATCTACATCCCCAAGGTAGATTATGTCAACGTGAACGAGAAACCGGAAGAGGTTGCCAAGATCATGTCCAAATACGATTTGGAGGCCATTCCCGTAGTCGACGAAATAGGCCGCTTGGTAGGCAGGATCACTATTGATGATATTGTGGATGTTATCAAGGAAGAGGCCGAAAAAGATTACCAAATGGCGGCAGGTATCTCACAGGACGTGGAGGCAGATGACAGCATTTGGGAACTTACAAAGGCTCGCTTACCATGGTTGTTCATAGGCATGATGGGTGGTATTGGCGCAGCCAGTATCATCAATGTATTTCAGGGTGCCTTTATAAAATTTCCAATATTATTGGCTTTTATCCCCCTAATGCAGGCAACTGCAGGAAATGTGGGGGTACAATCTTCGGCCATTGTAGTTCAAGGTCTTGCCAACGATTCCATAAAAGGGGAACTCTGGGGGCGTCTTTTAAAAGAATTGATCTTGGGCCTTGTCAACGGCTTGGCGCTTGCATTTATATTTTTATTGATCAGTCATTTTGGGTTCCACACCTCCTATATGGTATCTTTTACCGTGGGCATTGCGCTGGTCACGGTCATCGTAAATGCGGCCCTGATCGGTACATTTATCCCCATTTTTTTAAACAAAAGAGGGATAGATCCCGCAATTGCGACGGGACCGTTTATCACCACGAGTAATGACGTTTTGGGAATACTTATTTATTTTTCCATCGCCAAGGTACTTTTAAATTTTTAGGACACTACACCAACAAGATTGGTGTCGGGCTTTGCGCGCTATACGTTAGCATGCTTCAATCCCTAGTGTGGTATATAGAAAATAACAATTTACAGAGCAAGAATGAAACCTATCAATCTACTTAAAAAACACGCTGAATTCACCAAGCAATGGCATCCCCACCAAATAGCCGTCGTAGACGATATGCAAGTGCTTTTGGCGAAGCTACAGGGCGAATTTGTCTGGCATGCCCATGAAAACGAAGACGAACTTTTCCAGGTGCTTAAAGGTACCATGTACATGCAATTTAGGGATAGGACAGAAGTGGTCAGGGAAGGGGAAATCATTGTGGTCCCAAGAGGAGTGGAACACAACCCCATGACCATGGACAATGAGGAAGTCCAAGTGCTTCTTTTCGAGAAATCCACTACGGCACATACCGGCAATGTAATACACGAAAAAACACAAACCGATTATCCTAAGTTATAATACAGATTATGAAAGTTCTACATTTAGACAGCAACCACGACATACTGGCCAAAGGCCTTGAAGAATTAGGGTATACAAACGACACTGACCATACCTCCAGCAAAAAAGAGATAGAAGAGAAGATCAGTGCCTATGATGGTATTATTATCCGAAGCAGATTTACCATTGACGAAGCCTTTTTGGACAAGGCCACGAATCTTAAATTTATAGGTCGTGTTGGTGCAGGGTTGGAAAATATAGATGTGGAATACGCCAAACACAAGGGCATTTTTCTTGCGGCCGCCCCCGAAGGAAACAGGAATGCCGTTGGGGAACATACCCTGGGAATGCTTTTGGCACTCTTCAACAAATTGAACAAAGCAGACAAGGAGGTCCGCAAGGGTATTTGGGAACGGGAAGGTAACCGCGGCTTCGAATTGGATGGAAAAACTGTGGGCATCGTTGGCTATGGGAATATGGGAAAGGCTTTTGCCAAAAAATTGGCCGGCTTTGATGTGGAGGTTATCTGTTACGATATTCTAGGAGGCGTAGGTGATAAAAATGCACGACAGGTGGGAATCATGGAACTACGGCAACGGGCTGATGTAATCAGCCTGCATACCCCACAAACACCTTTATCCATGGGCATGATCAACTCCGAATTCATCAATGGATTCTACAAACCTTTTTGGTTTTTAAATACCGCTAGAGGAAAAAGCGTGGTAACCCAAGATTTGGTAACGGCACTGGAATCGGGGAAAATCCTAGGGGCTGGATTGGATGTCCTTGAATACGAGAAATCTTCTTTTGAACAACTCTTTACCAAGGAAATGCCAGCTGCATTCGAATACCTCATAAAGGCCGAAAATGTGTTGCTGAGCCCCCATGTTGCAGGCTGGACGGTAGAAAGCAAGGAAAAACTGGCACAAACCATCGTAGATAAGGTAAAAAAACATTTTAGCTAGACCCTTTCCTTGGTTCGAAAAATTTCCTGTAATTTTAATACGAAAGAACCAAAACCACGGAAATGAAACTACAATTCAGCAACTTCAACAAACTAAAAAGGGTTGGACTTTTAGTCCTAACCAGCTTTTGGCACCTCGGTACCACGGCACAGATTGCGATGCCGGCCCCTAGCCCAACCTTTGAAATAAAAGGGCCCGTAGGCTTTTCTGAGGTCAAGGTCGTTTATTCAAGACCCAGTGCCAAGGGAAGACAGGTGGCAGAGAACCTTATCCCCTATGATGAAGTCTGGCGTACGGGTGCCAATGCGTCCACCAAAATAAGTTTCAGCGAGGCTGTAAAACTAAATGGGAATCCCGTACCCGCCGGGGAGTATGCCCTTTACACCATATTCACGGAAGAAACGGCTACCATAATACTGAGTAAAAATCTTAGTTGGTGGGGAGCCTTGGGCTATGATCCCAAAGAAGACCAACTACGATTTCAAGTCCCAGTAAAGCATCCCAGTAGCCATTACGAAACCTTTACGATAAGTTTTTCGGATTTCACCACCAATTCAGCGAATCTAAATCTGAAATGGGAACATACTAAAGCCATGTTTTCCATAGAATCCGATGTGGATGGTAGGGTCATAAAAGATATCAAATCCCAATTAATAGACGGCACCCCAGAAAATCCAGTAAGTTACTTTCATGGTGCTTCCTATTATTATGATACCAACCGTGACCCAAAAATGGCATTACAGTGGATAGAACAGGCCATTGAAGAAAGTGGAGAGGAACAGTATTGGGTATTCCATGTAAAGGCCAAAATTTTGGTTAAGATGGGTGATGGAAAAGGGGCCATTGAAACGGCCAAAAAATCAATGGAATTGGCAAGGATAGGTGAAAATATGGATTACGTAAGGCTAAATGAAAAACTGATACAATCCCTTCAGTAGCCTAATATCAATTGTAATGTAACATATGGACTTACATGAAATACAACATAAATTGCACCTACTCTTAAAATCACATGTGCCTCCACTTCGCATACGAAAGTATACAAATGACCTTTTTGAGGTTTGCGGCACCCAACCAGCATTACAGGGGAGACAAAAAGTGGATGGTTTTTACTTTGCCACTGTAGTTCCCAAACCAAAAGACATACGTTTCTATTTTTTTCCGATATACACCCACCCCGAGCCATTTGGAGCCCTTTCGCCGGCAATGCAGAAATGTCTTAAAGGAAAAAGTTGCTTTCACTTCAAGAGTTTGGATGAGACCCTGGAAAGGGAATTAAAGAAGATGGTATCCCTAGGAGTGCAATTATATAAGAGAGACAATCTAATCTAAATCAATGCATATGAAAAAAAGAGTAACCGGCCTTGGAGGGTTTTTCTTTAAGTCTAAAAATCCCGATAACATAAAGAAATGGTACAACACCCATTTGGGCCTCAATACGGACCAATACGGATGTACATTTTGGTGGAAGGATAAAGAGGGCAACGATTGTTCTACACAATGGAGTCCCATGAGCGAGGATACTAACTATTACGAGCCCAGCCAAAAGCAGTTTATGATGAATTTTAGGGTAGAGAATTTAGTGGAATTGTTTAAAGTGCTAAAAAAGGAAGGGGTTACCATTGTAGGCGAGATTGAAGAATATGAGTATGGTAAATTCGGGTGGATCCTAGATCCGGAAGGCAACAAATTGGAGCTATGGGAGCCCATAGATAAAGTATTTCGTTGATAATGAAATAATTACTACATTTAGAAGACAAAAAAAAACCAACACCAAGTAACCATGTCAGAAGAAAACAAAGATTTAGGGGATAAGGCCAAAGATTCCATGGAGAATGCCAAAAAGGCCGCAAAAAAAACAGGTCAAACTGCAAAAAAGAAGGTGACAAAAGCTACCGATACCGCTAAAAAAACAGCTAAGGCAACAAGTGCCAAAGCGGAAAAAAAGACTTCCAAGGTAAAAGAACAGGCCAAAGATGCGTTTGACGATGCCAAGAAGAAAACAGAGAATGTAAAAAAGGAAGCTAAAGAAACTACCAAGGAATTTAAGGAAGGGGCTAAAGAGACTTTTGAGGACGCCAAAAAATCTGCTAAGGATTTTAAGGAAGGCGCAAAAGAAGGTTCACATGAATTTCAGGAAGAGGCCAAAAAAACCGCACATGAATTTTCCGAAGGCCTAAAAGGTGCGGGAGGGGACAATAAAAAAATATTGGCGGGAATACTGGCTATCGTCTTAGGAGGTTTCGGTGTCCATAAATTAATTTTGGGATACACGAAAGAGGGAGTTATTATGTTGGCCATTACCATTGTATTAGGCGCCATTACCTGTGGCATGGGTGCTGGCCTTATGTGGATAATTGGACTTATAGAAGGGATTATCTATCTGACCAAATCAGACGAAGATTTTTACAGCACATACCAAATAGGGCGCAAACCCTGGTTTTAATATTAAAAAAGTCAAGATACAACAACTTGACTTTTTAAATTCATTTTATTATCGTATTATTGCAATATATAAATATGTAATGGGCACGACCAAGACACAGATTTTCAACACAGCACAAAATGAATTGGCCACTATTTTTAAGGTACTGTCCAACCCGGCCCGTATAGCAATTATACAATACATCAGCCAACAACAATCTTGTATCTGTAACGACATTGTGGAAGAAATTGGCTTGGCCCAACCCACCATTTCCCAACACTTAAAAGAGCTCAAGAGCATAGGGCTACTTAAAGGGAAAATTGAAGGAAAAACCGTATGCTATTGTATCGATTTAAAAAAATGGAACGAAATCCAATCACAACTAAACAGTTTTTTTAATACTACGCAGGCTAACTGCTGTTAAACGTCTTTAAACTTAAGCTTATGAAAACTTCAGAATTCCTTTCCCTTCTAAGGGAACATCCTAACAAGAGCCTTGTTTTTGAATATCAAAATGGCAAGAAAGTTGGCGCCAATTACCATATCACCGAGGTGAAAAACATCACTATTGATTCTGTGGATTGTGGAGCGGGAACCGACTACTGGAAAGAAACCATTATACAACTCTGGGAAAGTCCGACCGAAAAGGACAAAAGGGACTATCTGTCTGCCTACAAGGCCATGGGCATCTTATCCAAAGTAGACCGTATTAAACCCATGGCAAAGGAAGCAGAGGTGAAATTTGAGTATAGCAATGCTCAATTCCATACTGCCCAATTGTTTGTTAATGAACATACGGTCCAAGGGGACACCTTGCTGTTGCATCTTAGTGTTGAAAAGACCGACTGTAAGGCCAAAGAAACCTGTGGGATTCCTGAGGTGTCAACACAAGATAATGCCTCCAACTCATGCGCTCCAGGGAGCGGTTGCTGCTAAATAAACACCGATGGAGATCCGAAAAATGATCGTATCAGATTGGGAGCGGGTAGCCTCTATTTATGCCGAAGGCATCGCCACGGGCCATGCTACCTTCGAAACAAAGGTACCCTCCTATGAACATTGGGACGCCAACCATTTGACCAATTGCAGGTTGGTAGTCGTTCATGAGGAACGAGTAGTGGGATGGGCCGCACTCTCCCCTGTTTCAGGTCGTTGTGTATATGGTGGCGTAGCAGAAGTAAGTGTTTATGTAAGCACAAAAAGCAGGGGCCTTGGAATTGGTAAATTACTATTGAAACAGCTGGTTATAGAGAGCGAAGAAGCAGGGTTTTGGACCCTACAATCAGGAATATTTCCAGATAATACGGGTAGTATTCTCCTTCATAAAAAAATGGGCTTCAGAAAAATAGGCCATCGGGAACGGGTGGCACAGTTGGATGGTGTTTGGAAGGACAACGTACTATTTGAACGCCGCAGCACCAAAGTCGGTGTTTGAAGTATCTTCCTAAGCAAAAGCCCAACTGGATCCAGTTGGGCTTTTGCTTTACAGAAAAGTATTATGTATCACCTAGTCTAATGAAATATCCCCATTTTGTTGGGATTCCGCCAGTTTTCGTTCTAACTCAGCTTGGAACTCTTCCATAACAGGTTTTACCGTGCTTTCTGGAAGATCTGCAATCTTGATATACATTAACCCGTCTACGGAATTATTAAATAAAGGATCTACATTAAAAGCAATCACCTTGGCATTCTGCTTGATATATTTTTTGATCAACACCGGTAAACGCAGAGCTCCAGGTTCTACCTCGTCAATTAGGCGATCGAACTTATTTAAATCTGCCTTTGTCTCATCAAAAACAAATTCCTTATCAGCATCGTTTAGTTTGACCTTGAATTCCTTTTTAGGCCTGATATATTGGGCCACATAAGGATCCCAGTAGTTAGATTTCATAAACTCTATCATCAGGGATTTGGAGAAATTGGAAAATTGGTTGCTGATACTTACCCCTCCTATAAGGTACTTATGTTCGGGATAGCGCAAGGTAGTATGTACAATGCCCTTCCATAACAAGAACAAGGGCATTGGCTTTTGTTGGTATTCTTTTACAATGTAGGCACGACCCATTTCAATGGACTGACTCATCATCTCATACAGTTCAGGTTCCAATCGGAACAGATCCTGTAAATAGAACCCATCTATGCCGTATTTGTCAAAAATTTCAGAGCCCATCCCCATTCTATAGGCCCCAACTATGGCCTTATCCTCATCGTCCCATAAAAATAGGTGGTGGTAATATTCGTCAAAACTATCTAGGTCAATCGACTTATTGGTCCCTTCCCCAATAGCCCTAAAGGTCACTTCCCGTTGCCTTCCTATTTCCTGTAAGATAAAGGGCATGTCCTTGGCTGTTGCCAGGAAAACTTCATAATTCTTGCTTTGTAACAATCGGCAGTCTTTTTCCCTTAAGCGCACTATTTCTTCTTGAATGACTTCTGTACGTACTGCAGTTGCAATCTTTTTCGGAGCCTTTGGGATCTTTAATGTGGTAGGTACTTTGTCCAATATACTTTCCCTTTCATAGGCATTGGAAAGGATATAGGTCTTTCTCCTTAAAAGATCTGTGAATTCTTCGAGGGATTCCTGTTCATTTTGGGTTGAAACGGAAATAGGGTGCCCTATTCTAACCTTGATCACCCTATTCCTTTGTGTTGTTACTTCTGACGGTAATTTTGCAGTTCTAAAGATATCGTTGATCTTGGAAAGGTGATAGAACAATCTACTGTTTTTGGCGTGAAAATAAATGGGAACCACGGGTACTTCTGCCTTTCTAATGAGTTTTAGGGCAGCCTCTTCCCAAGGCTTGTCCACAATCAGCTTGCCATCCCTATAGGTAGACACCTCCCCTGCAGGGAAAATCCCCAAAGGGTGCCCATCCCGTAAGTGGCCCATTGCACTTTTGAATCCGGCAATACTGCTTTTGGCATCCTT
This sequence comes from Psychroserpens sp., assembly GCA_047612485.1. Classification (GTDB taxonomy): domain Bacteria; phylum Bacteroidota; class Bacteroidia; order Flavobacteriales; family Flavobacteriaceae; genus Sediminicola. Next base: position 14,802 of record JBLGAT010000058.1, read on the forward strand.
GTGGTTTTCAAAGGGATTGACCGGCATAATATAGGGAGACATTGGTGCGATGCGGTACAATAAAAAATTGGCGATGATTTTAAAATCCTGCCGGTGCTGCAACAATAATTTCAACAAAAGTACCCCATCAATTCCCCCTAAAGGATGGTTGCTGATGGTAATATAGGCGCCTTCCTTGGGTAGACGTTTAAAATCTTCCTCGGGTATTTCAAATTTGATTTGATAATGTTCCAGAATGGCATCCAGAAACGCAGTGCCTTCTAAATGTTTATGGTCTATATAAAATTTATTAATACTGGATAACCTAGTGACTTTCATTAGGAACCATCCCATAAAAGTACCTAAAAGGCCATATCTATCAATGCGAATAGCTTTCGCTACCTCCTTTGCGGTTACAAGGCCCATAGTTCATTTAAAAATTGGTCACCGTAAATATAGGAAAACCAAGTTGAAACGACTTGCAAAATCGACAACCCCTCCATTTATCCCATTATTTTACTACCAATTGCACGGTCTCTATTCCCCGTTGTTCCAACAGGATTTCTTTGCCGTTTTGAAGGGATGCAATGGACTCAGCATCAAAATGTCTTATGGTGTACAAAGAGACATCTTCGTGATAAACTACTTTAAACCTGCTTTTTAACAAGTCAAGAAGTTCCTGTAATTTTCCAAACTTGTTGTCCAAACAGACCGAAAAGCTGATGGCCGAGTTTTGTATCAGGTCCACCTTCATTCTATGGTCATGCAAAAGTTTAAAAAGCTCACTGATACTGTCCTCAACAATAAACGAAAAATCCAAGGATGATAGTTTCATCAAAACTTGGTTTTTCTTTACTATAAAACAAGGCACCTCTGGTTCAATTCCAACTCCTTTTCCAACCGTGGTACCTGGATCTTTGGGATGTATAAAGGATTTAACATGCAAGGGAATCTCCTTTCTTTGTAATGGCTGTAAGGTTTTGGGATGTATTACCGAGGCTCCGTAAAAAGCGAGTTCTATAGCCTCCCTATAGGAGATATTGTTCAATAAACGTGCATTTTCAAAGTACCTTGGGTCTGCATTCAAGACTCCTGGGACATCCTTCCAAATAGTGACTTCAGTGGCATTAAGACAAAACGCCAATATTGCCGCAGAATAATCGGATCCTTCCCTACCTAAGGTAGTGGTGAAGTTGTTTTCATCGCTCCCTATGAAACCTTGGGTGATATTAAGCTTCGATTTATCGATTCCATCGGTGACCTTTTTCTGGGTGTCGTCCCAATTTACGGTTGCGTCCCTATAATTGTCATCTGTTTTTATAAAGTGCCGCACATCCAACCAATTATTGGTAATCCCTACTTCATTAAAATAAGCGCTTAATATGGTACTGGAAACCAATTCTCCATAACCTACCACTTGATCATAAACAAAACTATATTTAGGGGATTTGTTCCAAACCAAAAACCCCTGCACCTCTTCAAAGAGGGCTTTTACCTTACCATAGATCGGGTGTTTTTCATTTTCGAACAGATCCATTAATATATCATTGTGGTACTTCACCACTTCGTGGACAGCTGATGACAAAGAAACCTTGTCCTTGAAATAGGCATTGACCACCTCTTCCATCGCATTGGTGGACTTTCCCATTGCCGATATTACCAGCAAGGTATTTTCATGACCTACTTGATTTAGTACGTTAACCACATTCTTTACGCCATCGGCATCTTTAACCGATGCTCCCCCAAATTTGAAAATTCTCATATATTATCTTTTCAACTTTAATATCCAGTTATCGACCAATTAAATATTGTTCATATAATTTTGTATCCCCTGTTCATCTAAATGTACCACATCCCAATCCCTCTTAACATCGGCCCCTTTGGCCTCATAAAAGTTAATGGCAGGCTCGTTCCAATCCAAAACCTCCCAGTTGATACGTTTTACCCCTAACTGATGACCATAGGCAACAACTTGGTTCAAAAGTGCTGTCCCAAGACCACTTCCCCTCATCTTCTCGGTAACAATAAGGTCCTCCAAATGCACAGTTGGCCCCTTCCAAGTGGAATACCTCTTATAAACTAAAGCCATACCCTCAATTTTTCCGTTGGATTCCGCAACAAAACAATGAAACAATTTTTTTTCACCAAATCCGTCCCTGACCAAATCTTCAACCGTTACCTCAACGGCATTATCCTCATTTTCGAATACCGCTAACTCTTTGATAAGTTGCAATACCCTTTCCATATCTTTTGCTTGCGCATCCCTAATTGTGAAGTTTCCCATAATTGTTACAAATAAAACACAAAGTTATAAATTTAAAAAACTAAACGTTGGCGAAATCGTTGTAGTTTCACAAAATATTCGATATTTGTACTCAAATAGCACAACCTTTTTACATGGACAAA